>DATJAD010000001.1:0-3835 GCA_035516615.1 Candidatus Acidiferrum sp.
CACGCCGACGGCACGGCGATCAATGTTCCCTCCGATGATCAACTCGCCGGCGTTGCGGCGCACGAATTCTTTCATCTCTGGAACGTCAAGCGCATCCGCCCCGCCTCTCTCGAGCCTGTGGACTACACGAAGGAGCAGTACACCCGCGCCCTGTGGTTCGCCGAAGGCGTGACCAGCACGTATGGTGACTACACGCTCGTTCGAACGGGTCTCTGGTCCAAGCAGGATTTCTACGGCGATCTCGGCCGCCAGATTGATACGCTCGAATCGCGTCCCGCGGACAAATGGCAAAGCGTCGAGCAATCTTCGCTCGATGCCTGGCTCGAAAAATATCCCTGGTACAACGGTCCGGATTTCAGCATCTCCTACTACACAAAAGGCCAGGTTCTCGGCGATCTGCTGGACATTCTGATTCGCGACCATACCAATAATTCGAAAAGCCTCGACGACGTGATGCGTTACATGAACGACGAATTCGCGAAAAAGCACAGACCGTATCGCGACAACCTCGACATTCGCCTGTCGATCGAAAAAATCGCCGGAGGATCATTCGAGGACTTCTTCAGACAATACATCGCAGGCGCTGATCCCGTTCCGTACCAGCAGATTCTTGCTCTTGCCGGATTGCAACTGAACGAAGCGCAAGTGAATCGCGCGACGCTTGGATTTGAAGCTGATCGCGGCACGGGCGGAGCGTTGGTTGCGCAATCCGTGGATCCGAGTAGCACAGCATGGAATGCCGGTCTGCGTCCCGGCGACACAATCGCCTCGTGGAATGGCGGGAACCCTCCGCGATACGCGGCGTATTGGGTGGCGCGAAGAAAGTCAGGAGAAACTCTGCGGCTCGGAATTCTTCGCAACGGCCAGCAAATGGAAATCCAGTTTGCGCTCGGCGAATCGCTGGAAACGCATTGGACGGTGACGGAAGATCCGCACCCCAACGAAAAAGCGCGCCGCATTCGCGAGGGCATTCTGAAAGGCGAAACCCAAAAGCAGGCTGGCGCCGCGGGCCGTTGATTGAATATTGCCGGGCAGTTGTTGCTTCGCTGAGCCAACGATATATCGCAGCCGCATGGCTGACGAGAAGAAATTTCTGGGCTTGACTCGCGAAACGGGATTGGCGAAAGTCTCTCTGCAAAAATGCTCCGCACTTTCTTCATCGCGATTTTTCTGTCGTTGTATTCCATCATCGTGGGAATTCCGCTGCTCATCTTCACGGTGATTTCGCGGAATCCAAACCCTCTCTACTGGGCGGGCGTAAAAGGAACGGTGTTTTTTGTGCGCTCCGTCGGCGTGAAAATCGTGATCAAAGGAATTGAGCGAATTCCATCGGCGACTTGCCTCTTCGTTGCAAACCATACGAGTTCCGCGGACGCGCCCGCTGTCGTGGGCGCGATTCCAAGGCGCATCTCGATCTTGCTGAAGAAATCGCTCTTCAAAGTTCCCATTGTTGGCCAGGCATTCCAGTTGGCGCGGTTTATTCCGGTGGACCGTTCGCAGCACGATGCCGCTGTTGCCGCGCTCGAAAAGGCGACAGAAGCTCTGCGTTCGGGGCAATCTTTTTTGATCTATCCCGAAGGAACGCGCAGCGACGACGGCCGGCTGCAAACTTTCAAAAAGGGAGCGGCGGTGATGGCCATCAAAGCCGGCGTGCCGGTGGTGCCGATGGCCTGCTCCGGAGCGCAGCGCGTGATGGAGAAGAAATCGCTGGTCGTCCATCCGGGAACCATCGTGGTGGAATTTCTCGAGCCGATTGACGCTTCGCAGTACACGGTAGAACAACGTGAAGAATTGAATGCGCGGATGCACGACGCGATTGCGACGGGATTGCCGCCGGATCAGCGGCCGATCGGCTTTCCGGGGGCAGCCTGATTCCTTCTCCAAATCCTTCCGGCGACAACGGACGCAGCAAAAACGAGAAGCAAATTTGCGCGGAGTCATCGCGCCTTGAGTGTGGCGACCTCCTGTTCCAATTCCCAGACGCGGCGCTGGAGTTCCGGCAAACGATTCAGCGCGGCGACATTTTTGAGCCACTGGCGATTTTCCACTGCGGGATATCCGGAAAAAAGAACACGGGGAGGAACATCGTTGGGGATGCCGCTCTTCGCGGTGACGACGGCGCCGTCGCCAATGGTGAGATGGCCGGCGGTGCCAACCTGGCCGGCGAGGATGGCGCCTTTTCCAACTTTCGTTGAGCCTGCAAGGCCGACCTGGCCGCAAAGCATCGAATCCGGACCAACCTGAGAAGCGTGGCCGACAAGAACAAGATCGTCGAGCTTGGCGCCGCGGCCGACGCGCGTTTCGCCGACGGTGGCGCGGTCCACGCAAGCGTTGGACTGAACTTCGACGTCGTCCTCGAGAACGGCGGGACCGGATTGCACCATTTTGTACCAGGTGCCGTCTTTCTGTTTGGCAAAGCCGAGGCCGTCGCCGCCGATGACGACGCCGTTCTGGAGTATGACGCGGTGACCGATGCGGCAATGTTCGCGGACGACGGCGTGAGCATGGGCGAAGAAGTCGTCGCCAATTTGCGCGCAGCGATAGATGGTGACGAAGCTGTGGAGGACGGCGTTCTGGCCGATGTGGACGTCTTCGTCCACGAAACAGTAGGGGCCGACGTGGGCGCCGGGGGCGATGCGGGCGGAGTTGGCGATAACGGCGGTGGGATGGATGCCGGGGGAGTATTGCGGCGGCTGGTAGAAGAGCTCGATGGAATGGGCGAAGGCGAGATAGGGGTTCGAGGAACGGAGCGCGGCGAGCGGCGGGAGGCTGAGTTCACGCTGGATGGCGATGCCGTCCTCGACGAGGACGGCGGAGGCGCGGGTGGTCTTGAGAAGAGGGAAGTAGCGGCGATTGGCGAGGAAGGTGACGTGGCCGGGGCCGGCGTGGTCTATGCCGGAGATTCCGGCGATTTCAATGTTGGGATCGCCTTCGAGGCGGCAGGCGAGTTTTTGCGCGACTTCAGAGAGTTTCATGGAAGGGGCTCCTGATGGATTCTCTGGGAGTCTCGCACAATGGGATGGATTGGGGAAAGTCCGAGGGAATGAAGGAGGGGGTACCCCCCCGGCTTTTTTTGTAAGTGTTGATTGTAAAGAGGCTTAAAAATAGGGTTTTTGGAAGTGTTCATTCTAAAGGGGCTTACAGGCGCAAAATTCACAAGTGTTGATTTTGGAAGACTTACGGATGAGGGATGTGAGAGGGGGCGCGGAGGGAAGCGATAGCAGGCTATCGAGATGGAAGGAAGCTGGCAGGCGGCAAACATGGGGAATGGTAACACAGAGGGAAGCTAACTGTTAAGTACTTTACAGGGAATGGGGAATGTGAGGGGTTGAGTGGCAATTAGCGGGGGATGAACGGTTTTGCAGAGGCGGAGTTACCCACCCCCTGAAAATTGCAAAAAATACGCCAGCCCCGAGGGTTCTTGCTGGGCGGTAATGGATGGTCCACCCGGGAACGTCAGGCAAGTAGGAGTCTACTCAGAGTGCGTGGCAGCATGGCTTGCCCTTCATCGCTTCTCGTCCCTCGCGCACGATCAGAGGCAACAGAGCCAGCGCAGCGAGAGGGTCCGCCCATCTCACTCCCCAAATGGCGTTGACGGTTAGACCTGCCAAGGCAATCAAGGCCAGATAACCGCACACTGCCGACTCAGCAGCATCCGCCCTCAACGCTGCGCTGGCAGTGGCCATGGAGAGCCGCCGTTTTTGATGTGCAAGCCAAGGCATGCCCACAGCAGCGACAACTAGCACCACGATTCCGATAGGACTGGGCCGGGCTTCGACGTGTCCTAGCAGCGTCAGACTGGAAGCCACGGCGACAAGCATTGCGAGAACAAGAA
>DATJAD010000002.1:0-2332 GCA_035516615.1 Candidatus Acidiferrum sp.
TCGTTGCGGTTCGCGGTGGCGTTGTGGTGCGAGTCGGCGTGGCAAGCTGCGCAAGCAGTTGTCAGTGGATAAACGTATGTCTCCGGAGTTGTCGGTTACGAGAGCAGCTTCCGAAGCCAACTGGCGACGCTGTCCGGGGAACGCGATTGGTACGTACCCGATAGGAAAATCAGTAGTTGCAAATTCTGCTCAGCGACCTGTACCGCGAACCGGAGCGGGGTGCGCCGGTCGTGCCGACCTGCGCACCCGAATACGGACGTGATTTGGAAAGGAGGTGTTGTTTGTCTACCGTTTCCGCTTGTGAACGGAGCGAAGTTGAGATCGTCATTGACGGCTCATGCCTGGGGAATCCCGGTCCGGGAGGCTGGGCGTGCATCCTTCGGTACGGCGAACATGAGCGCGTGTTACAAGGAGGAGTGCCGGACGCGACCAACAATCGAATGGAGCTTGCCGCAGCAATCGAGGGACTGCGGGCGCTGAAGCGTACCTGCCAAGTCACGGTCCTGACCGACTCCGACTATGTGCGCCGCGGGATCACCGAGTTCCTCCCGCGATGGAAGAACAACGGATGGCGCAACGCCTCCGGTAGGGCCGTCGTAAACCAGGACCTTTGGGAGCAACTCGATGAGCTGGTTGGCTACCACGAGGTGACGTGGGTACACGTCCGTGGACACTCCGGCCAACCGAACCACGAACGGTGTGATGCACTGGCGAATTCGGCTGCGCGGGCCGCAAAGCGTGGAACGTCGGGTGAGCATGGTTGATCCCCGGGTTGTTGATCCGCTGGCAGAAAGTCGATGTTCCGCATCCTTATATATGCGCCCGCGCATCCCCCAACCATGCGGTGTGTTCGTGCCCATAATCCGTTCTTGAACATTAGCCGTGATCTGCTCGGGGGGATCAGACGACGGATTTGGTTTTTGAAAATGCCACGTGGCAAGGATCAATCTGTGAGCTCGCTGAATCCCCGACCGCTTAAGATCATTGGCACACACTTCTCGGCCCGCGCTGCCCGCGTCTTCGCCTGCTTCGCGCGCGCGACATGGAAAATGTACGACTTCCTTCGTCCCGGCGTTAGGGCTTCGAACGCAGCCTTCAGCTCTGGAGCCGCATCCAGCCTAGCTCCCAGCTCCTCAGGAACCGCATACTCCGAGACCTTCTTTAGGGGAACTTTTTTTCCCGACTCCTCGACTTGGATGGCTTCGTAGATGTAATTTCTCAGGATCGGCTGCAGCGCCGAAATTTCTTTGGGAGAGGAGAATTTAATCCAGCGGCCCGCCTGCGCCTCTCCGATCTTTTGGAGGATGTGCTTCGATTCCTTTAGCAAGGCGCCTTTGAAGAACGAGAGCGCGCACGAGTCCTTTAGCGGGATGATGATCGCCACGTTCTTTTTCTGGTAGGTGAAGCAGGGCTTGCCCCATTTCACCTCCTCGGTCAGATCGCAGTCGAGGGCAATCTTCCTCAGGCTGTCTGTTTCCTTCTGCCACTTTTTGGCGTAGGGCACCTTCATCGTCCTACCCTGTGTGCCACATTCGATCCGGTTTCAACGCTGCTTAGGAGGTTAACATGCAAACGCTACAATCGGCGGCATTCACCGCCATTCCAATCCTGACCCTCAAAGACCTCGGATTTGAGGGAACCGTCAGCCTCGACCAAGCGAGCCGCGGACTGGCGGAGGTTTCCGAGGCACAGATCGTCCGTTGGGTCCAGTTCCCGGCGGGAGCGCTGTTCTTTGTCTTGGTCCCCGGGGACCCGAAGTCCGGAGCACTCTACGTTTTCGACCGGAGGAACGGCGTGTTCTACTCCGTCGATTTCAACGACCAGAACTGGGGCGGCTACAGCCTGGCCGAGTACGAGGTGCTGGAACGAACATACCGGATTTCCCGGTTCGCTCAGCGGCCGTGGTTGCTTAACCGGAGGTGGGAACAGAGAAAAACCAACTGATCAATAGCCCGGCCCGTTTCATTTGCGCAGGTTTTGGATTCGGGTTATCAAAGGGCAGGGCGAAAGGAGGAGCCACCATGACGAAGCGGCATCGGGCGACTTCCACTAACGTGGAAGAGTACTGGCAGTTGTTCGTCAACAGGCGCGCTTACGTCCTGCAATCGAAGCGTCCGCACCAGGATAGTGGCCGCTATTACTACTTTCGGCCGAAGGCCGGCAAGAATGGCGAGCAACTCAGCTTGGCGCCAGCGACAATCCGCCGCCATCTCGAAGGGGACTTGACGCTCGGCGTATACGCGATGAATCCAGCGACTCAACGCTGCAAATGGATCGCCATGGACGGCGATTATAAGGAGTCGCTCAAACATCTCTGCGAATTGCAGTGGGA
>DATJAD010000003.1:0-14624 GCA_035516615.1 Candidatus Acidiferrum sp.
TGAATTGCAGCAATGGCAATTCGGCATCGTGCAGGGCGCAACGTTCGCGGATTTGCGCAGGCAAAGCGCGAAAGAGCTATTGGAGATTGATTTTCCAGGCTACGCAGTAGGCGGATTGGCGGTAGGCGAGCCGCATGAAGTGACCTGCGAGATGACCGGCGAAGTGACTTCACTATTGCCCAAAGACCGGCCAAGATATTTGATGGGCGTAGGAAAGCCAGAACATCTTGCAGAGTATGTGGCGCTGGGCATTGACATGATGGATTGCGTCTTGCCGACGCGGGCGGCGCGGCACGCGTGTTTGTACACGAGCGAAGGGCGGGTGCTGATCAAGAATGCGCGCTATGCCGAGGACCAGCGACCTGTGGATTCAAAATGCAACTGCAGCGTTTGCCGGCGCTACACGCGCGCGTATTTGCGGCATCTTTTTGCGGCGGGCGAGCTGACGGCGGCGATCCTGGCGACCCACCATAACGTCCACTTTTACCTTGACATCATGCGGCAAATCCGCGAGGCTATCGAGTTTGGGAACCTAGCAAAATTCTCATCCGAGATGCACGCGCGTTACGCTGCGGGGCCCGCATAAACGGGGAATCCGGCGAGCGGCGGGCGGGCCTTCCTCGCGGTTGCCGGTCGCCCTGCGATCGCACACAATTTGAGGAGAGTGAGCGAGCAGCCAGCGCGAACCGCGGACCGGCAGCCCGCAAAGAGAAGTGTTCATTGGTTTCCGGATGAAACCGGAAACGCCGGAAGGTCAGACGAAAGGTTTGGATAGGACTGGGAAATGATTGGGGCAATTTTACTGCAGAGTGCGGGCGGAGCCAGCCTTTTGGGAAGCCCTCTCATCATGATGCTGGTGGTCATGGTGATTTTTTACGTGATGCTGATTTTGCCGCAGCAGCGCCAGCGGAAAAAGACGCAAGCGATGCTGGGGGCGCTGAAAAACGGCGATAAGATTGTTACGACGAGCGGCATTCACGGAACCATCAACGGAATTGACGGCGACACGGTGATTTTGAAGATCGCTGACACCGGCTCTTCGGCGGTGAAGATCCGCATTTCCCGCTCGGCGATCGCCCAGGTTGAGGCGGAGCCCGATGCCAACTAGCGGCTTCGCAGTGCGGAAATTGCATCCAACTTATTGCAGTCGCGGAGCGGAGAAGCTTATTTGCAATCGTGGGGCGGGTGGATTAGCTTGCAGGAAGCAGTGGCCCGGCGAGCTCCGCGAATTTTCGCCGCGCGCTGGTGAGACGTCTGAGCCATGAACCCTAATCTAAAGTGGAAAGCAGCTTTCATTGTTATCGTCATCCTGATTTGCATTTACGGGCTGATCGGAATGCCGGTGTTTCCGACCTCGCTCGCGCAGATCAAGGACAACTTTGCGCGTCAGATCAAGCTCGGGCTGGACTTGCAGGGAGGAACGCACCTGATCCTGCAGGTGCAGGTGGAAGAGGCGGTTGCGAGAGAGACGGACGACACCATTGACGGATTGACCTCGCAATTGGCCGAAAAGAACATTCACACAGACGAAATCCGCCGGGTGGATGACACGCATATCCTGGTGCGCAACGTGGACCCCTCGCAGTATTCGAATTTCTCCGACCTGGTGACCCGGCGCTACGGGAACGATTGGAACATGACCACGGCCGCGGGCGAACAGAACAGCTTTCTTTTGACGCTGAAGCCGAGCAGCATTGCGCAGATTCAACTAACGACGATGGACCAGTCCGTCGAAACCATCGCGCGCAGAATCAACGCGTTGGGATTGACGGAGCCGACGATCCAGCTTCATGGGCGCAACGACAACGAAATCCTGGTGCAGCTGCCGGGTGAAGGCGATCCGGCGCGGGCGAAAGCAGTCATCCAGGCGGGGGGACAATTAGAGCTGACGCTGGTGAGGGGCGGACCCTTTACGACTCAGGCGGAGGCGCTGGCCAGTACCGGAGGGGTGCTTCCCGCAGGAACGGAACTCATTCCGGGACGAAATGAAGCGCCCGAGGGATCGAGCGCGAACACGGGGGAGATCTGGTATCTGGTGGACCGCACGCCGGTTGTGACCGGGCGCGACTTGAAACCCGATGGCGTGCGCGAGGAGCCGAGCGCACGGAATCCCGGGCAGTGGCAAGTGAATTTCACGCTGTCCACAGAAGCGGCGAGGCGTTTTGGCCCATTCACCGAAGCCAACATGCACAAGCAGATGGCGATCGTGCTGGACCACAGCGTGTACTCGGCCCCGGTCATCAACGGGCGGATTGAAGATCAAGGAATGATCGAGGGGAATTTCACGAAGCAATCCGCGCACGATCTGGCGCTGGTGCTGCGGGCGGGGGCGCTGCCTGCTTCCATCAAGTATCTTTATGAAGGAACCGTCGGTCCTTCGCTGGGAGCGGATTCGATCCGCCACGGTGTGCAGGCATCGGTCCTGAGTTTGATTGTGGTGCTGCTGTTTCTGCTGTTTTATTACCGGTTGTCGGGGGCGAACGCGGTGTTGGCTTTGCTCCTGAATCTGATCATTCTAATGGCGTTTCTGGCGCTCTCGGGAGCCGTACTGACGCTGCCGGGAATCGCCGGAGTGATTCTGACCATCGGCATGGGCGTGGACTCGAACGTTCTGGTGTTCGAGCGGATACGAGAAGAGCTGAGGTACGGCAAGTCAGCGGCGTCGGCGGTGGACGCGGGTTTTGAAAAGGCATTCCTGACGATCATTGACACGCACGTGACGACAGTAGTTTCGGCGTTTTTCCTGTTCGTGTTCGGGACAGGTCCGATCAGGGGGTTCGCGATTACGTTGGTGGTCGGCCTGGTGGCGAACCTGTTCACTTCGATTTATGTCTCGAAGACGATTTTCCAGTACCACCTGGCGAAGATGGACCGACAGGCAGAGTTGAGCATTTAGAGTGTACTAGGACTATTATGACCCACAGGCCACGGGATGTGAACCTCCCGTGGGATTGGTTGCCGGGCCAAGGCAAGGGGAAAATGGCGGGATGATCGTCTCGCCAAGCCGGATGGAACCGGGAACAAACGGAAGCATGCTGGAGTCTAAAGAAGGGAAGTAAAGGCGGAATGATCGAGTTCTTTAAAGAACCCAACATCCATTGGATGGCCAAGGCCAAGTATTTCTATGCGTTGAGCAGCATCCTTTTGATTGTGGGCTGGCTGTCGATCTGGCATCACGGCGGTTTGTACTACGGGATTGACTTCAAGGGCGGAACGAACGTGGACGTTATTTTCGCGCAGCCGCCCAATACGGACGAATTGCGGAAAGGGCTGGCGGCACAGGGGTTGGGAAACAGCGAGATTCAAACCATCAGCAGCGGGTTTTCTGCCGCACATTCGCGGGAAGTTTTGATCTTCGTGGAGCAGCGGGGAGAGCAAGCACAGGAAGAGAGCAAGAACAAGGTGCTGGAAGCGCTGGCTGCGACGTACAAAGTCGCCAACGCGGAGAAGCCGGATTTCAACGCGGCCACTCCGACGAGCCTTGCAGCAGTTTTGACTCAGAAGGATCCTTTGAGATTGAGCACGAACGCGGGTGACCGTTACGACGATCTGGCCAAGAGCTTGCTGGCGTACCGGGACAAGGTCGCGGAAGGCGTGCTGACGAATTTCGACGATTTGTCGAAGGTTTCTGGAACAACGCCGGCAGTGCTTGATGTCTTGAAAGAGGACTACACGCTGGGACCGTTTGCGATCCGCAATGTGGAAATCGTGGGTCCGAAAGTCGGGGCGGAGCTGCGCAGCCAGGCGGTCTACGTTACCCTCTATGCTTTGGCAGGGATGCTGTTATATATTGCCTTCCGCTTCCACAGCGCGGACGTGGTGCTGGCATCGGGTACGGCCTCGAAGGGCTTGGTCGGGTTTCTGCTGAGGCAGGTTGACAAGATCATTTACGGGCTGGCCGCGGTGCTTGCCGTTTTTCACGACGTGCTGATTACGCTGGGATTTTTCTCATTGCTGCATTACGAGATTTCGCTGACGGTGATCGCGGCTTTGCTGACCCTGGTGGGTTACTCGATGAACGATACCATCGTAATTTTCGACCGCATCCGTGAAAACAGCCGCTTGCTGCGCAAGCAGCCGTTCGCGGAGGTGGTGAACAAATCCATCAACCAGACGCTATCGCGGACGATTTTGACCAGCGGATTGACATTCCTCACCGTGCTTGTACTTTTCCTCATGGGCGGGCAGGTGTTGCGCGCATTCTCCTTTGCCCTGGTGGTGGGGATTGTGGTAGGAACGTACTCCAGTTTTGGGATTGCAGCACCGCTCGTGGTGGCGTGGAATCGCTGGCGCGGGCTGGGAGCGGCAGGAGCCGGAACCGCAGCCGGAAACAAGACCCGGAATAACGAAGCGCCTACGGGACGCCTCGCGACCGCCGGGAGGAGGTAAGGATAATGTTTGAAGAGATGGTGGTTTCGAGTCCGAACCGGAAGAAAACGAACAAGCCGTGGACAGTGGTGTTGTCCATGGCGGTGCAGAGTCTTTTTGTTTTCATCCTGGTTCTAATTCCGCTCATCTACACGGAAGCGCTGCCGAAGACGATGATGGGCATGATGTTGGTTGCGCCACCCCCGCCTCCGCCACCGCCTCCCCCGCCGGCAGCGGCACAGGTCGTGCACGTCAGGCCGCAGGTGCACTTGATCCAGAACAACCAGCTCATGGCGCCGAAGGTGATCCCGAAAGACATCAAGATTATTAAGGAAGAAGCCGAACCGGAAAACCTCGGGGTAAGCGGCGGCGTGCCCGGCGGCGTGCCCGGCGGCCAAATGGGCGGAGTGATCGGCGGAGTGATTGGCGGAATGGGCGGAGCACCACCGCCGCCAAGGCCGACGGTTACCCGCATTACGCGCGGGGGCAACGTGCAGGCGGCGATGTTGATCAACCGAGTGACTCCAATGTACCCGCCACTGGCGCGGCAGACGCGCATCTCCGGCACGGTACGGTTGCATGCGCTGATCGCCAAGGACGGGACGGTGCAGCAACTTGAGGTGATCTCCGGCCATCCATTGCTGGTGCAAGCCGCATTGGATGCGGTGAAGCAGTGGCGCTACCGGCCGACGCTCCTGAACGGAGAGCCGGTCGAGGTGGATACCACGATTGACGTGATTTTTACTTTGAATCAGTAGTCGGGAACGCGGCGCCGCGCGGGTCGTGGGACATGCGGGGCGCCACGAGCAGGACGCTTAGCAAACACTTACGTTGGCTTCCGGATTTTTCCAGAGAGCCAGACGGAACTAAGGAGCAAACGAATGGTAGCTACTTTGTATGTTTACGCCGCCATGTTCATGCAGGGAACAGGTTCACCCACCTGGGACCTTCGTGGCATGTGGGCGACGATGGGGACATTGGCAAAGATCGTCGTTTTCGTTCTTTTCATTCTCTCGATTTATTCCTTCGGCGTGATGATTGACCGGGCGTTGATGTACAGCGCCGCGAGAAAACAGTCACGCATCTTCGTGCAGCAGGTTGCCGGGGCACTTAAGGAAGGCAAACTGGACGAGGCGATCGCGATCGCGGAACGGAACAAGAAGAGCCACATTGCGAAGGTGGTTGCGACGGGACTCAGCGAGTTCCAGACCGCTTCACAGCAGGTGACCGACGCGGAGTTGATTGACGCGGCGAAACGCGGGCTGGAGCGTTCCGTGGCGATCGTGCATGCGGAAATGAAGCGGGGACTGTCCGCGTTGGCAACGATCGGGTCCACGGCGCCGTTCGTCGGCCTGTTTGGAACGGTGATGGGCATTTTGAACGCGTTCAAAGGCATCGAGGCGCAGAAGATCTCGGGTCTGTCGGCGGTGGCCGGCGGTATCGCCGAGGCCCTCGTGACCACGGCGCTCGGCTTGCTTGTGGCGGTGCCCGCGGTGTGGGCGTACAACTACTTCACGAACAAGGTGGAAGCCTTCGACGTGGAAATGGACAATTCGTCCATGGAGCTGATTAATTACTTTATCCTGCGCCGGGGCGCGAAGAAGTAAGGCAAGCCATGGAAGGAATAGGCAGTCACAGCGGACGGTATAAGCCGGTAGCTGGAAGCCAGATGTCGTCGCCGAACGTGATTCCTATGGCGGACGTCATGTTGGTGCTGCTCATCATCTTCATGGTGGTGACGCCGATGTTGCAGCACGGGCAGTCGGTGGACCTGGTCCCGGTGTACAACGCCGTGGATATGCAGGACGCCGACAAGGACGACGCCATCGTCGTGGCGGTCACGCGTGACGGCGGAATCTATCTGGGCAACAACAAGATCAGCAAGGATGACCTGACCGGGCAGATCAAGGACCGGCTTTCCAACAAACTAGACAAGATGGTTTACCTGAAGAGCGACAGCCGGGCGAAATACGGCGACGTGGTCGCGGTGGTGGACGAAATCCGCTCCGCGGGAGTGGATCAACTGGGATTGCTGACCGAGAGGATTCAGCGGGCAACAACCCCGCCGCCGCCCCCGCCGGGTTCAACGCCAAGCGGCGATTAGAAAAGCGGAGAAGGAAAGAGCAAGACCATTCGTTTGCAGCACAACGGCGGCCGCGCTGGCTCCCACCCGGCGCGGCGCAACGGCTCCAAACCAATCGCAGGGATGGGCCGGGAGGAGACTCGCAATGGGGATGCAAGTAGGAGAAAGCAAGGGCGGAGCCGTAGCGGAGATGAACGTCGTTCCGCTGATTGATATTCTGCTGGTGCTCCTGATTATTTTCATGGTGATCACGCCGCTGACTCCCAAAGGGCTGGATGCGTTGGTGCCGCAGCCGAATCCGAACCAGCAGCAGAACCAGGAGCTGGAAAACAAGACGGTGGTGGTGCAGGTGACCAAGGACGGAAAGGTCAAGATCAACCAGGAAGACACCACCTGGGACCAGTTGGGGCCGCGCATGGAACAGATTTTCAAGGAGCGGGCGGAAAAGGTGGCCTTCGTCAAAGGCGACAACGACGTTCTTTTCATGGATGTGGCCAAGGCGATTGACATCATGAAGGGCGCGGGAATTGACAAGGTCGGATTGATCACGGCGAAACTGGAAGCAGGACAGTAAGGGGCGATTGGTTCGCAGGCGGTGAGGAGTCCTCCTCGCGGGGAAAGTTCGGGAAGCGAGGTGACTCATGGGAATACAGGTCGGCAGCGGCAAGACGGGCGTATTTGCCGACATGAATGTGGTTCCGCTGATTGACATCCTGCTGGTGCTGCTGGTGATCTTTATGATCATCCCGTCGCACCAAAAAGGGCTGGAAGCGGAGGTTCCGCAACCGGCGGTACAAGGGCCGAGCGAACCGGATCCGGGAATCATCGTCATTCAGGTGCAGAACGACGGTTCGCTGCGCATCAACGAAGAGCCGGTAAAATGGGAACGGCTGGCGGAACGGTTGGATGAAATATACAAGGCGCGCGCAGCAAGAGTGGCTTTCATCCGCGGCGGAGCGGGATTGGAATTCGCGGTGGTTGCCCGGGTGATTGACGTAATGCGGGGCGCGGGAATTTCCGTGGGTTTGTTGACTCCAGAGCTGGAACAAACCCGCTGAATGTGGTGGAATAAGGCCCTCACAGGGCCGATGTGAATTCTTGCAGGGATGGGATGCTCCGATGACTGATGCATCGTGCGCGCGAACGGCCGCAGAGCGGCCGGCTCAGTTTGCCAGCAAAGCAGTGGCGCTTGCAGTGCTACTGATTCTCGTTGTGGGAGTATCCGGCTGCAGCAAATTGAAAGCCCGTGACCTGCTCAATAAGGGCGTCAACGCGTTCAAGAATGGGCAGTACGACGAGGCGGTGGAAGACTTCAAGCAGGCAAAAGATCTGGATCCCAGCCTGCTCGTGGCACGGCTCTATTTGGCCACGGCTTACGCGAGCCAGTACATCCCTGGAGCACCGTCCGATCAGAACAAGAAATTGGGAGAAGAGGCTGTAGCGGAATTCAAGGACGTGCTCCAGCTGGACCCCAAGAATCTGACGGCGATTGATGGAATCGGTTCCATGCTCTTCCAAATGGCCGGAACGCCGTTTGACGAGCAAAAATTCGAGGAGTCCAAGACTTATCACGAGAAACACATCGAGATCAGCCCGAACGATCCGGAGCCCTATTACTGGATCGGGGTAATTGACTGGACGCTGGCATTCCGGGCGAACGGCGAGATGCGGAAGGATTACAATCTGAAGAACATCAAGAAGCAGATCAAGGACGATCAGCCGCTGCCGCCGGCGCTGCGCACCGAGTACACGGAAAAATACGGAGCGATGGTGGACGAAGGGATCACTGATTTGAAAAAGGCTATTGAGCTGCGACCGGATTACGACGACGCCATGGCGTACCTGAATCTTCTCTACCGGCGCAAGGCGGACATGGTGGAGAGCGCGGAGGAAAGGGCCGACCTGGAGAAGCAGGCGGACGAACTGGTGGATAAGGTGAAAGAGATCAAGCAGAAGCGGGCGATGCAGCCGCCGCCGACGAGCTGAGCGGAAGCGCACAGAGAATCCCCTGTAATAAATCGATTTAGCGAAGGGCGCCTGGAAAGGCGCCCTTCTTTTTGGGCAGGCGCAAGAGAGGCTGGGCCGCGGGAGGAGCGCGTTCGCGGGGCGCCGCGTTCGGGCGTACACTATATTGATGGCGGGCGCGTCCAATCTTCCGCTGCATTTTAACCGTGACCGCATGGAACGGCAGCTCGACGCGCGCCTCGACGAGCTGCTGGATAAACTGAAAAGGAACCGTCCCTCGGAGGATCCCTGGCTCGTACGGCGAGCCTACGAGATCGCTTCGGAACGGCACCGCGATCAATTCAGAAAGTCCGGCGATCCTTATCTCACGCACCTCCTGGAAGTGGCTCACATCCTCGCGGACATCAAGATGGATGCCACGACGCTGGCAGCTGCGCTGCTGCACGACGTGATCGAAGACACGGAATTTCCCGTTTCGCGAATTCGGGAGCGATTCGGAGAAGAGACGGCGCGGCTGGTCGAAGGAGTCACAAAGATCGGGCGCCTGAACATGATGGCACCGGAAGCGCGGCAGGCAGAGAACGTGCGCAAGATGCTGCTGGCGATGGTGCATGATGTGCGCGTGGTGGTGGTAAAACTGGCGGACCGGCTGCACAACATGAGAACGATCGAGTTCCTGGAGCCGGAGAAACAGCAACGGATCGCGCGCGAGACACTGGACATATACGCGCCCATCGCCCACCGGCTGGGAATGGGATTGATCCGGAATGAACTGGAGGATCTGGCTTTTCGAGTTCTTGAGCCGGAGGCGTACTTTGAGTTGAAGAAAGAAGTGGCTGAGAAAGCGGCGGTGCATGAACGCTTCCTCGAGGAAGTGCAGTCCACAATCCGGTCGAAGCTGGTGGAGAGCGGAATCCCCGCGGAGCTGGAAGCGCGCGTGAAGGGCCTGTTCTCCCTGCAGCAGAAAATCGCACGGCAGGGGAGAGGGCTCGAACAAATCTACGATCTGCTGGCGGTGCGGGTGATCACGGACAACGAGCGAAACTGCTATGCCGCATTGGGAGTCGTGCACCACATCTGGCGGCCAGTGCCTGGACGGTTCAAAGATTACATTGCGATGCCGCGGCCGAATCTCTACCAGTCATTGCATACGACGGTGATGCACGGCGGGCAACCGTTCGAGGTGCAAATCCGCACGCAGGAGATGCACCGCATCGCGGAAGAAGGAGTGGCCGCGCACTGGAAGTACAAAGACGGAAAGCCGGATTCGAGCGAAGACGACCAGAGAATCATCTGGATGCGGCAGCTGATCGAGTGGTCTCAGGAGCTGCAGGAACCCGGCGAGTTTCTTTCGACCCTGAAGGTGGATTTGGCGGCGGCGGAAGTGTACGCCTTCACTCCCAAGGGCCGGGTGCTGGAGCTTCCGGCGGGGGCCACGCCGGTGGACTTCGCTTACGCGGTGCATACGGAGGTGGGGCATCATTGCGTGGGAGCCAAAGTCAACGGCCAGATGGTCTCCCTGCGGCATGAAATCACCAGCGGAGACGTAGTGGAGATTCTGACGCAAAAGGGGCACAAGCCCAGCCGGGATTGGCTGAGCTTCGTCAAATCGTCGCATGCGAAGAGCAAGATCCGGCACTGGATCAATCTTCATGAACGGGAAGAAGCGACGGACATGGGCCGGCGGCTGCTGGAGAAGGAGGCACGGGCCTTCGGCCGGAACCTGAAGAAATTACCGGAGAATGAGATCGAGAAGCTTTTGTCCGATTACGGCCTTTCCAAGCCGGAGGACTTGTATGCCGCCGTAGGCTTCGGCAAATACTCCGCGCGGCAGATTCTGACGAAGATTCTGGGAGAACCAGGCAAACCGGCTGAGGCCGAAGACTCAAAGCCGACGCTGGTCAAGACGGTCAAGCGGATGCTGGGGATCGGGGAAGCGCCGCTGGTGGTGAAAGGACACGACGACCTGCTGGTCTACCGCGCGAAGTGCTGTAATCCGATACCGGGAGACGATATCACGGGCTACATCACGCGGGGGCGGGGAGTTGCGGTGCACACCAAGACGTGCCCGAATGTGCAAAACTTGCTCTACCAGACGGAGCGACGCATCGCGGTCGAGTGGGGCGGGGAGAGCGCGGCGACCTTCCCCGTGAAACTTTCGATTCGCGCCAAGGATCGGCCCGGATTGCTTGCTGAAATTACCGCGGTGATCAGCGGCGGCGGGTCCAATATCCGCGATTTGGAGAGCCGTCCGGACAAGTTGAACGCCCGGATCGAGGCCAGTCTGGAGATCGCGGACCGCCGCCAGCTTGAGACCATCATACAGAATATACGGAAAATCTCGGGGATTTACGGCGTTGAGCGGGTGTTCCAACCTACGGGAGATTGACCCATCCCGAACGAAGAGCCACGAACCTGACATTCTGGACGGTAGCGTCCAAGGCACACGGAAGCTTATCGCGTCCTCCAAAGACTAAAATGAATCTATGCGATCCCGGCGGCTGTTGGTGTACGCAGGACTCTGTGCCTTGCTCTGGGGGGGATGTAAAAGCCATCCCTTAACGGATTTCCGTCCTCTGGACCAGTCCGGGATGTGGTCCGACTCCATAGAAAACCTGAAGAAATTGAACGTAACCGACCAGGAAGTGGCACAGGTCGTCAAATTGAAACAGGCCGGGCTTCAAGACGACACCTGCGTGGAGTTGGTAAACGAGGCTCATGTGCACAAGCATTTTTTCAATAGCGCGGAGTCTGTGCGAAACCTTATCGGGGCGGGATTTTCGGAACCGGAAGTAATGGAAATCGCCAAAGCCGACAAGCTGGATTCGATCAGCGGTGATGCCGTGACGATCAAACTCATCGGGCTCTCAGACTCGACCGTACAGCTCATCCTCCGCCGCGAACTGAAGGGGCAGCCTACGCTTTCCAGCGACGAAATCGCCAAGCTGAAGAACACGGGATTGACAGAAAAGCAGATCGTAGAACGCATCCAGAGCGGCGTGACCGACGCGCAAGCAGAGGTCGAAGTGCGATCGCGCCAGCGCGCGCTGACCCGCTCGGGCTTCGTTCGTATCCACGGCCGAATTCCGCAGTGAGGCAGGAAGATCGTTCCGGAAATGGATGGGTTTTGCCTCCATCCGGGATCCCCCGTTACAATCGGATTGCTTTGTTGGGCGCAACGCGTCAGCGGATCCTGCATGGTGCGCTGGTTCTTCCAGCGGCGCTGTACGCCTGCGCCTGCGCGGTGCCACTGGGTCCCGGATACCAGATTCAAAAGCAGGAGATTCGCGTACGCTTCGACGCTTCCGGGAGTCCTGCGGCACGAGTGGAAGCGGAATACCAGTTGAAAAACACTGGGAATCAGCCGCTTTCGTCACTGGACGTACGGCTGCCAGGGAAGAGCGTGCACACCGGCGGCCTGGCGGTGTCCTGGGACTCGGAGACGCTGCCGCTGGAAAGATCCGCGGCCAATCCCAGGGACATGACTTTCAAGCTCCCCAAGCCCTGGGCAATGGCACAGAGCCACACGCTGCGCATCGTGTTCGAAATCCAGGAACCCGCCGATGGAGAACGCGGCTTACGATTCACGCAGGACGCGTTCTTTCTGCCCCAGGGGAATTGGAGCCCTGCGCTGCTACCGCCACGCGGATTTCTCGCGTCCGGAGGCACGCCGCCGACCAAATGGAATCTAGCAGTGACTGTGCCGCGAAGTTTTCGATTGCACATGAGCGGCAAAGGGCCGAAGCGTTCGCAGCGGGACGGCGAAGCCACCTTCCGCAGCCAGCAGAGGCCCCAGGACCGCAATCCGTTTGTCGTTGCCGGGAGATACCTCGAAACGGCGATCAACGGCGGAAATCGAAAAGTATTTCTTTGGACCCACGCGAAGCCAGGCGCAAAGACAATTCGGGAAAGCAGCGAATCGCTCATACGAGCGTTGGGCGCTTATGACGAAGCTTTTGGGCTGCGAGGCAAAGGCCACCAACCCTTGTGGATCGTCGAATGTCCGGAAGCTGAAGGTTGCTTTACCGGACGAAATGCGCCGTACGCGAAGCTGCTCGGCCTGTCTGAGGGTACTTCGACGGCGGAGATGATGTCGCTGGATACGGTGCTGGTCGGTCAACAGGAAAGAGGAACGAAGATTGCCGTAGCAGCAGTACCGTTTCTCGCCGCGAGCTGGCTCGGATACGGCCGCAATCCGGGATTTTTCGAGCAGCAGCCGCCTCTCTCCGCATTTCCCATCTATGCTGCGGGCCTGGGGCGTGAGGCGGTGGAGGGGACGGCGGTTCGCGGGGAAATGATCCGAAATGCATTGAGCGAGATTCCCACGGTTGCGGCCAAGGGCGCCCCGGAAAGCACAGAGACGATTCGCGCCAAGAGTTTCTTGTTCTTTTTCGCGCTTCGGGACCGTTACGGGGAAGCGGTATTTCAGAAAGCGATCCAGCACATGCTCTCGGCCCGCCAGGGGAAGGGGTTCAATCTCGATGATTTAATTGCCGCGTTCGAAGAGGAAACGCATCAAAACGTGGCGCAGTTTGTGCGTCTTTGGATGAAGCATCCAGGAGTGCCGGAGGATTTTCGGACGAGGTATGAAGGGAAGACTACAGCAGAAGTCAGCCCCAAGGAGAGGGAACCATGAGAGACATCGTATTGACAGAACGCGGGCCCAAGCCGATTGGACCCTACTCGCAGGCGATCAAGAGCAACGGTTTCCTGTTCGTATCGGGGCAAGTAGCGCTGGACCCGAAGACGAATGAGTTTGCGGGCGGGGACATCAGGCAGCAGACGGAGCGGGTGCTGGACAATCTCCGGGCCATCGTGGAGGCGGGGGGAACGAAGCTGAGTCATACCGTGAAGACCACAGTGTTTTTGAAGAGCATGGATGATTTTGCGGCGATGAACGAAGTGTACGCAAAATACTTTACCTCCGCCCCGCCGGCGAGATCCACTGTGCAGGTGGCACGTCTGCCAAAAGATGCCCTGGTGGAAATTGAAGTTGTGGCGGCGCTTTGAAACGGTTCAACGGCGGGTGACTTCGGTTTATTTGCTCAGGGGCGATCCGGGCTTTGCAGGGCCTCATAGACAGCGATGCCCGTGGCCACGCCGGTAAGCGTAATGGCGATCAGCACGAAATGGCTCTTGCCGGCTTTGATGGGGCGCCCACCGGAACCGCCAGCTCCTGCGCCCCGAGGACCCTGCGGGGGTTCAGCGGCCGCGGAGGCATCCGGCTCCAAAATGACCTTGTAGGAGGTGGCTTCAGGGATGATCTTGGTTTCGCCATCCACAGTAATCGCCAGTGGTCCGCGGCTGCTGCGAACCAGCAATTCTCTGGAATTTACGATCGAGACCTGAGCGACAGTGGGCGCGTCAGACTGCGGTCGGATTTCGGCGATGGAGGCGCGCAACAAGAAGGCTTTGGAGTTGGCGGTAGAGAACAGAGCGGTGCCGCGGTAAAGAGTTGCGTTCGGGGTTCCGTCATCCTGGCCAAGCAGCGCGGAACTTGCTCCCGAGAGCAGGAAGCGAGCCGCGCCGGCGCGAATTTGAATTGCGCCGGTAGGTTCTGTGCTGAGTTCATCGCCGCCAAAAATTGTAGCGCCAACGGATGCGTTAGCGGTACCGACATGCGCTTGCTGGGCAGTGGTCACGGTGCCGAGAATTGCGGGAGAAGCGCTGGAGACTGGAACAAATAAAATACAGAGAGACAACCCAAGAGCACAGAGTTCGCGCAAGCGCGCCATCCACTCCTCCAAGAGGGCCAAATCCAGAATACCCATGCCGCGACGTGCCGTCAATCGCTAAACTGTGCAGACTCGGAAGTGTGCTTTTGTAAACACGCGCCCCATTCCCTAGTCCCGGGGCTTACGCGCTGTGGTGCGAGGAAAAGATGGGCTGGCAGGCGGCGGGAGGGCTAAGAGCTTCCCGAGTTGTCGCCGACCGAAAAGTAGGTGCAGTCAGGGTGATGAAAGACGAGTGCGCTAACGCTGGCTTCCGGATCCATCATGAATCCTTCGGTAAGCTGTACGCCAATTTCCTCGGGATGTAGGAGCTTCCAGATTGCCGCCTGATCTTCAAGGTCGGGGCAGGCAGGATAGCCGAAGCTATAGCGTTTGCCGCGATAGCGCGAGGTAAAGCGCTGGGCCATGGTCATTTCCGGGGGATCAGGGAAGCCCCAATCCTCGCGGATTCTGCGGTGCAGCCATTCGGCACAGGC
>DATJAD010000004.1:0-20138 GCA_035516615.1 Candidatus Acidiferrum sp.
CGCTGCATTTCGGGGATTTCCACGACGCCGGCGCCGCCAAACGTTTCGAGCGGATCGTCAGTGAACTGGCCCTCCCCGACATAGCCGCGAATCTTTCCTTGCCGGTCGTCGGTAGAGAATCGAGCGAAGCTCATCGCTCCAGCCTTCACCAGACCCTCGCAAGTGCCGAACGTGTTTTCTTTCCCCACCGTGCCTGCAATGATCGCCTGGTACTCCATCTTCACATTCTTGAAAAAGTGCTTCGGCAAATTGCTGCAATGGAAACACACGGCTTTGTTGGGATCGGAGCCGTAGTTGTTGTTCCAGTCAAGCAAGGCGCTCGGCGTGCCGGAAGCGAGGCGCAATATGTGCATGCTGAGCACGCCGCAGACGTCCACTTCACAGGCGCTGGAATGCAGGTTGTCGCTCATCATGCTCATCATGGTGCAAGGGACCACACCAAGGTTCTCTTCGAGCGAAGTCCAGCACTGCACGGCGCTTACGGTAACCTCCGTGGCTTTCATCCAGGCGTCCACGACGGAGGAAAGTTTGGCCATTTTAAGGAGGGCGGCATCGGGAACACCGGCGGTAGAAACATACTGCCGAATGGCCGCGAGCTTCGCCTGCACGCTGTCGTCCGTGTCCTTCAGACGCCCGATGCGCCCGAGAACTTCGCTCAGATCCAGAGTTTCCACGGAAACGCCGTTGGCTTCGAGAATTTTTTCGCTGTACCGGACGGTGTTGAACGCGGCCGGGCGGGCGCCGATAGAGCCGATGCGAAGATTCTTGAGGCCCTTGACCACGCGGCATGTCGCGGCGAAGGTGTCGAGATCGCGGGCGAAGTCTGGGGAATCCGGGGAAACGGTGTGAAGAGTGGTCAGAGTAAAAGGAATGCCGTATTGCGAAAGATTGTTACAAGCGGACATTTTTCCGCAAAAGCTGTCGCGGCGGTGAGTGATTTTCATCTTACCGGGCGTATCGGGCGTCGCCTGGACAAGCACGGGAACGTTCAAGCGCGCGAGACGCAGGGTATCCGCAATGGCCCGCTCGTCGCCGAAGTTCGGCAAGGTAACGATGACGCCGTCAAGCTCATCCGCATGTTTCCGAAACAGGCCGGCGCAAAGCTTGGCTTCCTCATAGGTTTCGACAGCGCCGTGTTTGCTCTGGTCTTCGCCAAGAACGACGGCTGCAAAGCCCGACCTCTCGAGAGCCTGAAGCATCTCCTGGCGGCCGCTGGACGCCAGATGGCCGGGGAAGAAACCGCGATTACCGACAATGACGCCAAACGTATTCTTCGCGCTCATCTCCAGAAACTCCTCTTCACGCGCCGCGCTTCGGCCGGTAAAAGGCGACGTAGCCGCCGCCGATGACAATCAAGAGTGCACCCCACCACACCGGGGCATGCAAGTTCGAAAGAACGGTATCCGGCGGATGCGGCCATTCCGCCAAGCCGCTCGCTAGAATCAAGACGCCATAGAGCAAAAGCAAGAGCCCGACGAAGAACCAAACAGGAATGATGTGGTGTTTTTCGGTCATGGATTTCACCAGAAAATGATCTGCAAGACTACCAGAGCTATGAGGGCCACAGCACCCCAGAGGGCCGGCGTATGGAGCCAGCTTGCGTGTTGCTCGCGCGGCACATCCGTGAGGCTATACACGAGGCCTCGCAGTTCCTCGTCAGGTTTGGGCTTCGTCACCGCGGTGAGGAGCACGGTTACAACGACGCAAGTGATGCAAGCCCACAAGGCCTGATACATGTCTTGGGCGAGACCCGAAGCATGCGGATCAAGCGCGAAGACGTGGACCCAGCGTTCCGGGAAAAATTTATTGAGAATGAAGATTGTAACGGACGTGCTCACACCTGCAAACAGACCCCCGAATCCGGCAGCCCTGCTGACACGTTTCCAAAGCATGCCGAGCAGTACGGTGCCAAAGAGCGGCGCCACGAACATGCCGAAGAGCGCTTGCACGTAGTCCATGATGCTCGCGAAATGCATCACGATGTAAGCCGTTCCAATACTGATGAAAAGCCCGATCAGCGTGCACCAACGCCCGATATGGACGTAATGTGAATCAGAAGCGCCCTTCCTGAGGAAGGGCCGGTAGATGTCGTAGGTCCAAACCGTGGCGAAAGCGCTGACGTTTCCGGCCATACCTGCCATGAAGCCGGCGACAAGTGCGGTTATGCCGAGGCCTAGCAAGCCCGGCCCGCAGTAGCGCACGAGCATGAGCGGCAGGACTGCATCATAAGAGTATTGACCCGGGCCAGCGGCGCTTGCCGGGACCAGATGGAACGGCAGCACGGCCAATCCAAGCAAGCCGGGAAGAATCACAATGAGAGGCACGGCCATCTTGAAGAAGGAGCCGATAATGGGAGCCATCTTCGCGGAGCGAATGTCCTTTGCTGAAAGCACTCGTTGCACGACCAGAAAATCCGTAGTCCAGTACGCCATGGATTGAACAGCGCCCAAACCGAACACAATGCCAATCCAGGTGATGCCCATCGGATTTGAGGAAGCCGACTTCATCGGCCCCCACATATGCGTGAAGTCCTGGCCAGGAAAGTTCTGGTGAATGCGCGCAACCATGCCGCTCCAGCCGCCGGCTTCCACCAGTCCCAGAATGGGGATCAGCAGCGCGCCGAACCAGATCAAAAAGAACTGCAGGACTTCATTGAAAATGGCGGAAAAAAGACCGCCGGCGGCAACATAAACACCGACCGTTAATGACGAAACCCAAATGCTGAAGTTGAGGTTCCATCCGACAACAACTTTCATCACCACGGCCATGGCGTACATGTTCACGCCGGACATAAGGATGGTCATGACTGCGAAGGTGATTGCGCTCAGTCCGCTTGCTTCGGGGCCATAGCGCAGTTGCAAATAGCCCGGGACGGAATGCGTCTTGGAGATGTAGTAGAACGGCATCATCACCAGGCCCAAAAGCACCATGGCCGGAATGGCGCCGATCCAATACCAATGCGCGGCCATTATGCCGTACTGATAGGCATTTCCGGCCCAGCCCAGGAGCTCGAGCGAACCGAGATTGGCGGAAACAAAGGCCAAGCCGGCGACCCAAGCGGTCATTTCGCGGCCTGCCAGAAAGAAATCTTCTCCGGTCTTGGCAAAGCGCTTGAGGTAGAATCCGATCGCCAGGACGAGCGCAAAGTAAACGATTACTATGACCAAGTCAACCGGCGCGAGTTTGACCAGGCGCCTCGTGTCCAGCATTGCCAGGATAGCAGTCATCGGCTCCTACCCACATCCTTTCTCAGCTGCCGCTATTCTAAAGCTTGCACTGAGCTTATACTTCCATCGTTATGAGGAATCAATAGCGAAAAACACCGAAGGAGTACAGCGGACTGGCGCTGCATGCACCTCGAATGTCGCAGTAAACGTGTACCGAGAACAAGGATCCAGGGTTCGGAAAGCACATCCTGTTCCGGCCGGATTTCACGCAACCGACTCGCTCTTGATGTTGATGATGGCACTCCACACGGTCGCAATTCACTCACGAAACCGGGCCGCCAGTCCAACTAGCCGACTGAGTGAATGAGAGCACGCTAATCCTCCGAAGGCAAGGTTGACCCATTATTTTTTCGGCGCTCCGCGCCAAAGCCACCATCAGCTCGCCGAAAACTTATAGACAGTCTCGGATCGGAATTCTTTTCCTGGCCGCAATATCACCGAGGGAAAGTTTGCGTGGTGGACGGAATCAGGAAAATGCTGTGTCTCCAGGCAAAATGCTCCGTATTTCTCGTAGGTACCCCCGACACCGTGGAGGCTTCCGTCCAAGCCGATTGCAATGTACAGTTGCACGCCTGGCTGGGTGGTCCACACCTCCAGCTCTCGGCCTGAAGACGGATCCTTCACTTCGGCGATGCGGCGCAACTCACCTGCTTTTCCGTTCAGGACATAGTTGATGTCATATCCACCGACTTTGGAAATTTCTGAAATGCGCGCTCCGATTTCCACCGGTTTGCGAAAATCGTAGGGAGTTCCCTGCACGGATTCAAGTTTGCCGGTGGGAATGAGGGTGTCATCCGTAGGTGTGTACTGATCGGCGTCCAGCCAGAGCACATCTTTCAGAATGTTGCCGCTTCCCGCTCCCGATAGATTGAAGTAGCTGTGATTCGTCAGATTGATGGGCGTGGCCTTGTCCGTCTTTGCCTCATAGGAGATCTTGAGCGCACCGTCATTCATCAGGGCGTAGGTCACGGAAACGGTGAGATTGCCGGGATAACCTTCTTCCCCGTCTTGACTCAAATAAGTAAACTTCACCGCGGCCCCGTTCGCTAACTTGAGGGGTTCAGCTTTCCACACCTGGCGATTGAAACCGATATTTCCGCCGTGTAGAGAATTTGGGCCATTGTTGATCGCCAGCGTGTAATCCTTTCCGTCAAGAGCGAATTTTCCCTTCGCGATACGGTTGGCGTAGCGGCCAATCGTGCCTCCGAAGTAAGGCTCATTCCCGAGGTACCCCTGCAGGTTGTCGAATCCCAACACAACGTCTGCCTTCTTGCCATTCTTGTCAGGGACCCACAATTCCGCCAGCGTTGCGCCGTAAGTGATTACCTTGGCCTCCGCGCCTTTCGTATTTTCGAGCGTGTATTGCTCGATCGCGGTTCCGTTGGGCAGCTTACCGAATTCGGCTTTTTGCACCCGCGCCTCAGCCGTCGTTGCTCCCAAGGTTGCCATGTTATTCGGAGCGACCATAAGTAAGAAAAAAGCAACAGGGATAAGGTGACGCGCTTCCGCCGGTAGGTTCATTCTGAATCTCCTTGGGGATTCTTGATCTCATTCGATCCATGTATATCATCTTTCTCCGGCTGCATGCGGCACATCCGGGTGTGAGAACCGCGTTCCTCTGCCAGCGCTGGCCTCACCCACTGTTCCAATTCCCGGAGCAAGAAGACCACCCCGCACCCCGATTCGCGTGACACTCCGCCCTGATGATCGTGTTCGTTCACGGAGCAACGGAAACTGAAGTCCCGGTATAGGTCACTGTCCTATCCGCTTTTTTCGAGGGGGCAATTCCCTGCCCATGACCAACACCGACAAATACTACCTGGAAAATTCGGGTTTGCGGCATGCCCGAAAACTTTCCGCTTCTTACCCCGATGGTTAGCGTTTGTTTGGCCTGGTCCCACTGAATGGGGATCGTCGCATAAGCTCCTTTTTCATAGTCGTAGGAATCGCCTTCGTCCTCGTAAAGAACGAATTCGCCGTCGGCTCCGCGATAGACGCGGAGTTCAATGGGATCTCCACGTTTTTGCCGCGTGTATTCTTCCTCCGGCCCCAGCGGCACGATCGAGCCGGCACGCACAAATAGCGGAAGCCGATCCAACGGCGCTGCTGCAGTTATTTCTCGGCCTCCATCCACTTTTTCTCCGGACCAGAAGTCGTACCAATCCGCCTTCGGCAAATACACACTCCGGGAAGTTGCTCCCGGTTCTGTGACCGGATTGACCATTAAAGCCGGGCCGAAAAGGAACTGATCGCCGGTGTTCTCCGCGCGAATGTCGCCGCGGAAATCCATTACCAGTGCCCGCATCGGAGTGTAATTCTGGCTTGTGGTCATCCAGGCAACGGAATAAATGTACGGCATCAGACGGTAGCGCAATTCATCGTAGCTGGTCAGCAGCTTCTGTATCTCCGGGCCATAAGACCAGATTTCGTTTTGATTTGTCGTGCGTGTGCCATGAGCGCGGAAGATCGGATTGAATGTGCCGAATTCAAACCAACGAGCGTAGAGTTCGCGATAGGCGGGGTCGTCTGGATTCGCGGAGATGAAGCCGCCAATATCCGTGGTCCAATACGGCAAGCCGGAAAGCGAATAATTCATACCGGCGGGAATTTGCCTGCGAAAAGTGACCCAGTTTGGCTCCACGTCACCGGACCAAACCGCGGCCGCATTTCTCTGTTCGCCCGCAAACGCCGACCGCGAAAGGATGAAGACTCTCTTTCGCTCGCTCGCGTCACGCTGGCCCGTATACACGGCAGTCGTGGTCATCAGCGGATACAAATTGGCGTAACGCGCACCATTGCCTGCCGCCGTTTGACTGGTCACGAGAATTGAATTTTCGCGCCCTTCGGTCTCCGGTTCCGTCGTGTCCAGCCACCAAGCATCCACGCCAATATTGAAAAGCGCGGCGTCCATCAATGTCCAGTAGTACTTCCGGGCATCCGGATTGAACGCGTCGTATAGCGCTTGCCCCGCGGGATGAAAACCCGGGACTTTGGTTTTCGCGATGAAATAGCCCTGCTGATCCATGTAGTCGTACACCGGAGACCCTGGCCGAAAGAAAGGCCAAACGGAGACCATCAAGTGTGCGTGTTCATCATGAAGCTGTTCGATCATCCCCTTAGGATCGGGATAGTTCTTGTTCCAAACAGGATCGCCCATGATGTTCCACCAGAACCAATCCTGGACGATATTATCGAGCGGGATGTGCAAGTCGCGGTATTTTTTGACGATCGCGAGCAGTTCGGCCTGGGAATCGTAGCGGTTCTTGCACTGCCAATAGCCGTAGGCCCATTCTCCGAAAAGCGGCGCTTCTCCGGTTAACTCGCGGTAGCCTGCGATGATCTTGTCGAAGTCAGGGCCATAGATGAAGTAATAGTCCATTTCGTCCGCGACTTCTGAACTAACGTAAAGTGCACTTACAAAGCGGTTATTAAAGCGGCTCCTCGAGGGATTGTTCCAGAAGATTCCGTAGCCTCTGCTGGAGAGCCACATTGGGATCGAGATGTTCGTGTTGTCCTGCGAGATATCCACGGATTCACCGCGATAATTCCAAACGCCCGCCTGATGCTGCCCGAGGCCGTAAAATGCCTCCTGCGAGTCCCACATATTCGTGAAGCGCTCGAGGTGATACGTCTTTTCTCCATTTACTTCCGCCGGCGTCATGGTGCGGTCATTCTCGGCAGTCAGTTTCTTGCCTTGTGCGTCGAGAAAGAGAATCGAGCTGTCCTTGCGCGTCACCACGAGCTTCAACGTGGTTGTCGTAAGCGTAATGTTCTCAGGCGTTTCCGCCACGCTGAAATGCGTGTGCGGCCATTCTGTCTTGATGACCACAAAATCCTTTACTTGGGGGAACAAACTTGTGGGAGCGTAAAGAACGCGCACAATCGAATCCGTGCATACTTGGAGTTTCAGGATTCCCTTTTCCAGGGCGAATTCGACACCGTCTGGCTGCGGCCGGGCTTCGATCACCGCGTTAGGCGGATTCCATTGCGCGACCAATGGTGAAGCGCCGGCAAGGAAGTAAGCAAGAATGACGATGAAGATGAAGCGCAATTGAAGCATGGTCTCCCATGGGCGGGAAAAGCGGCAAAAGATCATGATCGTAAACGATCACGGCAACACGAACTGCTGCTCCCCCGGCACTTTCACATTCCCCTCCCTGTGTGTCAACCGCTTTCCTGTACCCGGAAAAAATGCACATTAGTGCGTCAGCTCGGGTGTGCGATCATGGCCACATCATGTTGGGCTGCCAAATCCCTGAATCAATAGGAAACGAAAGCTTGCGGCGAATAGCAAGCTCGACTATTTCTTGTGAGCCGGCGCGGCTGGAGGAGCGGCAGGCTTCACTGCCGCTGCCGCCTTTTGCAATTCTGTGATAGACGAAGCCGGAATCTCATAGAGTTCGGACTCGCCGTCGCGCTTGGCGATGTAATTCTCGCCTGCCTTGGAAATGAAAACCTGTTCGGTGCGTTTCTTGTCGTTTGAGATCACGGTGATTTCGATCTCGGGCTTGGTGAAACCGCTTTCCGGAAACTTATCCGCCGAGAGATCGCGAATCTTTTCCAGTAGATCATCGGCGGAATCCAGATCCAGTTTCTTGCCGTCCGGCCCCCACCAGTCTGTGCCGGAACGCGTCAGGAAATTGGATTTCGCTCCATCGTGAACTTCCATCTTGTCCGGATCGGTATAGCCGAAATCAAAAAGCTTCTTGTTCAGAAAGTCGCCGAGTTTTTTGTCGAGCCCCATGCCGACATTGCTCGGCACTTTGTAGATTCCCGGAATCACGGACGACTTTGCGAAGTAGTCGTCCTTGACCTTGCGAACCTGCAGTTCCTGTGTTCCGGAAAGAGCGCTCACTTTGACGGTCGCGATCTCCTTTCCCGAGGAGAATCCGGCGGCTTGCTTTTTCTGTTCGCTGGGCGTGCCCTCCAATTGCATTTTGGCATCGCGGAGCGTGCGCACCAGTTCATCCACCTGGAAACTATCCGCCCGCATCGGCCTGGGCCCGACGATCTGCCACTCGTCTTTGTTTCTGCCAAATTCTATGGACTGTTTTGGGGTGGAGAGAACGATCTGGCTGGCCTTGTCGAAGTCCGCTGTCAAAAGACGCTTATCGCGAAGATCGTCCGCCGTTTTGTCCATGCTGGATTCGTTGTAATTCGCGATCGTGAAGACTCGCGGATCGCCGGCGACGGCCACGTAATAAGCGTTCCCGGCTGGGGTCTCGTCTCCAATGAGCAGTTTATGCACTTTGTTCCCCGCCCCGGTCACATCCACCTCGAGCGTGGGATTTTTCAATCCGAATGCCGAAAGGTCGCTCGGTTTTTCCTCGATCAGGCGCTCCGAATCCAGAGCGGAAAGCGTGGAAAGCACGCTGGTCACTGCGTCCTGATCTGCACCCAGCGGATCGGGTTTCGTGAGTCTCCAAGTGCCATCCGTCTTTTCCAGCGCGACCTCGGGGTTTCCCTGCTTCTTGATGTCCAACTGAGAGATGTCAGCTTGCTTCAGGCTGAGGACTTTGGGTGCAGTGTCTACGGCGGCCTTCACCGTGCTGTCTGAGGGTTTTCTGTGGTTGGACCAATATAAAGTTCCCGCGAGGGCAGCGAGCACTGCCGTAGCAATCAACAATCCACGGAGTTTCATCATCTCGTCCCCACCAGGAGCAGGCAAAGCAGGTGCAGGTTCCGGACCCCTTCCCAGATCAGACGTTTCATCGCCGCCGCCACCATACCAAGACGCCTTCAAAGATCACGGCAAGAGGAATGAAGAATTGGCTGGTCAGCCGCACCCAATTGAATTGAGCCTGTGTCAGCGTGAGCCTGCGATTGTCCGGGGCTTTCGGCCGAATCGAAATAAGATCTTCGTCGGAGGAGAGCCAATTGATCGTATTCATAGCCAGATCGCTATTACCGTTGAATCCGATGAATGAATTCGCAGCCCAAGAGGAACTCCCAACGACGACGAATCTTCCCTGGGAATTTTGTTTGCCTGTATCGTATGTTCCTGCCGCCGCAACGGTGAGCGGACCCTTCTTGTTTTCAGGGTCGTTCGGATTCACTGCCGGAGAGTCCAACTTCATGGTCGCCAGACTGTCTGAAGAAGAACCAAACAGCTTCTCGACAGTTGTCTTCGTACCGTTCTTTGTCTCCAGGGAGCGCGCCAGAGGAAAACCCGTGGCGGTGCCTTTCATTTCATTCACGATCGGATGGGGATCATAGCGGGCCACAATCGTGTATTGGGGGCCAAGGCCCAAAAGCTTGCCGACTGGATTGAGATCCAGGATCAGATCTTTATCAGGGGTGACGCCCCAATCCGCAAGAGTTCCTGTAAGGGCGTCGTTATCGGCAATTTCTGCGCGGCCCAGCTTCAGCGGGGGGTCGAGCAGAAACAAGGCTCGGCCGCCTCCTTGCACGTAATTCTTAATCGCATCCACTTCGGGCTGCTGATATTCCGTGACGGGCCCGCCGACGACGAGCACCGTGCAGTCCGCGGGAACATCGGCTTTGCTCAGAAGATCAATGGATTTGGTCTCGTACTCGTCTTTCCCAAGGAGATCTTTGAAGCGTGAGTAGCCGTTGCGGCCCGTGTCATCAATCTGATGTTCGCCACTTCCCTCGACAAAACATACGGTGCGCGTCGTCTGCTTCAGATCGCGGATGAAGGCGCCGGTAATGTCTTCCTCTGAGAGACTCTTGGCTTGCTCTTTGCGGTTGCCTATTTGAACTACGGTGGTTCCGTAATCCCTGATGCCCGCCTCACGAGCCAGCTCAGGTTCTTTGTCTGGGTCCACATACTTCACATGCACTTTCGGCGAAAGATCGGCGTACTCCTGCAGTTTGTCTTTGGCTTCGCCAAAGCGCGTGCTCTGATCGTAATAGGTGAGTGTTGCCGGTTCTTTCAGCTCTTTGACAATCTTGGCGGTTTGTTCCGAGAGGCTGTAGCGCTTATTGGCGGTGGTATCAATGGACTTGTTGTAGCGGTTCGCGAGGACGTTCGCGACGGACAGAATCGCAAGGACGACGGCAATGTAAAGCGTCGCATACAGGACGTAACGGGTCTGGCGCGCCTTCAGGAGATTCAGGTTCATTTACGTCCTCCACCTGAGGGATTCCATCGAGCGTGCCGTCAGGAAAAGCCCCAAAAAGATCAGGCTCACGTAAAACACTGCGTCTCTCGAGGAGAGCAGGCCCTTTGAAAATGAGTCGAAGTGCGTCAACACGGACATGTATCCGACCACGGTCGCCCAGGTTGCTGTGTTATAGCCGCTCACCCACTCCAGAACCCACAAGATGAGGCAGACACCAAATGTGGCGGCGCCAGCGATGATCTGATTTTTCGTTAAAGTGGAAATAAAGGTGCCGATCGCGAGAAGAGCGCCCGCCTGCAATAGAAGTCCCAGATAGGCGATGGCTAGAGGCTTCCAATCCGGATTGCCGTACTTGAACAGCCACGCGAAATTCAACGCAGTGAGAAGCAGCATGCAGGCGTACAAAACAACCGAAGCAAACCATTTGCCCAAAATCACCTCGGTATCGTGCACTGGAGATGTTGTAAGCAACTCGATTGTGCCTGTGCGCTTCTCCTCCGCGAACAAACGCATGGTGATCAAGGGAATAAAGAAGAGCCCAACGACGCTGACGTTGGATACCAAGGGACGAATAATTTGCTCATTCAGGTTCATGGGGAACGTCTCGCCGCGCATCTGCGATTCCAATCCCATCATGATGAACGTGCCGACCGCGTTCCAGAAGAAGAAGCCGAAAATCACCGCGAACATCGTGAGCAGTAGATACGCAACGGGGGATACGAAGTAACTGCGCAACTCTTTCTGGCATATAAACCACACGTTTCTTATGGAGTTCATCCCTTCGCTCCCGCCATGGCCAGTTTTTCCTTTCTTGCTTTGGCCGGCACTTTTTCGGCAACATCCGCTCCTGTAAGCTGCAGGAAGATTTCCTCGAGGCTCACTGCAGCGTTCCTTAACTCATTTAGATCCCAGCCCGACTCCACGATGGCTCGCGCAAGATCGCCGCGGAGACCTTGCGTCGTCTTCCCCTCAACTTCGAAAACGAGGCAATCTTGAGGAGAATCCTTCTGGACGACACGGATCACGCCCGCGACTTTTTCGAGGCGCATCTGCACCGTTGCCGGCTGCAGCGATCCGTTGCGGCCTGCCACTTCAACGAGAACGGAGCCAGCGCCCTGGGCGCGGGCTTGCAGGTTGTTCACGGAATCCGTGGCCACCAGTTTTCCTTTGTTGATGATGATCACCTGCTCGCAGGTCTGTTCCACTTCCGGAAGAATGTGCGTACTCAAGATGATGGTGTGATCTCCGGACAGACTTTTGATCAAATCGCGCGTTTCGTTGATCTGCTTCGGGTCGAGGCCCGCGGTGGGCTCATCGAGGATCAAGACGTCAGGATTGTGGATGATGGCCTGCGCCAGGCCAACCCTTTGCCGGTAACCTTTGGATAGTTTGCCGAGAACCTTTTTTTGGACATCCTCCACGGCGCAACGCTCCAAGACAAACCCCACGCGCTTCTTCAATTCTTCGCCGCGCAGGCCTTTGATCCTTCCGACGAATTGCAGGTATTCGGTGGTGCGCATTTCCGGATAGAGTGGGGGAGTTTCGGGCAGATAGCCGATCCTCCTCTTTACCTCAAGCGGCTCTTCCAGAACGTTGAACCCGGCAACCGTCGCGGTGCCGGAGCTGGGAGGCAAAAAACAGGTCAGCATGCGCATCGTGGTAGTCTTCCCGGCGCCATTCGGCCCGAGGAACCCCACGATCTGCCCCTTTTCCACCTCAAAGGAAATGTGGTCTACGGCGGTGTTGCGTGCGTACCTCTTGGTAAGCTGCTGGACGTTTATCATTGTTTTTTTCGGTCTTACGGAAAAAATACGAAGATGCCCTGCGGTACTTCGCAAGTAAACAACTTCAAGTCACGCACATTATGCTATGAAGCCGCGGAACCTCTTGTCAATCATTGATCTGCAAACAACTGCACCGGACATCGACGTTCTGCGGGAAGCACCAGGACCTACTGCCACTCTTGCCACAACAATAGCTACGACGCACGGGCTCCGGGAAAAGTTGCTCGCCACTTTTGATTTTTTCTGGTTCGGGCTGTCTTGTACAACTTACACGTCTCTCCCGGCAAATGCAGCGTTTTCAGGCGGACACACGCTCACAGTCCGCCACTTGCAGTTTCAGCTATAACGCTGTATATAAAAATGATCGCTTCCATCTTAGCCTAGGTTTACTGTACCCAGCGGCAACAAGAGAGGCACGGGCCCTTGGATAAAATTGTAATCAGCCCCACCGAGTTATCTGAAGTCGGCGAGGATCCAGGGCAAGCCGCCCGTGTCGAGCCGAAGCTCCCGCCTGCAATCCCGTGGTGGGGCCGGCTGCTTCTTGCTCTCCTCACGCCCTTCCTTCCCCTGCTCTGTCTCGTCACCATCATTCTACGAGTTGCCTTCCGCGGGCAACCGCCGCGCACGCGTCACGCGTGGACCGCTTACCTCTCAACACTGTTGATCATCAGCGGTTTCCTGACCTCCATGGCGCTGGTGATCGCGGTTTCGCTCGGTCCCGTGGCTCCCTCCTTCATCAGTCCAGGACTGTCGGACCTCGACGAGCGCACTGATTATCCGGCGCTGCCCGCGCAAAAACCGCTGACCGGCGTGGATGCCTCTCAGGAACTCAAGAGTCTCGTAGCCGTGATCTCTCCGGCCAGCCGTTCATGGTTCGGAAAACGCGAGATGCTTTCCACCTCGTTCGGGGCGGGAATGCTGCTGCAAGCCAACGCATCGGGCTATCTTTTTGCCACTGCCCGCCACGTGATCGGGACCGACAACTGGAACATTGCCAAGGGGCCTAGGGCAATGATCGCGCTGGCCTCCGGCATTTGGACCGGGGCGGATGTGATCGCCAAGCACAAGAATCTTGATCTTGCGCTCATTTGGCTCCCCCGGCACTCTGGCGAAGCGGAATTCGTACAACCCATCGCCGAACCCAAAGAAGGCGAGAACATTTTTGTCATCGGACATCCGGAAGGGCTGAGGTTTACGCTCAGCACCGGATTGATTTCGCGCATGGACAATACAGTCTTGCAAATCACTGCGCCCATCAGCCCGGGGAATAGCGGCGGACCTGTTTACGACCAGATGGGAAATCTGGTGGGCGTGGTCAGCTCCACGCTCGACAAAAGCATTCAGCCGAATGCCGAGGAGATTAATTTCGCCGTGACTGCCGGCGCACTGCTGAGGCAGGAGGGCTGGGAATTCGCCAAAGGTGGCCGGGATCGTTTTCTGGTTTTTCTTCATGCATCGCAACGATCCGGCGCAGAAGACAAAGCATCCAACAGGCGATCGCGGCTCCTTCCAGCCGACTCTTTTCATTTACTTCCATGGTTGAGGACCGATGGCCACAATTAACGTGACGGTTTATGACTCGACGGAAAACAAGCGCGTTCCGGTCGAATTGCCGGACGATGCTCCGTGCAACAAGATTATCGCCGTCTTGATCCAAAAACTCCGTCTGCCGACCAACGGGCCCGACGGCGCGCCTCTCAGCTATAAATTCCATCACAAAAATTCGGGTCGCCAGATCCAGGATTCGCAGACTCTCGCGGAAGCCGCCGTACATGACGGCGATATTCTGCGGCTGCAGCCGGAAATCACCGCCGGATGACCACCACGCCGCACCAGACCGTGACGGTCGGCTCGCAAGAGGTTCGCGAGGACCGCTACAGCCGTCTGCGGCTCATCCCCTGGTGGGATCAGAAGAAAATTCAAGACGCCAAAGTTCTGGTGATCGGCGCGGGCGCGCTGGGCAACGAAATCCTCAAGAATCTCGCTTTGCTTGGCTTCCAGAACATCGTGATCGTGGATCTCGACTGCATCGAGGAATCGAATCTTTCCCGCACCATTCTTTTCCGCAGCAAAGACATAGGCAAATTCAAAGCTGAAACCGCGGCTCGGGGCGTCGAGGCAATCTCGCCCGGGATTCACGCTCGCGCCGTCGTTGGCAACGTGATGCACGACTGCGGCCTGGGCCTTTTTGCTTGGAGTGACCTCGTTCTCGCTGGACTTGATAACCGCGAAGCTCGCCTCTGGATCAACCGCTGCGCATGGAAGACCAACCGGCCATGGTTTGATGGCGCCATCGAAGGCATCAATGGTGTCGCCCGGGCTTTTCTTCCTGGAATACCGCCCTGCTATGAATGCACGCTCGGCGAGACTGACTGGCAGCTCCTGGAAAAGCGCATGTCTTGCAACCTGCTCACTCGCGCGCTGGATGTGGAAGGCAAAGTTCCTACAACACCAACAATTTCCTCCATCATCGCCGGAATTCAGGTTCAGGAAGCAGTCAAGCTGATTCATGGAATCCCCACACTCTCCGGACAGGGCTTCGTATTCGAGGGGCTGCACCATACTTCTTATCGCGTGGACTACACGGAGAATTCCGATTGCATGAGCCACTACACGCTCCCAAAGATCGTCGAACTGCCGCAGCGCTCGGAGGAACTGACTTTACGCGCTCTGCTCCTGCGCGCAGAGCGCGATCTCGGTTCGCAGGAATCCACCATCGAATTCAGCCGCGACGTCATACACAAACTCGTTTGCGGGCAGTGCGGCGAAAGGGAGGAAAAGTTTGCTCCGGTTGGCTCCGTCGGTTACGACGAGGGGCGTTGCCCCAAAGACGGACAAATGCGCATCGTCGAAACGCTTCATAGCTTTTCCGGCTCCGAAGCCTTCGGCGCGCGCACATTGAACACGCTGGGGCTTCCGCCTTTTGATATTTTCACGGCGCGAAGCGGCAAAACAGAAATTGGCTATTTGCTGGCCGGTGACTGTGAAAAAGTGCTGGGAAAAGCGGTTGGCATAAGGCAGGCGTCGTGAGCCGAAAATCCAAGCCAGCCGACGAACAACCCCGGGTGGCGATTGACGGCGAAGTTGTTCGCCAGATTCGGCGGCACGCGCGCTCCTGCAGCAAGACCGAGGTTTGCGGCGTGCTCATCGGCAACGATTCCGGACATTCCCTTTCGATTGAGGCCTGCATCGCCGGGCTCAATGCCGCTCAAGCCGGAACCCACGTCACCTTTACGCAGGACACTTGGGAACACATTTACAAGACCAAAGACGCAAAATATGCGGATCACCGCATCGTCGGCTGGTACCACTCGCATCCGGGTTTCGGTGTTTTTCTTTCCGATCACGATACCTTCATCCATAAGAATTTCTTTTCTTCTCCGCTCCAGGTCGCATGGGTGTATGACCCGCTCAGCGACGAAGAGGCGTGTTTTGGTTGGGCCGGGTCCCGGCTCGAACGTCTCTCTGAAGTCGCGGTCATTGATCGTAAAGGCGGCGAAGGCGCCGGCGAAACCGGAAAGCCCGAACCCGTGGGCATGGAAGACGATTCACAGGATGAAGAGCCAGAGGAAGCTTCGGCAAGCAGCAATGACGGCACCGCCTGGCTGCGCATTACATTCCCGATCATCACGCACACAATTGTGCTTCTGCTGGGCTTTCTTGCCGCGTGGTACCTCTTCCCTCCTCGCGTTTTGATCTGGCCGATTGACGGAAATACCGGCAGGCCCATGATCGACCGCCCCGTGGACATCGAGACTCTGAAACAGATGATCTCCGACGAAAAAGCGCACGGAAAAGACAAAGTAATTGCGGCGCCGCCACCTGGTCCGGAAGGCAAGGAGAACAGTGGGCCCCGATAACAAAAACGAGCCGATCAAGATCACGCTCGATGATCTTGCCAAAGTGGATCTGGCGGCTTCCGCACCCGTGCTTGCTCCTCCCTCTCCCCTCTCTCCCGGTGGGGGCAAAGTCTATGGAAGCGTCAATGACTCCTCGTCGGAACCGATTCCTGCAACCGAAGAGCGCGCAAGTATTTTGCTTCAGGCCTGGTTCTATCTCGGCCTTGCCGGTCTCATCGGCGCAATCTTGGGCTGGGCGATCGCCGAACCGGCATTCGTGGATGGAGCCGGCCGTCGCTGGGGCAATTGGGCCGTAATTCCTCTTGTGATTACCCTTGAATGCATCGCCTTCTCGATCGCGGAAAGCATTGTCGAGCGCTCTTCGAAAAAAGCCCTTACACGTGGTCTTCTTGCCCTTCCTCTCGGAATCGTCCTGGCTTTCGTCTTTGATTTCTTCGCCGAGCTGATCTTTAACCTCGGCCTAGCAATCGCGTTCCAAGCTGGCGTTCACACTCCGCGCAATCCGGCCTTTTGGATCGTGCGCGGCCTCGCCTGGACGGTTTTTGGTGCCGCAGGCGGAGTCGTATACGGCATCGTCGGGCAATCCTCGAAGAAAGCGCTGTATGGAGCACTAGGAGGCGTCATCGGAGCAGGCGTGGGCGGAATGATCTTTGATCCGATCGCCCTTGTCACGCACGGCGGTGCCGCCAGCCGCGCTGTCGGCTTCGGACTGCTAGGCATGGCCACAGGCATTGCCATTGGCCTCGTGGAAAGCGCGCTGAAGGACCGCTGGCTCTACGTCACGGCAGGACCGCTGGCCGGCAAACAGTTCATCCTCTATAAGAACCGCACCGTCATCGGGAGCGATCAGCGCAGCGACATCTATCTATTCAAGGATTCCAATATTCTTCCGCAGCACGCCGTTGTGGAAATCGCCGGCTCCCGCGTGCAAATTCGCGCTTCCGGGCCGGTCTATGTATCCGGCAGCCCGACCAGGCTCATGGTTCTCCAATCCGGCAGCATGCTCCAAATCGGGCGGTATGCCTTCCGCTACCAGGAGCGGCACCGCAAGTGAATCCGGTCTGCCCATATTGCCGCGCGGAAATCGGTTCGGGCGAAGGCGAGCGCCTCGATTGTCCTGGCTGCGCGACTCCTCATCATCCCGAATGCTTCGCCGAAAATGGCGGCTGCACCGTCTTCGGCTGCTCCAAAGCTCCCGCAGATGAAGCCAAGATCAGCGTCACCGGCGGCGATCTGCATCCCGCTCCTCAGCCCGCTGCCGCTCGTCCTTTTGCGCTGAACACTGGGCTTTCGATGTTTGCACCAACACCCGTTGCTGCATCTCCAACCCCTTTCGCGTCCGTACCTCCCTCGATTGCCGTGCCGCCGCCCCCACCTCCTCTCGCGGGAACCGGCGCGCCTCCTCCTCCGATGCCTTCACAAGCACCGGTTGCTCCGCCAGTAGCGAGCAATTTACCCTCGATCCTGCGCCCCACTTCGAACGGCCCCTCCAAGAGCCGCGTTGCATTTGTGCTGCTTGGTGTCTTCCTTGGATTTTTTGGTCTGCACAATTTTTATGCCGGCTACAACAAAAAAGGGGCGATTCAACTGGCCCTTACCATTCTGACTTTCTTTTACGCCGCGGCCATCAGTTGGGTTTGGGCCATCGTGGAAGTCTGCGTCATCAACCGGGATTCCGAAGGCGAGTTGTTCGCGTAAAGAGGGAGGCGCCGTGAACTATTTCATCAAGCGGGACCTCAACGAGTACGGGCCGTACTCGTTGGCCGAACTGCAACGCTATGTAGCCACGGGCAATATTCTGCTTACCGACCTCTGCCGGAGCGAAGGCATCCAGGACTGGGTTCCCGTTTCTCAAGTCATCGGCAATATCCCTGTGCCACCGACAGCGCCGGTCGCGCCACCTTTCGCCGCTACTCCTCCCCAGGTGTCCCCGTACCCGCCTCCTCCTTCCTTGCACTGGGCTCTGGTTCTCTTGCTTGCTGTCGTGACGTGCGGTCTGTTCGGATGGGTCTGGGCGATTGTCGAGGCCGCGTGGGTCAAGAAGGTACAGCCGGCCAGCAACGGCATCCTCTATTGGGGGATCGCAATTGGCCTGCAAGTGGTCTATATCGCTCTATCCGTGAGCCAGGATCCCGGCATGAAAGCGTTCGGAACCATTACTGAACTGGCGGCCCTTGTGATCTGGATTGTGGGTGCGTTCAACATCAAGAGCTCCCTCGAGGAACATTTCACCGTCGCCGAGCCCATGGGTCTCCAGCTAAGCGGCGCAATGACCTTCTTCTTCAATCTTTACTACTTCCAGTATCATTTTTCCCGCATCATCGAAATCAAGCGCAGCCAGGGGCAGATTGTCTGAGATGAATGGAACTCGCCTACTTGCGCATTTCTCCGCAGGCTCCTTTCTGGGAGGCTGCGTTTTATTACGCGAATTGCCACCCGAGAAGTTTTCTTTTTACCCCAAATGTCCTGTCTTCTCTTTTCTTCACTTGTACTGCCCCGGCTGCGGAGCCACGCGCGCTCTGGCGGCCCTGACCCACGGGCATTTCGCGGAAGCATTGCGCAACAACGCCTTTTTTGTCATCCTCCTGCCCATGTTGCTTGCTTATTTTGGATTTGCGTACTGGAGAGCGATGCGCAACCTGGAATTTTCCTGGCCGACGGTTCCGCCGCGCACACTACAACTTCTTTGTGCCACGGCGGTTCTTTTTGCGATCTTGCGCAATGCGCTTCACTTACCTATATAAGACCCATGCTCTCGCCGCGCATTCGCCGCCTCAAACTCGACTACGACACGCTGGTTTCGCGCTTCGCCAATTGGCCACTCATCCAGCTTTCAGGCACCGCCGGAATGCCGCCCGAAGTTTATCGCATCACCTACCAGGTCAAGGGCCTTTACGTTTCTCTCGCCGGCGAAATCCTGGAACGCAGTGTTCATCAATTGGAAATCAATCTTTCTCTGGGCTATCCTCGCCGCGCGCCCCAGTGCCGCATGCTCGCGCCCGTTTTTCATCCCAACTTCGACGACGCCAGCGTCTGCATAGGCGATTTCTGGGCCGCCTCAGAGGGTCTCGACGACCTCATCGTTCGCATCGGCCGGATGATCGCTTATCAGGAATACAACACAAAGAGTCCTCTCAATGGTCTCGCTGCGAAGTGGGCCGCCCAGCATTCTTCCCTGCTTCCCGTAGATCCCCGGAACATCGCCCCGCCTCTCCAAGCTGAAGGGCATGAAACACTCCCGCAAACTGCTGATAGCGGCTCTGTTTCGGTGTCGTCGCCCAATCCACTGGAGCAATCGCCGCAGCAGCCCGCTTCGGACACCCCGGCTAATCAACCGCCAGATTCCCCCGCGGATCCTTGGTCGCAGCGGATCGTCGTAGACTGAATTTACGGCTCGACAATTGGGCTGATGATTGCGAGGAAGTCAGGCCGGGATCCCTCAGCGCAAATATGTCCGGAAAAACATCCCTGTAGCGATTCTTCACGAATGGGAGGAGCAGCTTGCACCCGCAGCGGGCGTTCTCGCCGCTAGAAATCCTCTTGCGGTTTGTGCCCGTAAGGACTCCGCGGGATCTTTGGCGAGTGAGACTCCCGGTAAGTATCCAGCTCAGGGCCGGTAATCGCAAATTGCGATTCGGGAGGATGGTTTGAATGCGCTGCCAGTTCGGCGTTCAGTCTAAGGGCGCAGATGGCCGGAGCGTCCTGATACCTTGCGCGGTGTGAAACGAATGCCTCGTTTTCGATGTTTAGCGTGAATTCGCGTTCACTGCCTGCTTCCCGCACGCTGAACGTGTATTCCCGCACGAGCGACTTCGCCTCAAAACCCACGTACTGTACGATAGGGCTATTGCTCACTTGGCACCTGCTGAGAAGACTTGGAAAGTCACACGAAGCTTTGACTGTGGGGTCTGGGTCCGCTCGGGACGGCCCTGCTTGCAAGAACTCCCTGATTTGATTTCGATCACGTCTAGCATGGTAACAAACTTCGCAACTCTACGGAGGTTTAAATCCATCCTGGAGCAAACTGTGTTACACTTTGTTTGCGCTTAATACCGCGGTTGTGTTGTGCGGTTCCTCTGGTTCGTACTCTGATCTGAGATTACCCGCCTCCGTTTCCTCCGTACGTCTTCAGCGTAATTCAAAATAAGACTGGCCGCGTGAGCCGTCAGGACATCACAGACG
>DATJAD010000005.1:0-40965 GCA_035516615.1 Candidatus Acidiferrum sp.
CTTGCAGGATGAAAGAGGAACTGACTCCCGTGGAAGTGAAGCAGGGGAAAAAGACAATGGTGATGAGTGAAGACGATCACCGGCGGCCGGAGACGACAATGGAGATTCTGGAAAAGCTGCCGCCATCGTTCAAGAAGGATGGAATCGTGACGGCTGGAAACGCCAGCGGAATTGTAGATGGCGCCGCGGCCGTGGTCGTGACGCGGGAGAAAACCGCGAAGGAACGCGGGCTGAAGCCGTTGGGACGAATCGTGGCCTGGGCAGCGGCGGGGGTGGATCCGAACATAATGGGAATTGGGCCGGTGCCATCCACGCAAAAAGTGCTGAAGGCCGCGGGAATGACGCTGGAGCAAATGGACCGGATCGAAGTGAATGAGGCCTTTTCGGCGCAATATCTGGCGGTGGAGAAGGCGCTGGGGCTGAATCGCGATAAAACCAATGTGAACGGAGGCGCGATCGCGCTGGGGCATCCGCTAGGCGCGACTGGAGCGCGGCTGGTGATTACCCTGCTGAACGAATTGCGGAGACATGGCTTGCGCTACGGATTGGCGACGGCATGCATCGGCGGCGGGCAAGGAATTGCGATGATTGTGGAAGCGATCAGGAATTAGGTGACCCAGCGGACTTCTTCCGACGAGCGATTCTGGTAAACTTCCGAGGTTGCGGACGACGGGGGTTGGTCCGCGCTTTCAGCGAGGAAAAGTATGACGATTCAAAGAGTAGGTGTCGTGGGGTGTGGGCTAATGGGCTCGGGGATTGCACAGGTATGCGCGCAGGCGGGATTTCCGACGGTGGTGCGCGAGGTGAACGCGCAACTCGTGGAAAAGGGATTGAAGAGTATCGAGAAAAATCTCGCGCGGCTCGCGGAAAAGGGGACGCTTACAGAAGCGGCGAAAAACGAGATACGCGGACGGTTGAAGGGCACAACGGCGATCGAGGATCTGAAAGATTGCAACCTGGTTATCGAGGCCATCATCGAACAACTGCCGGCGAAACGGGAATTATTTGCGGCGCTGGACGGATTGTGCCCGGCGGAGGCGATTTTTGCGAGCAACACTTCATCGCTGACGATTACGGAAATTGCCACGGCGACGAAGCGGCCGCAGCGGTTCGTGGGACTACATTTTTTTAATCCCGTGCCAGTGATGAAGCTGGTGGAGGTGGTACGTACGATCGCGACGGATCCGGCGGTGTACGAAGAGGTGGTGACGTTTGGCGCGAACTTGGGGAAGACGGCGGTTCGGGCGCATGATTCCACGGGATTCATCGTAAACCGGTTGCTGGTGCCGTACTTGCTCGATGCGATTCGAGCGTTGGAAGAAGGAGTCGGGTCCATCGAGGACATTGACAGCTCGATGAAGCTCGGATGCGGACACCCCATGGGGCCGCTGACCCTGCTGGATTTTGTGGGGCTGGACACGACTTATTACATTTCGCAAATTATGTTCGACGAGTTCAAAGAGAGGCGATTCGCTTCGCCGCCGCTATTGAAGCGCATGGTTCTGGCCGGATGGAACGGCAGAAAAGCTGGGAAGGGATTTTACGATTACTCGGATCAGGCGAATCCGAAGGCGATGAAGTTTTGAGAGTCTAAGATGGGATACGAGAACCTGATTTACGAGAAGAAGGACGGAATTGCGACGATCACGTTCAACCGTCCGAAAGTGCTGAATGCGCTGAACCGGAAAACGGTCGAGGAGTTGCGCGACGCGCTTGTGGATGCGCGAGACGATGCGTCCGTGCGCGTTCTGATCCTGACGGGTGCGGGAGAAAAGGCGTTCGTTGCCGGGGCGGACATCGGCGAGTTGGCGCAACAGACGCCTGTGAATGGCAAGGAATTTTCGCTGTTCGGGCAGGGAGTGTTGCATTTGCTCGAAACGATGGGGAAGCCGTCCATCTGCGCGATCAACGGATTCGCGCTCGGGGGTGGTTGTGAGCTGGCGCTTGCCTGTTCGATGCGGATTGCCAGCAGGGCCGCGAGACTCGGCCAGCCGGAGGTGAAGTTGGGAATTATTCCCGGATATGGCGGTTCACAAAGATTGGCGCGGCTCTGCGGGAAAGGTATTGCGCACGAACTGTGCCTTACCGGAGAAATGATCTCGGCGGAAGAGGCGATGCGCATCGGATTGGTAGATCATGTGTACGAACCGGCGGAACTGCTGCCGGCGGCGGAGGCGATGGCGAAGAAAATTATTGCCAATGCGCCGCTTGCGGTGAAGTACGCGATGGAAGCAATCGAGCGGGGAGTCGAAATGCCGCAGGAAGAAGGCCTGTTTCTCGAGGCGACTCTTTTTGGTTTGGCTTGTGCGACCGAGGATATGCGAGAGGGAACGAAAGCGTTTTTGGAAAAGCGAAAGCCGGAATTTCGCGGAAAGTGAAGACAGAGCAGCAAAAATCAGGCATGGCGGAAAAGCTCCAACCCCGAAAAATAGCAGGCGAGCTGACGGCGAAAGGATTCCGCTTTGCAATTGCGGTGAGCCGGTTCAACAGTTTTATCACCGAGAGATTGCTGGCGGCGGCGCTGGATGCTTTAGAGCGCGCGGGTGCAGAGAACCAAGATGTGGATGTAATTCACGTGCCGGGATCGTTCGAACTGCCGCTGGCCGCGAAGAAATTGGCGCACACAGGGAAGTACGATGCGCTGGTCGCGATCGGATGCATTTTGCGCGGTGAGACGGCGCATTACGATTATGTTTGCTCGGAAACTTCAAGGGGATTGCAGCTCGCGCAGATGGACACGGGCGTGCCGGTGATTTTTTGCGTGCTGACCTGCGACACGCTGGAGCAGGCGATTGACCGCGCGGGATTGAAAGGCGGGAACAAGGGATTTGAAGCGGGCCTGGCGGCGATCGAGATGGCGCAGTTATCGCACAAGCTGAGAACCGGAGCGCGAGCGGACAGGCCCTCAAGTGCATCCTCGCGCAAGGCGCGGGGCAGGTAACGTGTCGCTCCGGTCCAAAGCACGCGAATTCGCCATGCAGATGCTTTTTCAGTGGGAGATGAGCCCGCAAGAGCCGGCGAAACTGGAAGTGAAATTCTGGCGCGGCGCGAAAGCGGCGGACCGCACGCGCGAATTTGCAAATGCGCTGTTCGAAGGAGCGGCGAAAGAAACAACGCCACTCGATGAGCTGATCGTCAAGTATTGCGAGAATTGGCGGTTCGAACGGCTGGCGGCGATTGACCGAGCGATTCTGCGGCTGGCGATATACGAATTGCGAGGAAACGCGACGCCGCCGAAAGTCGTGCTGAACGAAGCCGTCGAGCTGGCGAAAAAGTTTTCCTCCGAAGAGTCCAGCGGATTCGTGAACGGCGTGCTGGACGCGATCCACAAAGAACTGGCCAGTCAAAAAGCCTGAAAATTCTTGCGAGGAAAAGCCGCTTGAAAAAAGGAGTCGATTTGTCGCGTTTTCCAAGCGCGGCCACGAATCAGCTCTGTACGGAACCTTCAAAGACGCGAACAGCGGCGCCGCTCACGCGTGGGACCAGCTTCTTGCCGGTTTGCGAGACTTCCACCTCGATGTGGCTTGGGCGGCCCATATCTTCGCCTTGCAGAATGCGCAGCATATGTCCGGTGCCGAGCCTCGCGCGCTTGACGAGATAAGCACCCAGGGAACCAGCCGCGGATCCGGTAGCGGGATCTTCATAGAGTTCCCAGGGAAGCATGCCTCGCGAGTGTACGTGACCAGTGGCGCCGAGCACGAAACAATACGCCATGGTGCCGTTGTTGCCGAGGAGCTTGCGCAATGCGCTCATGTTCATTTCGATTTTTGCGAGGGCGGCGCGATTCTTGAGCGGAACCATGAGATTGAAAATCCCGGTGGAGACGAATTCGGGATCGAGATGCGGATCGAGGTCACGGGGTGCCAGGCCGAGGGCTTTCGCGAGAGCCTGTTTGCGAATTTTCGCCGTTTTGAACCGGGCTTCGACCTGCGTCATGGTGACGCGCTGCGCACGGCCATCCTTGAAGCGAATCTCGACGGGGAGAACGCCGGCGCCAGTTTGCTGAAGGATGTGGACGCCGCCCTCCTGGGCGGGAACGACGCCGAGTTCGGCGAGAAGAAACCAGGTGCCGACGACGGGATGACCTGCGAGCTTGAGTTCGGACTGCGGGGTGAAGATGCGCAGGCGCGCGAGGGCGCGGTCATCGGTGGGCTTCTGGACGAAGACGGTTTCCGAGATGTTCATTTCGCGCGCGATGGCCTGCATGAGGTCTTCGGAGAGACCGTCGCCATCGGTGAAGACCGCGAGGGGATTGCCCTCAAAGCGCGTTGTGGTGAAAACGTCCAGAGTGTAGTAGCGATGATTCATAGATGCGTATTCTCCGTCTGAAGGGGACAACCTCAGATGCGTTCGAGCTGGGCGACGGTCCTTTCGTTGGTGACATTTCCCGTGTTGAGCGTGGATTTCGGCTCGAAGAGGAGCACCTGCACCTCTTCGTCGGCGACCGGCAGATGCTCGACGCCGCGCGGAACGATTATAAACTCACCTTCGCGGATGGTCTCACGCCGGTCGCGGAATTTCATTGTCAGGGTGCCTTTAACGACGAGGAAGAGTTCGTCTTCGTGTTCGTGGTGGTGCCAGACGAACTCGCCTTTCAGCCTCACGGCCTTCACAAGACAGTCGTTGACTTGGCCAAGAATCTTCGGCGACCAGGTTTCCGAAAACTGCGCGAATTTTTGAGCAACATTGATCGTATGCATGAAACACCTACAATTCCCCGACTTGAGCCGCGACAGATTCGAGGACCCGGCGCGTGGTTTCCGCATTCGAGGTTTCCGAATAAATCCGCAACAGATTTTCCGTGCCGGAAGCGCGAACCATGACCCAGCCGATATCCCCGAGATAAAGCTTGATACCATCCAGGGTTTCGCGGCGAGAGACCGGCCAGCCGGAAAATGCCTTCAACTTCGCATCGGAAAAATGTTCGATGGCCTTTTCCTTCTGTGAAGGTTTGACGTCGAGATCAATCCGGCCGTAATGGTGCTCGCCGAATTCGGCGTGCAGCCCGGCGAGAAGCTCCCCGAGAGTCTGGCCATGCCAAGCCATGAGTTCAGCTAGGAAAAGAGCGGAGACAGTTGCATCGCGTTCCGGAAGATAAAGGCTGGTGCCAATGCCGCCGCTTTCTTCGCCGCCGATTAGAATGTTCTGCTCGAGCATGAGTTCGCAAATGTATTTGAAGCCGATGGGAACTTCGTGGAGCTTGCGGCCGAGTTTGGCGGCGAGCTTGTCAATCAGTTTGGTTACGGAGAAAGTTTTGGCGATATCGCCGGGAAGATTGCGCATGCCGGCGAGGTGCCAGACGAGAAGCGCGAAGATCTGGTGCGGATTGACGAACGCTCCCGCGCGATCTATCGCGCCAATGCGGTCGCCATCGCCATCGGCGGCGAAGCCTGCGTCATATCTCCCGGCAAGAACGGATTCACGGAGCGCGGAGATGTGCGGTTCGATGGGCTCTGGATGAATCCCGCCGAAACGGGGATCCCGCGTGCCTCGGATTTCATCGCAGGAAACGCCATTGCGGCGGAAAAGCTCGGGAAGCAGGCCAGCCGCGGAGCCATGCATGGCGTCGAAAACGAAACGGAACTTCGCTTTGCGCAGGCGGCCCCAGTCCACGAGCTTTTCAATCGTGTCGAGATATGTCGCGCGTGGTTCGAGGGAGTGCAGCAAATCCTTTCGCGGCGGCAGAGGGTTGGCGCCGTTAGAGAGGACGCCTTCCAGCTCCTTTTCAATCTGCGCGACGATGGAAGGAAGGGCGCTGCTGCCGTAGCTGGCTTTGTACTTGATGCCGTTCCAGCGATAGGGATTGTGGCTGGCGGTGACGACGATGCCGCCCGCGGCATTGCGCTGGCGGACCAGAAGCGAGACTGCCGGGGTGGGGCAAGGCTTGTCGCAGAGCCAGACCGGCGTGCCGGTGGAAGTGAGAACGTCGGCCACGGCGGCGGCGACGCGGTCGGAGGCGTAGCGGTGATCGTAACCGACAATAACGCCCTTGCGCGCGTCTTCGCCGCGGACGACATAACGTGCGATTGCCTGCGCCACGATGCGCGCATTCGCAAAGGTGAAATCTTCGGCGATGATGCCACGCCAACCGTCGGTGCCGAATTTGATCGAGGACATCACGAGGTGAGTATAAGCGAAGCGGCCGCGAGGGAAACAGCCGGATTGGCCTGTACTCCGATAGAGCCCAGGAGAGAAATTCTCAGGTGCAGCCGGGAAAAACGGAGATAGCTATAGGAGATCTTTGCGCTTTCGCTCCTCCAGCCATTTGACGAGCTTGGCCACGTCCTGGGTTCGGTCGCGAGGACAAATCAAAAGTGCGTCGGGAGTTTCGACAACGACGAGATTGTTTGTGCCGATGAGGGCTGTGAATTTTCCCGGACAGGAAATGAGATTGCCCTGGCTGTCGAGCACGTAGCCCGGGGAAAGGAAGACATTACCAGTTCCAGGATCTGCAGAGCCAGCATGAACGTTAAGATCGTACACGGCGCCCCATGAGCCGATGTCGCTCCAGCCGATTTCGGCGGGGATCACATAGACCTCCGGAGCGCCTTCGTGCTGAGTCGCTCGTTCCAGGATGGCGTAATCCACAGAGATGTTTTCGAGCCTGGGGTAAACCGAGCGAAGTTTCTTTCCATAGTGCTGCGTGCCGATGAACGCGGCGACTTTTTCCAGTTCGCCATAGGTCACGGGCAAATGCCGCTTGAGATTCTCGAGGAAGGTCTGCACGCGCCAGAAAAACATGCCCGCATTCCAGCGAAAATTCCCATACGAAACGTAGAGCTTGGCGACTTCCAGCGAAGGCTTTTCCGCGAAGCGGCGGACGGCATAAACGGGGAAGCCGCGAGAATCAAAAGCATCACCCATCTGCTCGATATAACCGAAGCCAGTTTCCGGATGCGTCGGAGGGATGCCAAGGACGACCATGTGGCCCGGCGTGCGGGCCACGTCCAGGGCGGCGGCAACGATCTGCCGGTATTTTTCGGCTTGGGCGATGTAGTGGTCGGCAGGGAGCACAGCCATGAGGGCGTCGCCCTTAGAAGCACGGCGAATGTGAAACGCGGCAAGAGCGATGGCGGCGGCGGTATTGCGGCCGATGGGTTCGGTAAGGACATGCTTGCGCGCCGCGGCGGGAAGTTGCTCCCTGAGTGCGGAGGACTGCTCAGTGTTGGTTACGCTCCAGAGGTGACCGGGAGAAATGAGCGGACGGAGGCGTGCAACGGTCTGCTCGATCATGGTTTTCTTGCCGAAAATATTGAGGAGTTGCTTGGGAGTTTTGGTGCGGCTGCGCGGCCAGAAGCGCGTGCCCCGGCCTCCGGCAAGGATCACGGCATGAATTGGCAAACGTTCGCTGGGCATTGCTTTTTTCTTAATGGCCTGGCCAGAAAGAGAAGAGAAAACATATCACAGAGTTCGCAGAGAGCAGCGTGGAGCGAGCGGAAAAGAGAGAAAAGGACAACGCAGGGGCGCGGAGCACGCCGAGGCGCGCAGAAAAGGCTGTCTAGCCGAAGAGAGTCGCCGAGAGCCGGGATTCGGAGATCCCGATCCTTAGCAAATCTTGTCCGAGACCGGCGAGATCAGGAACGTAAGTCACGATTGCGCCGGTGTGTTGTTCAGGCTGCAAGCAGAACCTGCCGAGCGATGCGGGGATTAGCCAGCACTCGCCGCGCCGGTATTCCCGCGGAGAACCCTGCGATTGGATCTGGCCGATTCCATCCAAAATAATCAGAAGTTTGAAGTTCTCCGCGCATGATTGCGCTTGCACCGTGGTCTGCAAGTCCCAACGTTCCGTGGCGAAATAGGAGCAAGCGGCCAGGAGATTTCTCTTTCCGGATTCGGTGGGGAGTTGCAACGGGGATATCTTGCCTCCCGTCGAGTGGCCAAAATTGATGACTTCGAGTGCCTTTTGGATATGGAGTTCGCGGGGCTTGCCGTGAGCATCGAGACGATTGTAGTCGTACACGCGATAGGTGAGGTCGGAATACTCCTGAACCTCGCAGAGGATCATGCCCGGACCGATGCCGTGGCCGGTGCGCGCAGGAACGAAGATGGTGTCGCCGGCAAAAACGTGGATTTCGTTAAAGAGAGCTTCAATGGTGCCGGACTGGAGCGACGCCAGGAAATCTTCCTTCGTCGTGCCCGGTTTCATGCCTAGAAGAACGTCGGCGCCGGGCTCCGCGGAGATGACGTACCACATTTCGGTTTTGCCGCGGCCTCCCGCAGCGGATTCATGGGCGGCGGCGTAAGCATCGTCAGGATGAACCTGGATGGAAAGCTTGTCCGTGGGAAAAAGAAATTTGACCAGAAGCGGAAAATCGCGAGTGGTGGCGAGCCGTGAACCGCGCCAATCTGGCGGCATTTCGCTCCAGGCTTCGCCGAGACTCTTGCCGGCAAAGGGACCGTCCGCGATGCGGCAATGCACATCGGTGAGCCAGGCTTCTCCGATCGGCTCCTGCAGATGCGTTTTTTCGGGGAAAAGCGGCGCGAGAGAGCGCGCGCCCCAAATGCGCGGGCTGAACGTCGGCTCAATGCGAAAGGGTTCGGGCTTCACAAATCAGGCTGCGGCTTCGGCGCGCGCCAGAAGCTTTTCCATGCGCCGCAAGCCTTCTTCGATGCGCTCGATGGAGGTGGCGTAAGAAAGGCGCAGGTACCCCGGCGCGCCAAAAGCCTCGCCGGGAACAACGGCGACGTGCGCTTTTTCAAGCAAGAGCCGTGTGAGTTCCGTGCAATTGTTCGCAATTGGGTCGCGCGAACCGGCTGCGAGATGCGCCTGCACATTGGGAAAGGCGTAGAAGGCGCCGCCAGGCCATTCGCAGGTCACTCCGGAAATGGCGCGCAGGCCCCCGACGATGCGGTGGCGGCGGCGGGCGTATTCGGCGAGCATGAGCGGGACAGAATCCATCGGACCGGTCATCGCGGCAAGCGCGGCGTATTGCGCGATTGAGGTTGGATTTGAAGTGGACTGGCTCTGGACTTTAGTGACCGCCTGAACCAGCTCGGCAGGACCCAGCGTGTAGCCGATGCGCCAGCCGGTCATAGCAAACGTTTTCGAAACGGAGCCCGCGATAATGACGTGGTCTCTGGCGCCGGGCAAGCTGGCAATGGAAAAGGGTCTGTGCGGTTCGTAAACGAAATGCGAATAGCACTCGTCACCCATCAGCCAAACATCGTGTTCGCGGCACACGGCGAGGATGCGTTCGTATTCGTCGGGCGGAACGACGCCGCCTGTGGGATTGCTCGGCGAATTGAGGATAAGGAGACGCGTGTGGGGAGTAATGGCCTTTCTGATCTGCGCCGCCGTGACACTGAAGCCGTCTTCTGGAAGCGTTTCGACATAAACTGGAGTTCCTCCGGCGTACTTCACGATGTCCGGGTAGCTGACCCAATAGGGCGTGGGAATGATGACTTCGTCGCCGGATTGCACGAGCGCGCTGACGATGTTGAAAATAGCGTGCTTGCCGCCCACGCTGACGACGCATTCCTTGGGCTCATACGCCGAACCCAGCTCGCGCTTGTGCCAGGCGCAGATTGCTTCGCGCAACGGCATGATGCCGCCCGTGGGCGTGTATTTGGTTTTGTTGGCTTCAATCGCGGCAATGGCGGCCTTCTTGATGTGATCGGGCGTAGGGAAATCAGGTTCGCCGGGGCCGAAGTCGGCGATGTCCACACCCTTGGCTTTAAGCTGATCCGCGGCGGCGATCACGGCGGCTGTGGGCGAGATTTGGATGCGATTGATGCGGTCAGTAAGTCGCACAGCTTCTCCTTGGCAAAAGAGTACCGAATTCCGATAGCAGCCTGGCGAAAATCAAATGCCGGCTTGCTTCATGAAACCTTGGCGCGCAGGCGCTGCTCGACGATATCCGGCACAAGCCCTTTGAGCGGAGCGCCGAGGCGCGCAATTTCCCGCACCAGCTTCGAGCTGAGATAGCTGTAAGTGACGCCAGGAAGCATGAAAACAGTTTCGAGGCGCGGCTCGAGCTTGCGATTCATCATCGCCATTTGCAATTCGTATTCGTAATCGCTGACGGCGCGGATGCCGCGCAAGATTACCCCTGCGCCGCGCTTGCGCGCATAATCGACCAGAAGCCCGCCGAACACATCCACTTCAACGTCTTTCCACTGCGTGGTGACTTCGCGGAGCATTTCCACGCGTTCGTTTACGGAAAAAAGTGGCTGTTTCTCCGTGTTCTGCAGGACGCCGACAATTAAGAGATCAAACATTTTCTCGCCCCGCTCGATGAGGTCGAGGTGGCCGTTGGTCACGGGATCAAAGGAGCCCGGATAGATGGCGATGGAGGTTTTCATGGCCGCTCTGCCGCAACCAGCATTTTAACCTAGCCGAGAAATGGCCGCTGCCCATTCTTGCGGCATCTCTGTTTAATGACGGGGACAATTTGGCCGGGCCAGGAAAAACTTACTGCGCTTGACGCAATGATTGTGCCACTATCCTACGGCCTGCTGCTACATAGCAGAGGCGGGGCGTGGAAGTCTCCTCCGGAGAGGATGCGTCGAATCATGGGCAAACATCACTGGCTGAAGAGGATCGCAATGCTTGCGGGTTTCGTGTTGGCGTCTGCGGGAGCGGGAGAGGCGCAAAAGACCTCCGGCCCGAATTTGATGCCCTGGCCTTCGAAGATCGAGATGGGCAGGGGGTACCTTAAGATTGATTCCACATTCACGGCGGGATTGAACGGCTACACGGAGCCTCGGCTGGAGCGAGGGGTCGCAAGATTTTTGACGAGGCTGCAACGGCAAACCGCGTTGGCGATCGCTACAAAAGCCGGCGACGCGGGCAAAGCTACGTTGGTCATTCACACCGACCGCGCCAGCAAGGAGATCCAGGAACTTGGCGAGGACGAATCGTATTCCCTCGAAGTTACTTCCTCAGGTGCGAAGCTATCCGCCGCGAATCCGCTCGGGATTTTGCGCGGGTTGCAAACTCTGCTGCAATTGGTGGACGTGACTCCGGAAGGGTTTGCTGCGCCGGCCGTGACGATTCAGGACACGCCAAGATTCCCCTGGCGCGGGTTGATGATTGATTCGGCGCGGCATTTCACTCCGATGGATGTGCTTAAGCGAAATCTGGATGGCATGGAAGAGGTCAAGCTGAACGTGTTTCACTGGCATCTGTCGGACAACCAGGGATTCCGCGTGGAGAGCAAGAAGTTTCCGAAGCTGCAGGAGATGGGCTCCGACGGAATGTACTACACACAGGACGAAGTGCGCGACCTGATCGCGTACGCCCGCGACCGCGGAATTCGCGTTGTCCCGGAATTCGATATGCCGGGACACAGCACGGCCTGGTTTGTGGGTTACCCCGAATTGGCCAGCGCTCCGGGACCCTACCAGATCGAGCGCAAGTGGGGAATCTTTGATCCGGCGATGAATCCTGCCAACGAAGAGACTTACAAGTTTCTGGACGAACTCATTGGAGAGATGGCCAAGCTCTTCCCCGATCAGTATTTCCACATCGGCGGAGACGAAGTGAACGGAAAGCAGTGGGACGCTAATGTCAAGATACAGGAATTCATGAAGGCCCATGGCCTAAAGAACAACCAAGAGCTGCAAGGCTACTTCAGCACGCGCGTGCAGAAACTCGTCGAAAAACACGGCAAGGCGGTCATCGGCTGGGACGAAGTGCTTGTGCCCGGAGCGCCAAAGGGGATCGCGATCCAATCCTGGCGCGGGCAGGAATCTTTGGCGCAGGCGGCAAAGGAGGGCTACAGGGGAATTCTGTCGAACGGATATTACCTTGACCTGGGATGGAGCGCCGCGCGGCACTATGCAGTGGATCCGATGAGCGGCGCGGCCGCTAACCTGACGCCGGAAGAGAAAAAGCGGATTCTAGGCGGAGAAGCCTGCATGTGGTCGGAATATGTGGACGCGGAAAATATTGACTCGAGAATCTGGCCACGCATGGCTGCGATCGCGGAGCGGCTCTGGTCTCCGGAAACGGTGACCGATCCGGATTCCATGTACGCGCGGATGGACGACGTCAGCGAAAAACTGGAGTGGACCGGGCTGACGCATCGCACCTACTACAGGAAAATGCTGCAGAGAATCGCTGGTCCTGCAACTCCAGAAGAATTCGCTGCGCTCAAGGCTCTGGCAGACGTCGTGGAACCTGTAAAGAATTACACGCGCGAGGAAACCGCGACGGTCGAGCCCACAAGCCTGACGCCCCTGAATCGCATCGTGGATGCTGTATCGCTTGAGAGCGATGCCGCGCGCCATTTCCATGATCTGGTTGAGCGCTTCATCGGGGAATCCTGCGGAGCTCCCATGCTCGAACAGCAATTGAGGATCCAGTTCGAGCGGTGGAGAAGTAACTATGCCAGCTACGCGCCGTTGGCTCAGCGCTCGATCCTCGCTGACGAGGGCGCCGCGAGATCGCAGGATTTGTCGGCGCTTGGCACCATAGGGATCGAAGCGCTGGGAGTCTTGGCGAGTGGTTCCCCCGCCTCAGCGGATTGGAAGGCTCAACAGGTAGCCTTCATTCAAGAGGCGATGAAACCCAAAGCGCAGCTCCTGCTCATGCCGCTTCCGTCAATGCAAGTCCTGATCGAAGCCGTGTCTGAAGGTGGCGTGTGCGCTGTTCCGAAAGCAACCTCGGCCAAACAATAGGATGAACTGGCGCTTTTCCTGATTCAGGAAGCCGCCATCTTCGGGCAATACCTGGCCATTGGGCACGGAATCTTCGAGGAATCGCGCCGAGAAATCTGCCGTTCAAAGCCCGTATTTGACTGTTCACTGCAGAAAATGTCCATTCAATGAATTTCGCTTGATATAGGACTTTTCTAGTCGTATTATAAGTTATAGGAAATAGAAGGTTTGCTGGTTGTTCAGGCCAGGTCTTTTGGTTGACAGTTTGGTCCGCAGGCAATATACTTAATTTGCGACTGTTTCAGTCGCAATTAGGGCGGCCTGGGGAATAAAAGAGCGGATGTTCAAGCTGTCGAAGAAGGCGGATTACGGGCTGATCGCCGTAAAGCATTTGGCGGTGTACCGGCTAGATCCACATGCTTGCAGCGCGAATGAGATAGCCGAGGCTTACGGAATTTCCGTAACCCTGATGGCCAAGGTGCTGCAGAAATTGGCCCGGCAGAATCTCGTGGCGGCCAAGCATGGATCGAGCGGGGGCTATCAACTGGCGAAGGACCCGGACAAGATCAGCGCCCTGGATGTGATTACGGCGATTGACGGTCCGGTGCTGATTACTTCGTGCGTGACGAACCATGGCAATTGCGACGCCACCGCGAAGTGCTCCGTGCGGGAGCCGCTGCGCCGTGTGAACGAGAGCATCCTGCAAGTGCTGAGTACCGTGACGATTTCGCAGATGAGCGAGGATCCTCAGGAGAACGCGCTCGTCGCATTTAAGGCTTAGAGCGGGGGGAAGAGAATCATGGCTGTCAAGTTGCCGATCTACATGGACAATCATGCCACCACGCCGGTGGATCCGCGCGTCCTGGAAACCATGCTGCCCTATTTCACGGATAAATTCGGCAACGCGGCCAGCCGGAACCATGCGTTTGGTTGGGCGGCCGAGGAAGCAGTGGAGAACGCGCGTGGCCAGATCGCTGCGCTGATCGGGGCCACCGCCAAGGAGATCATTTTCACGAGCGGCGCGACCGAAAGCGACAACCTGATGATCAAGGGCGTCGCGGAGATGTACCGGGAAAAGGGCAATCACATCATCACCCAGGCGATCGAGCACAAAGCGGTGCTCGATACCTGCAAGCGTCTGGAGAAATACGGCTACGAAGTTACCTATCTGCCGGTGCATAAGGACGGCCGGGTGGACCCGGATGACGTGCGGAAAGCAATCACCCCGAAGACGATTCTGATCACCATCATGTACGCGAACAACGAGATCGGCATCATCAATCCGATGGCGGAGATCGGCAAGATCGCCAAAGAGCACGGCATTCTCTTTGCCGTGGACGGCGTGCAGGCGGTTGGAAAGATCCCTGTGGACGTGCAGAAGGACAACATTGACCTGCTGGCGCTTTCCGGACACAAGATCTACGGACCCAAGGGCGTAGGCGCGCTTTACGTGCGCCGCCGCAATCCTCGCGTGCAGTTGTCTGCGATCATTGACGGCGGAGGTCACGAGCGCGGAATGCGCTCCGGTACCCTGAACGTGCCGGGCATCGCCGGTCTTGGTAAAGCCTGCGAACTCTGCAGGGAAGAGATGCCCCAGGAAAGCATCCGCATGGCAGCGTTGCGGGACCGCCTGAGAGCGGGCTTGGAAGCCAAGCTGGACGAAGTCTTCATCAACGGGTCCATGGAGCACCGCTTGCCCAACAACCTGAACATGAGCTTTGCGTACGTGGAAGGCGAATCGCTGCTGATGGGCATCAATGACGTGGCGGTTTCGAGCGGTTCGGCCTGCACTTCGGCAACTTTGGAACCCAGTTATGTGCTTAAGGCTCTTGGAGTTGGCGAGGACCTTGCGCATACCTCAATCCGCTTCGGACTGGGCCGCTTCAATACCCAGGAGGAAGTGGATTACGTTACGGACAAAATGGTGCAAGTGGTCACGAAACTCAGGGAGCTCTCGCCCCTCTATGAGATGGCCAAGGAAGGCATTGATATTTCGAAGATGAAGTGGCAGACGGCATGACCGTCCGTTGCATCTAAGGCGAAATGGGGAATGTCTCTCGAAAGACAAGCGAGGTTAGAAAAGGAAATGCCAAGCGTGAATGAAGGAACAATTCGGATTCATCGTTCGATTGCGGGGACGGGCGCGGCGTTTCGCGTCGCGTTCGTGCCGTATTCGGAAGATGACAACAAGGCAGCGGGGGAACGTTCGTTTCAGCATTTGCAGGAAGTGCGCGCGTTCCTGAAGCTGCTGGGTATCGGCGCGGATTACATCAAGGATGTTCTGCGCCAATTGACGATGGGCCGGTCGGCTTGGGTGCCGAACGTTTCCATCCCGGAAAAAACGTTGCGAAATGCAGGTTTCGTGAGTTTGAATAACCTGGCCAGAAGCAACGGCTAGTTCATTCGGAGGAATATCGGGCATGGCATACAGCGATAAAGTCGTCGATCACTACAACAATCCGCGGAACGTGGGCAGCCTGCCGAAGGAAGACCCGAACGTAGGCACTGGCCTCGTTGGCGCGCCGGAATGCGGCGACGTGATGAAGCTGCAGATGAAGATCAATCCGGATACCCGGGTGATCGAGGAAGCAAAATTCAAAACCTTCGGCTGCGGCTCGGCGATTGCGAGTTCTTCGCTGGCCACGGAATGGGTGAAGGGCAAGACCGTGGATGAGGCACTCTCGATCAAGAACACGGACATCGTCCGCGAGCTGTCGCTTCCTCCGGTGAAGATTCACTGTTCCGTGCTGGCCGAGGACGCCATCAAGGCAGCGATCGGCGATTGGAAGAAGAAACACGGCGTTGAAGCCCCGGCGGCGGAGAAGGCCTCGCACTAACCTTGGCCGCTTGCTCCGGAGCGCCGGACGCGGCGCTCGGACTGCGGAATGGAGCGAAGGTTTATGTCCACGGAAGTCGCCAACCCGAAGATCGCGCCGGCCACGCCGAAGGTTCATCTGACGGAGCGCGCCGCAAGGAAGATTCTTGCGCTGCTGGCCAAAGAAGGCGTGCCCCCAGAGCAGGGCGGACTGCGCGTGGGCGTGCAAGGCGGCGGGTGTTCCGGCTTATCGTATGCCATGAGGATTGACACGCAGGCCCGCGACAGGGACAAGGTGTTCGAGGAATTTGGCGCGCGCATCTTCGTGGATCCCAAGAGTTTTTTGTACTTGAACGGGACGACGCTGGACTTTGAAGAAACGCTGATGCGCCAGGGATTCGTTTTGCAGAATCCCAACGCGGCGCGAAGCTGCGGCTGCGGCAGTTCGTTTACCGCCTGATTGCGCGAACGGTATTGCAGGTGGCTGGCCGCCCGATGCGCCAGCCACCTTTTTCATTTTCTGTGGTGATGAATTGAATAGGATCACACAACCAACGGCGTACCCGCCGCTTGTCTGCTGGAGCTGCCACGAGCGCACTCTGGGAACGCACTTTTGCGCGAGCTGCGGAAAGTTGCTGCAGTTGCCACAGGGGGTGGATTATTTTTCGCTGATGGAGATGCCGCGCAAGTTGTGGATCGACATGGGAGAGCTCGAACAGAAATACCTGCAGCTGAGCTGGAAGCTGCATCCCGACAAGTACGTCGGGGCGACGGAAGCCGAGCGCGAGCTTTCCCTGCGGCATAGCTCGGAATTAAACGACGCCTACCGTACGCTGCGTGACCCGATCGCGCGCGTCGAGTATCTGCTGGCCATCGAGGGTGAACGCAAGGAAGGCGAAAAGAAACAGACGGCGCCGCCGGAGCTGCTTGAAGAAGTTTTTGAACTGAACGAATCGCTCGATGAATTGCGCGAAGCGAAAGCTTCCGGCGGCGATCTGGCGTTATTGAAAGCGCGCCTGGAAAGCGCGGACAAGAATTTCATGACCAAGCTGGGCGAAGTGGACGAACGGCTCCAGGAAACGGCTCGCGATTGGGATGCCGCCTTAGATGCCAATCAGGACCGCGCTTCGCAGAAAAAATTGATGGCCAGGATGAACGAGTTGCTGAATCGCCGATCCTACATTCGGAACCTGGTTACGAACGTCAGTAAGGAACTGGCGGAGGCTTGATCGAGCAAATGGGACGCATTGTCGGCATTGATCTTGGGACCACCAACAGCCTCGTCGCGTACGTGGATCCGCAGACGAATCAGCCGAAGTGCATTCCGGGGCCGCATGGTTCGACCCTCTGTCCCTCGGTGGTGAGCCTCGATCCCGGTGGAAACATTATCGTTGGCGAGCCTGCTCGCCGGCGTCTGCTAACCCAGCCGGACAGGACGATTTACTCGGTCAAGCGGCTGATGGGACGCGGAGTGGCGGACGTTCAGGATGAATTGAGGCTATTTCCTTTCCGCCTCGATCCTTCGAGCGGAAGCGTGATCCGCGTACGTCTTGGCGACAGAGTTTTCACTCCTCCGGAAATTTCCGCCTTCATCCTGCGCGAACTGAAGACCTGGGCGGAAACGTATTTAGGCGAGACCCTGGACCGCGCCGTAATCACCGTGCCTGCCTATTTCAATGACGCGCAGCGTCAAGCCACCAAGGATGCCGGCAAGCTCGCAGGCCTTGAAGTATTGCGCCTCGTGAACGAACCGACGGCGGCGGCGCTCGCGTACGGCCTGCATGAGAAGAAGCGCGGCAAAGTCGCCGTCTACGATCTGGGTGGCGGAACGTTCGATATCTCCGTACTGAAACTCATTTCCACGGCCGAAGGCGATATCTACCAGGTTCTCTCCACCAACGGCGATACGCATCTCGGTGGCGACGACATTGACAATCTTCTGCAGGCGTTCGTGCATGAACGGATCCTACAGGATGACGAAATTGACTTCTCGCCTCACGGCGAGATCGCGCAGGAATTGCGCAAGGCACTAATCGAACTCAAGCATGAGCTCTCTGAGAAAGATTCGGCCACACTGCGCTTTCCCCTTCCGAATGGAAAAATCTTCGTCCAGGAGTTCACGCGGGGATCGCTCGACGCGCTGATCCGGCCTATCGTGGATCGCACGATGGGACCCGTGAAGCGCGCGATGGCCGACGCAGGACTGAAGCCTGAGGACATGGACGAAGTCGTGCTTGTCGGGGGAGCCACACGCACTCCGCTGATTCGCCGAACGGTCCAGGAATATTTTGGACGCGTTCCGCACACGGAACTGAATCCGGACGAAGTGGTCGCCCTGGGAGCGGCCGTGCAGGCGAACGTTCTGGACCGTGGCTCTCAGGACATGCTCCTTCTTGATGTGACGCCCCTCTCATTGGGAATCGAAACCTATGGCGGCGCGGTCGCCAAAGTGATTCCGCGCAATTCGACGATTCCGGCGAGCGCGCAGGAGCTGTACACAACGGGCGTGGACAACCAGACAGGCATAGACATTCATGTCTTGCAGGGCGAGCGTGAGCTGGCCAAGGATTGCCGTTCGCTGGCGCGCTTCACGTTGCGCGTGCCCCCCGCGCCGGCCGGCCTGCCGCGCATCGAGGTCAAATTTCTGATAGACGCCAATGGAATCCTTCAAGTCAGCGCCAAAGACGTGCGCACTGGCCAGGAACATTCCATCGAAGTGCAGCCAAGCTACGGTTTGAGCGATGCCGAGATCGAGCGCATGCTCGAGGAGTCCATTGAGAACGCGGAGCGCGATTTTGCCGATCGTCAGGCGATCGAAGCGCGCACCGAAGCGGAAGGCATTCTCGCCGCAACATCCAAAGCGCTCTCTTCGGAGCAGGGAAGGACGATCAGTGCCGACGAGCGCGCAAAGATTGACGCAGCGATCGCCGCGCTGAAGGAAGCGGCGGCCGGCGCTGACTACAAGCTGATACGCAAGCACATTGACGAACTGAATCAGGCAACGCTGCACCTGGCGGAAACGATGATGGACAGCGCCCTTTCCAGCGCGCTGCAGGGCCGCAACGTCGCGGAGATTTAGGGGAGAAAATTATGGGCGGAAGCAATCCCTATATTGAAGAAGTCAAATACACCACTCCCACGAAGAAATATAAGGTGACGTTTCTTCCGAGCGGCAAGACCGTCGAAGTAGACCCTGCTGAATTTCCGTATGGCCATAATGGAATCCCCGGCAGTCTGCTCGACGTCGCCGAAGGCTTCAAGATGGGCGTGGATCACGCATGCGGAGGCGTGTGCGCCTGTTCCACGTGTCACGTCATCGTGCGTGAAGGCCTGGAATCCTGCAACGAAGCGACGGACGCAGAACTCGATCAACTGGACGAGGCTCCGGGCATTACTCCGAAGTCGCGCCTGGCTTGCCAGACCGTGCCGGACGGCACGACAGATATCGTGGTGGAGATTCCCGACTGGAACAAGAATTACGCGAAGGAAATGGATCACTAAGGAGCAGGGATGCCGCCGACTTTTGACTGGGAGAATTTTGAGGAGATCGCCATTGCTCTCGCGGACGCCCATCCGGACACGGATCCGCTCACGGTCCGATTTACGGACCTGCACAAATGGATCACGGAGTTGCCTGGCTTTTCGGGCGATCCGGCAAAATCGAATGAGTCGAAACTTGAAGCCATTCAAATGGCCTGGCACGAGGAATTTCAAGATCGCCAGACTTAGTGGCGGACCTGGCAGTCCGGAAACTTCGCTCTGCTTGTTGCCGCCCGGGATTTCCCTTATTCTAGTGTGGTTGCAGTGACTCTTCTGTGGCGCTATGGTGCAACGGTTAGCACGCGGCCCTTTCAAGGCCGAAATACGGGTTCGATTCCCGTTAGCGCTACCAATTCCGATCGGGTCTCCATAAGTTGCCCGCGTTCCGAGTGACGAACTCCTAAAGCACGACGCCTTTTAGTCTCTTTGAATTCCTATCCTAATGTGCAGACTCTACAGAGACAACCACGGCGACTGAAACCCAAGTTGTAACAATTTGTTACGGAGGACCAAACCAGGTCTCTTCGGGAAACACTTGAAGCACAGTAAGTATTTTATTTTCATTCACTTGAAAGCCATCTTCTCCTGGCTCACGACGTGCACCCTCTCCTACGGCTTGGGGCCTGTCCCCAGTCGGAGATCATTTCATGAAGTCAGATATGCGCATTGCGCAAAAGGGTTTTTCCCTGCTGGAAGCGATCATAGTGATCGCCATCATTTTCGTTGTCGCGGGGATGGCCGTCCTTGGCATTCAGAATGGGTTGGGTTCATATAAGGCTGACGCGGCCGCGGATGCCGTTTCCACCCAACTGCGAACGGCACGTGAAGTTGCCATCGCCAAGCGCCGTTGGGTTCAGATCACCATTGATCCAACGACTACAGGTCCCAACGCTGCGCCTAGCATAACCTACCAAGTCATCACTCTCGGCGGCGAGACTCCGCAACCTGCAGTGACTCAGCCGCTCCCAGCTCACACACAATTCTACGTGGATCCCACTGTTCCAGACACGCCGATGGGATTTGGCAATGGTGCAGCCGTGGAAATCGGAGGCGTCAGCGGTGGTCCACCGAGCATGTATTTCAGCACCACAGGCTCGTTCGTGGTGAATCAGAACCCCTTTGGGACCATCAACGGCACAATTTTCATCGGCACTCCCAACCAGAAGGCTACTTACAGAGCGGTCACGATTCTGGGGGCTACAGGGCGCGTGCGCACCTACTACTATTCGCCGACCACGACTCCGGTACCGTGGCGAGAGTAAGGAGAGAAGGCATGAAGCGGAGCTCCAATCGAATCCCCGAACGTGGCTTCACCCTGATCGAAGCGATGATCTCGATCGTGATCCTCTCGTTCGGGATTCTCTCGCTTGCGGTGGTTTATTCGCAGGGAATCTATTACGCCAACATGACGCAGCTGGATTACATCGCCGAGAAAAAGGCGGAAGAGGCTGTGGAAACCATATTCACCGCCCGCGACACGGGGCTTCTGACTTGGGCGCAAATTCTCAATGTCGCGGGGACTTCCGGCAGCGATGGCGGCGTTTTTTTAGATGGGCCCCAGCCACTACTGGATCCTGGACCGGACGGCCTCGTGGGAACCGCGGACGATGACGCGGCGAACCCCGATTCCGTTATCACCGGACCCGGAGGGGACGGCATCCTGGGCACGGCGGATGACGCGAAAATCAACCTGAATCCCTGGATGACGCGGACCATCGCGATCGTTCCCGTCGCCGGCACATCCAATCTTAGGCAGATCACCGTCACCATCAATTACAAGAGCGGGAAATTGAATCGGACCTACACCCTGATCAGCTACATCTCCGCCTTCGCATGAGGATGCCATGACTTTGAAGAGCGTCAGAAAGCAAGCAGGATTCACGCTGATGGAAGTCCTCATCGCCATGGCGGTTACGCTCGTCATCGTGGGCGTGGCGATCTGGGCGTTGCGGGACTCTCTTCGGACCAACCAGGACGTGAGCTACCGTTCCGATATGAACGACAATCTTCGCGCCGGCTTGAACATGATCGAGCAGGACCTGATCCAGGCCGGCACAGGCATTCCCACGGGCGGCATTCCGATCCCCAACACTCCCAATAGCGCCAATTCCTGCAATACCACGGCCGCTCCGAATCGTCCAACGCTTACGGGAACTCTCACTTTTCCGCAGTGCAATTTCGTGCTCCCTGCGGTCGAGCCCGGCTCCGCTCTCGGTCCCCTGATCACAAGTCCGGATGCAACCGCAGGCAACCCGGCGAGCGCCAGCAGCTATACCGATATGATCTCGATTCTCTACGCCGATAACAGCCTTGGTCTGGATGCCAATCCGATTTATTCGGTGAATTCGTCAGGCACGGTCATCTGCAACGGCTCGATCAGCGCGGCCGGGGACTCGGCGACTTTTGATCCTTCATGCGTCAATATCGGCACGGCCGGTGTGCAGGTCCAGGCCGGCGATTTGATCATGTTCAGCAATACCATCGGAAACGCCATTCAAACGGTCACAAGCGTCAGCGGACAAACCCTGAAATTTGTGGCGGGAGACCCCTTCAATCTCAACGGCAGGACCGATTCGCAGGGCACCATCAAGCAGATTCAGAATTCCACGTGCAACTCGGCGAGCCCTCCGGTATGCACGCCCAACGGCACTTATCCGCCCACTACCGCAACGCGCATCTGGATGGTTTCCTATTATCTGGACAACATTACCGATCCGCAGCACGTGCGGCTGATTCGCCGTGTCAATTTCAATCCCGGCCAGGCCGTTGGCGAGACACTGGAAAATATGCAGTTCACCTACAACTTTGTTGACGGGGTGACGAACCCTTCCAATCAGGCGACCGTCCCCGCGGGTTTCTCCGAAAACCAGATCCGTTCCGTGGATGTCTTCCTCGGAGCGCGATCCAACTATTCGGATTCGATGCAAAATCGCTACATTCGCTCGAATTTGCAAACGCAGGTCAGCCTCCGCAGCATGGCCTATCGCAATCGCTACGACTGACAGGAGCCCGAATCATGAGGAATTCCATCATGAAAATGAAGCAGGAGAGCGGCATCGCGCTGCTCACCACGATTCTGATTCTGTTGCTGATGTCCAGCCTGCTGGTCGGATTCATCATGCTGGTCAATTCCGGCCAGCGCCTCAGCGGCGTCAACAATGACTATGGGCGTGCTTTCTATGCCGCGGAAGCAGGCATGGAAAAGATGACCGCGGACCTCGGCAATCTCTTCGATTCCACCTATGCGCCTACGTCAGCGCAGCTTGCGGCCATCACCGCCACGCCGCCGGACCTTACCAGCCAGTATTCCAGCTCCTACGGCGGCACCGGCATTCAGTATTTGAATGCGGACGGAAGTTCAGGCTACCAAATCGTGCCTTCGGCCGTGGATTCAAACGGGAACCCCCTCGCCACGACCCAGCAGATCACTTCCGGCCCCTATCAGGGCATGACCGCTCTCGCCACTCTCTACACCTTGAAGGTTACCGCGCGCACCACCGGCGGTACGGAAGTGAAACTTCAGCGCTCCACACAGACGGTCGGCATCCCCATGTTCCAGTTCGGTATTTTCTCGGATACGGACCTGAGCTTTTTCGCGGGACCGAACTTCAACTTCGGCGGCCGCGTTCATACCAACCAAAATCTCTTTCTTGCCCAGGGTGACGGGACCACGCTCACCATGTCCGACCGTGTGACCGCGGTCAAGAACATTATTCGCACCAACTTGTCCAACGGCTGGAACACGAACACCAACTACACGGGAACGGTCAACATCACAACCTCCCCGGGAACGTCCTCATATCGCGCCATGGCCCGGAGCGAAGGCAGCCTGACCGGCACACTTGGGTCAGGCGCTAACCCCAATTGGCCCAATATTTCGCTGGGCGCCACCAACTATGCCGGGAACGTCCGCAGCGGCTCAACAGGTGCAACTGCACTCGACTTGGGAATCGTGACGGTAGGCGCTGGAACCACGGAATCCATCGATTTGATTCGCAGACCTGTCGAGGGAGAGAGCTCCCAGATCACTTCCGAGCGTTATTTTTCGCAAGCCAGCTTGAAGATTCTTCTCTCCGACGACCCCAACGACATCATGAATCTGCCGTGTATTGACAGTTCCACGCAGCCTTTTGATCTGAGCCAATTGGCCCAGCCGGTTGCGAGCTGGCCCACGACAACCGCCGTCACCCAACTGCTCGCGAACATGGCTGCCGACGGCACGACGCCGCTTCCTTTGGCGGCGTCCGGCGCCAATTCTGCAACTCCAGGCGCAAACTACAATACCGCGACTCCGACCGATGGCTATTGGCTCCCGAAGAACTTTCCCATCATCAAGGGCTACATCAAGATCGAAGCCCAACTCTCGCCTTATGGCACGCCTTGCGGAACCTGGAAGGACGTCACGCTGGAAGTCCTTGGCCTTGGCTACGCCGGGAAGAACATCGATCCCGTTCCGCAGTCGTTGGATGGATCAACTTTGAACCCGCAATGGTCGGGGACCACCACCACGATGCAGGCTGGCAGCTCGTCCCTCATCCCGCCCGCCCTTCCGAATTTGCCGTCTGTCCAATTGCCCTATCAGAACGGCACCACACTCGGTAGCGGCACGTTTACGAGCATTACCGCCGGCACCTGTCTCAGCCCGCATCCCAATGCTGTCATCCGGCTTGAAAGGATTCGTGATAATCCTTCGTCGGTCCCCTATACGAGCGGAACGCGCAAAACAACTTCTCCCAAGAATCTTCCGGTTACCTCAACCGTTGCTCAGGTGTGCGGCGTGGACCCTTCCACGAAGAAGATCCTCCTCGGATGGACGCCACTGCCGACAGACTTTTGGCCGAACGTCCTGTTCGACACGCGTGAAGGCACGCTTCGCGACACTACTCCCGCTGCGCCCTACAACGGAGAGCCGACTCTCAATGGCGTCATGAACTACATCGAAATTGACGCCGGAAACCTGGCCAAGTGGTTTGCAGGTACAATCGGGACTTCGGGTCCGTCCACCAAGGACCCTAACGTCGCGCCCAACGATTTTGTTGTTTACATCTCCGACCGCCGCGGAAATTACACGGCTAGCGCCACCTGGACCGGAACGTGGCCGCCGACTTCCCCGGATGGCCATGAAACCGGCGAATATGGCTGGACGGACTTCGTGAATTCTCCCGGCAACGCCGCCACCGGTTGCCCCAACGGCTCCCTGGACACGGGCGAAGACATTGACGTGAACAGCTCCGGCGTCGGCACTGGCCAGATCTTTACATACGGCGCAAACCCAACGCACACCATGGCGGCGGGCACTGCGCTTACCTCGCTTGGGTATGGTCAGTACGGTACGTTCACCAATCTCACGACCACCGGCGCGCTAAAAGCCAATCCAACCTGCGCTGCACCGTCTTATGCAACGCCCATCTGGCCGATGGTGTATGCGGCACTCAGCAACGGGGCACGGGAAAATCCCCCGCTCTTTTTTAGGCGCGCAGTCAAGATCTCGAATGGGAGCAATCTTACCGCCCTCGGTACTTGCCCAGGGGGTGTTGCCTGCGGTCTCTCCGTTGTTGCGGAAAACCCCATTTATGTGCAGGGCGATTACAACTCCAATTCCGCAGGTGGAGGCTTCAACGACCCGCACGTGGCCGCCTCTGTCGGAGGGGACGCCGTGACGCTGCTCTCAGACAGTTGGAACGACACGAATTCGTTCTCTTACAACCTCTACGTCAGTAGCGCTCCCCGGTCTGGTGGATCCACCTACTATCGTACCGCGGTGATCGCGGGCAAGGGCGTCTCCTTCCCGCAACCCGCTGGCACGGCGCAGGACTATGGTACCGACGGCGGTATGCACAACTTCCTGCGTTATATCGAAAGCTGGGGGGGTACTCTGAGTTATCGCGGTTCCATCATCAGCATGTACTACAACCGCCAGGCGACGGGCACGTACAAGTGTTGTACGACCGTCTACAGCCCTCCAACTCGCGGATACAATTTCGACACCGAATTCCTGCAGCCCAACTTGTTGCCGCCGCGCACACCGCTGTTCCGCGACGTCAACACAACCGGATTTACCCAGCTCCTCCTTCCGAATCAGTAGGACGCAGCTAGACGCAGCACCCACGGGCGTCCCGGTGCCAGCAAGCACCGGGACGTTCGTTTTTTGACGCTCTGTCTGGGATCCTTAGGTCGCGGCGTTGTTCATGCAGCGCATTTCATCTGCCTGGCACCTGTATGCGAGGTCCGTCATGGTGCGGGCAAGGTCCTCGTAGTAAAGCTCGTGTCGGCTGCAGGCACGGCGCACGCCTGCTGCGCCGGCCAGCCCGCATCCGTGGAGCTGTTCCGGCAGAGCGGCGTCATCGCATTGCTGATCTGCGCTGGGGAGACCACTCCATCGAGAGGTTCCGCATAGACGGTGTAAGAGTGTCCCACAGGCAGCTTTTCGATCGAGTACGATCCATCGAATTGCGCCGGTCCCGGACTCGCGCAACTCCAGCCTCCGATCACCCCGGCGACGACCGCTCCGCTCGACGCATCTACTGCGACGACGTGTGCTCCAAAAATTCCTGTTACATTCGGCGGTGACAACGGGAGAGACAAGAAGTTCGCTGGAAAAATGTGGCCGCGGATCACGCCTATATGCAAGGTGTCCGTTGGGTCGGGATACAGCACACGCAGTCCGCTGCGGTCATCCTCGCCCAGAGGAGCATCCGGCTGCTGCGCCGTCGGCCGAGTCCCCGTGAAGGTCCCTGGAGCCGGCGCGTATGGGTACATCATGGCGCTCCATACCGCCGAATGGCTGAACCCCAGCAGATGGCCGAACTCATGGGTCATGACCGATTCGAGGTCATAGGCTGTTGCGTTGGCGCCGAGCGCGGCGGGGGTGGCAAACGTCGTGTTCGAGGCTCCGGGATTAAAGTAGATGTCCGCGTCCAGAATTTGTCCCGTTGCGGCTGAAACGGGGCTGCTCCCGATTTGCTCGCCCGCCGCGTCGGCGGTTACCACGCGTGTAAACGCCAGCACGCCGGGTGTGAACGCCATATCCGGCTGGTCGAAACAGATCGTGTCCACCCCGTCCGCCCCGCACGCATTGGAGGCTGCCGTCCGCGTCAGTGGCGCGAAAGAGGCTGGAGTCAACATCGTGCCACTCACATTCGCCCACGTGGAAATGGCGAGCGAAATGACCTGCTCGATTTCGTTCAAGCGCCCTGCTGTTGTTTGATCCTGCGTAAGGATCGTAACGGGGCTCGTGCCCAGCGTGGTGCTCCAGCGCACCGCAATCGCACCAGGGGACACCGATTGGCGCGCCGGAACAGGACATGCGGATCCTCCTGAGACCGCGACTGGCTGGCGCACGTCCGGCACGATTTCATCGAAAGCGTAAGCCTGCGCCGGCGGAGCGGCCCAAAAGCAGTAGAAAATCGTACAAGACAATGCGCCAATTTTGCGAATGATCAGTTTCATGTTCATCACGTTCTTCCTCACCACGATGAATGTCTATTTCTCTGCGCCGCCCGCGGCTGTCCGCGGGAGTTCAGTTTTTCACGAAGCGGATTTTTCCAGCGCTCGCCGCAACTTCAGTTGAAACGCCGCAATCGGCATGTTTCGCACACCCCCCGCGCGGAATTGCCTGGTCAAAGGATCGAAAATAGGCGAAGCCGCGGAGTCCTGAGTCACCGATTCTGCTCCCGTATGCGCGTCGCGCTTGATGCGAAACGTCCCCTGCGTCCATCCCAGCACCCGAAAGGATTGCCCCGGCCGCGCCCAGAGAAAAACGTAAGCCTCGTCTCCGGGCCGGAAGACCGGCACCGCTTCCACGCGCGCGTGCAGGTGCCCAATCACTCCTCCCGGCATCTCGATCTCCACGATGCCGGAAAGTTCGCCTTTGCTTTGCTCGAGTACTTCCGCACGTGTCCGCGTCCAGATCTCACCGTTCTTCCAAACGCTTGCGGAACTCAAGCAGCGGATCCTGGCGATTGCCGTCGCTTGTTCCGCCAGATCATCGAAGCGCAGCCGTGCCAGTGTTGTTGCGCTGGCCACTACGGCGATCAGGAGCAAGCCGATCAGGAACAGCGTCCACAAAAACCGCCGCCGTTGTCTGTAATTCATCTCACTGCACCTCCAGAGCGCCGCTTGCCGCGGTCTTGTCGAGATTTGTGTTTTGGATGAAAAGCGTTCTTGCGCCTGCCTCCGCGCCTGCCGCCACTTGTAGCGTCAGATGGATGATCCCGAGCCCTGCAGGCTGCTTTGCAACGATGGAAATGTCACCTGGCCCGGAAACCGTGTACGTCATGCTCGTGTCCAGGCCGCTCTGCGAGAGCACGCACACATCCACGGCGGAGGTTCCCGTTGCCGGTGGCACGATAGGAACGGGATTGCCTGTGAGATTGCAGGTGTTCGTCGCTATGGAGAAAGTTCCCAGCGCGCCGACGTTCAGATCCACGCTGCTGCCAGGCACGGAAAGTCCCGCCGTGGTCGGATCAACCACGGTAATGTTCACGCCGTCCACTTCCGGAGTCCCGCTCGTCAGTTGCACCGTTCCGTCCGAGTTGTTGGGCGAAGCGACCACCAGCGAAACGGCACTCGATTCCGAGCCGTCGGGATTTTGCATTTGCACGCTGACTTTGCCTGCCACCGCGACGTCCGCCGCGAACACCGGCGCCGTACATTCGCCCGCCGTTGTGCAGGTTGTGGTTCTTGCCGAGCCGGCAATCAGGAGCGTGGATCCCGGGCCCGGGCTACTCGCGACAAAACCGCTACCGTCCACGCGCAGCGTGAAGCCGTTGGCTCCTCCCGCGTAGATGCTGGCAGGCTCCAGGCTTTGAATATCTGCTCCGGCAGTGATCGTTACGTTTGCGCTTCCGGATTGCGAGGGATCGTCTGAGCTTGTCGCAACGATTTGCAGCGCGTTGGGGGAAGGCGCCACGCTGGCAGCCGTGTAGATGCCGCTGGCGTCCACACTCCCGCAGGCGCCGCTTGCGACACAGCCTGTCCCCTGCACTTGCCAGACGACATTTTGATTGCTCGTTCCTAGCACCGACGCGGTGAAACCTTGCACCGCGCCGGGAGCGAGCGTGGCGCTCGCAGGCTGCACGCTTACAACGATGTGATTGATGACCGTGACCTGCGCGGACGCACTCAGAGAGGAATTCGCAACACTCGTCGCCGTCACGCTGACCGGATTCGGCGAAGGAATGCCGCCGGGAGCCAGATAATCCACCTGCAGAGCGGTTCCGCTCGTGACCGCCTGGCAAGGGCTAGATGCCACCACACAAATTTGGCCGAGAGAAGCGTTCCCGCCCGCGACGCCGTTCACACCCCACGCAATTCCGGTGTCGGACAACCCGGAAACCTGTGTCGTAAGCGTGATGCGATGATTGGCCGCGAGAGTCGCCGTCACGGGCGTCAGGCTCACGCCCGGGCCGCTCTGAATGGCCAATGTTGCTTGCACTTCTTTTGGAGGATCGGCTTGCGGCGTGATCGTAACGGTTACTGTATTTGGATTCGGAACGGTCGCAGGCGCTGTGTACGTAGCGGTGTCCGGGATCGCGCCCGAACCGCTCGCCTGAGTAGTGGTGGTCAACACGCCGCAGGTGTTCCCATTGCAACCCGCGCCGGAGAGTGACCAGCTTACCGTCGGGCTCGGGTTGGATCCCGGCACGGGAACCAGCGTGGCGACGATCGTCGCCGTTCCTCCGGCCGAAACACTCGAGGGTGACGAGATTTGCAAAGTGAAATTGCTTGTAATCTGGATCGCCGCGGTCGCCTTTTTCGTCACATCGGCCGCGCTTTGGGCTGTGAGCGTTACGCTCGTGCTCGCAGGGAGAACTTGCGGCGCCGTGTAATTCCCGCCGGCATCCAACGTTCCGCACCCACTCGGGCAGGATGAGCCGGAGAGACTCCAGCGAACGGAATTGTCCGGATGCCCGCTACTGGTGATCTGTGCCTGAAACGCAACTGCCGCCCCTAGCTCCACGGCGCTGCTTCCCGGCGTAAGGGAAATTCCGATATCGCTGGAAACAGTGACTTGCGCACTGGCCGACTTTGTCGCATTGGCCACGCTCGTGGCTGTGACCTGCACCGTTTGCGGCGAAGGCAAATCCGCAGGTGCCGTAAACACGCCGCTCGCCGTGATCGTCCCTGTGGCCGCTGTGCCGCCCGCAACTCCATTCACGCTCCAACTCACTCCCGTGTTTGTTGTATTGCTGACACTCGCGGAGAATGTCAGCGAATTTCCCAGGAGAACGCTGGACGCCGTCGGCGTAACGGAAACCGTAATCGCGGGCGGCGGAGGTGGCGGAGGGGCAACGGAGCCCGCGCTTCCGCCTCCGCAGCCATACACCCACGCACACGCAGCGCCAAGCACAATACAAATCCCTCGCGCGAACGCATGCCCGTCGCACTTCTCACGCGCCATCGCCAGTGGACTCACTTTGGTCGGCCTCGGAGGGATCTGCATGGCTTGGCGAATAGCAGGCGAACTGCCAGGAACTTTTGCGCCGGCACAATCGGGCAATTGGCGAGCAGCGGAAAGTTCTACGGAGATAAAGCGTTTATTGTCAGTATGTTACAAGGACAATCGCGTTTCTCATGCGAGGAGCACTCCGATGCGAAAGGTCCCCGTGCAGCAATAAACTCCCGTTTTGGAACCCACCGCCAATGACCACGTCTCAAAATGGGAGGCCACGCCTGTCTCCCCATTCACATTTCTCTTTACTTGTCTCGTTGCTCCATTTGTACTTCCACTGAACCAATCATCTGGCCACGGCGTCTGGCAATTGAACAACAGGAGCGCCGGTTCGGCCTCCCGGGAGTCGGCATGCAGGAGTTGATCCTGGCTCAGCCACGCGGCACGGCGAGGACAGAAACGCAGCGTGAACTTGCTGACGCGGAGATGCACCAGCAGTTCGAATTTCTGCTGCCGGAATGCGCACCGCTCGCCTTCCGCGTCGCACGAGCCGTCTTGCGCAACGACGCTGACGCCGAAGACGTCGCGCAGGAATCCTTGCTGCGTGCGTACCGCTCGTTTCACCGGCTGCGCGACCGGCAGAAGTTCCGGTCCTGGCTCGTGCGCATTGCGTTCCGGCTCGCTCTGGACCGCTTGCGCAGCGCAAAACGCCGCGGCGTCCGCGAAGCTGATTGGCTGCGGGATTCGGCGCGCCCCGCGAATGTTGCCGCGGGCACGAGAGATTTTCAAGCGGAACTCGATCGCGCCCTCGCGGAATTGCCGGAAAAGCAGCGCCTCGTTCTTCTGCTTTCCGCAATGGAAGGCCACTCCATCGAGGAAGTCGCCTCCCTGGTCGGCATTCCCGTGGGCACAGTGAAATCCCGGCTTTTTGTCGCCAAGAAACACCTCGCGGAGAAACTTCGATGCTTTGTGAAAACTACCGACAACCGTTAAGAGACGTGGCCGCCCGCGGCGACAGCGTAAGCCAAGAACTGCGTTCTCATCTCGATGCTTGCGAAGAGTGCCGTGCCGCTCTTACTCGGGAACAATTCCTTTTCGCCGAAATGGATGCCGGCCTCCGCGCCATCGCCAACCCCCATGTCCCTGTCTCATTTTCTCCGCGCGTCTGCGCGGAACTCGCTCGCCAGCCTGTTCCCTCGCGCCGGTTTCCGGCGGCGTGGGTGTGGGTCCCAACCATTGCTGTCGCCTCACTGGCCGTCGCCATCTCTCTGCCGAGCCTTATCAACGATCTTCGCAGCGGCGACTCTCCGGTCGTCGTTGTCAAGCCGGTTCCGTCTGCTGGTGCCGTTGAGAAAATTCAGCCAGCCACGCATCCCACGCGCTCGACTTCTATTCACGTGGCTCGTCTGAAGAGCGCCTCGTCGGCCCGCGTTTTCGCCCGCGCCGCCCAACCTAAGGTCCTCGTTCCTCCCGGCCAGGAGATTGCGCTCGCTCATTACATCGCTCTTCTCCAGCGGCGACCTGTCCTCGCGCAGGCTATCGGGGAGGACAGAAATCAGATCCCCCTGAAGATCGTGCCGCTCGAGATTGCCGAGCTCTCAAGCCAGCCGCTGGCGATTGAACCGTTGGCGCCAGAGGTTGGGGGCACGACCAGATAGTTCGCTTCTTGAAGCATTGGGCTTTTCAGTTTCGCTTGGAATCAAAAGGGAGACGACACATGAAGAAAATGATCTATCCGTTCGCTATTCTCATGCTCAGTACGTTCGGGCTCTCAACCGTGGCCCAGGAAAAGCCCAAGGATTCGGCTCCCGCCAAGACGGAGGAGAGGACTACGTCCCCGATTCCTCTGCGTGTTCAGGTTGTCTTCACGGAATACGACGGCGACAAAAAGATCGTCAGCTTGCCTTATTCTTTCACCGTGAACGCCGATGAGCACCATGCGCGTCCCGATACGCAAATCCGCGACGGCGCTCGCATCCCCATCTTCACCAACAAGGACCAGAATCTTCAGTATCTCGATGTCGGGACGAACATAGACTGCTCGGCGCAGACGGAAGGTGAGGGCCGTTACAAGCTCGTATTGACCGTCGAGCGCAGCTCCGTCTCTCAGGAATCCTCGCCAACAAATGCTCCGGTCACCCGCCAGTTCCGGACGGAAATAAATCCGATTCTCAGGGACGGTCAAACACTTGAGTCCGTCATGGCCACCGACCCGGTGAACGGCCATATCTATCGCGTAACCGTGACTTTGAATGTTCCAAAATAAACGAGATATATCCCCAATCTACAAGATCGCCGCCAGCGCCGACGCAAGATCAGGATGCTGGTACCGGTAGCCGATCTCTTCCAGTTTCTTGGGCACGACGCGCTGGCTCGACAACAGCAGCGCGTCCGCCATCTCACCCAACACCAGCCGCAATGCAAACGCCGGAGCAGGAAGAAATGCGGGCCGCCGCAACGCCTTCGCCAGCGCCTGAGTAAACTCCGCGTTTGTCACCGGCTGCGGGTTTACGACATTGACCGCACCACTCACCGGCGAAAACTTCACAGCACCCGTAATTGGCGTACTAGATAGACACAGCTGCAGTATGCCGATAACATCGGCCAACGTAATCCATGACATCCACTGCTTGCCGTTCCCAACCCGTCCGCCGAGCCCCAGTCGGAAGGGAAGCATCATCTTCGGCAACGCGCCGTCCTGCTTCGCCAAAATCACGCCGAAGCGCGCCGGCACCACGCGCGTCCCAAACCCTTCCGCCTTTCGCGCTTCCGCTTCCCACTCCTTCGCGATTCGCGCCAAAAGGTCGTCCCCCGCTGCGCTCTCCTCCGTCAAAATCTCGTCGCCCCGGTTTCCGTAATACCCGATCGCCGAAGCGGAGATCAGCACCTCGGGCTTAGCACTCATTTTGCCAAGCGCTGTCACCAGCGCGCGCGTCGTGTCCACGCGGCTCGACCTCAACATTTCCTTTCGCTTAGTGGTCCACCGTCCTTCAGAAATGGAGGCGCCGGAAAGATGGATGACCGCCTCCGCCCCCACTGCCGCGCCTCCCAACTCGCCGGTCTCGGGATTCCAGCTCACGTCGAATCCACCTGCGTTCTCTTCTCGAATCTTCGTGTCCGGCCGTACCAGCCGGCACACCGTATGGCCCTCGCGCCGCAGCGCAGGAATCAGAGCGCCTCCCACCAGCCCAGTAGAACCTGTCACCAGAATCTTCATGGTCACTCCTGCCCCTGTTACCACCAAGGCTCAACGGATCTCCGCGTATTAGCGCGTTTCATCTCCTGGCTCGTTCGTCCTCTGGCACGAACGGCGAGATCGCATTTCGCGCTAGAATAGGAGCGTATGCCCATCGAAGTGAAAGTCCTCTATTTTGGCCGCTTGCGCGATGTCGTCGGCCGCGCCGAAGAATCGGCCCAAATTCCCGCCGATTCCTCCCTCGCGCAACTGTTTGTTCACCTGAGCTCTCGCCATCCTGGCATCTCGGACTTTCGCGCATCGCTGGTAGCCTCGCGCAACCAGGAATTCGCCGCCTGGAGCACGCCTCTTCAATCTGGCGACGAGATTGCGTTCTTGCCTCCCGTTAGCGGGGGTTAAGGCATCAAGGTGAATATCATCTCCAAAGAAGACAAGATCGCGCTCACCCGGCACGCAATTGAGCCTGCGCCTCTCGTGGAGCAGCTACGCATGCCAGGCGACGGCGCCGTGGTCACTTTCGATGGCTGCGTCCGCGATCATTCCCACGGCCGCCGCACGCTCTACCTCGAGTATGAGGCTTACGAATCCATGGCCCTTGCCAAGATGACCGAAATCGCCGCCGAAATGCACCGCAAATTCTCCGTTGACGGCGTTGCCATCGTTCATCGCCTGGGTCGCCTGGAAATCGGCGAAACCAGCGTTTTCATCGCCGTCAGCTCGCCCCACCGCCCCGCCGCTTTCGAGGCTTGCCGCTACGCCATTGACACTCTGAAGAAAACCGTGCCCATTTGGAAGAAGGAGTATTTCGAGGATGGCGCTGTGTGGGCCGAAGGCGAACTCCCGCCCGTCCCCGCGGAGACTTCGGCTCCGAAAACTGCATCTTAAGATATAGATGAAATTACCCCTCGTTTCTTGCTTCGTCCTCTGTCTTTCATCGCTGGCCGGTTTCTCGCCGATCGCTTCCGCGCAGTACAACCCCAATCGTCCTCCCTGGGCTCAGAAGCCCGGCGCCACCGCCGGGAACCCGTCCCCAAACGCAAACACATCCCCATCATCGCCCCCCGGCACGATTCAGGATCGCTCCACGATCCGCGTTAACGTGAATCTCGTCAGTGTTCTTGTTAGCGTCCTCGATGATCACAATCGTCCTGCCCCGGATCTTCCGGTCACCTCTTTCCAGCTTTTTGAAGAAGGCTTCCCTCAAAAAATCGCCGTCTTTGAGCAAGAGACCCAGCAGCCGCTCGACCTGGTCCTGATGATTGACGCCAGCCTGAGCGCCCGAATGGACATGCCCGAGGAGCGTTCCGCGGCACAACGATTTATCCAGCAAGTGATAAGGCAGGGCGACCATCTGGCCGTCTATGCTTTCGACGAAGACGTCATTCAGCTCTCCGAATTTACCGACAATATTGCGCAGCTCCAGTCCGCTGTGCAAAGAGTTCCCTCCGGCGGCGGGACTTCCATTTACGATGCTGTCTATCTGGGTTCGCGGGCGCTCGAACGCCAGGGCGTGGAGCGCCGCCGCGTCATCATCCTCATCACTGACGGCGGCGAAACGACCAGCCACATGGATTTTGACGCTGCTCGCAATGAAGCTGTCAAGGCCGGCACGCTCCTCTATACCGTCCTGATCCGTGCTGTAAAGAACGAAGGCGGCCGCAACACTGCCGGCGAGCACGCACTCCAGACCATCACGGACATGACCGGCGGCGCCATGTTCTTTCCCACTCAACCGGGAGACTTGGGCGCCATCTTCGATCAGATCAATCGCGAATTGCGCACCCAATATCGCCTCGGCTACTACCCCAATCCTCGCGGTCCCGCGAATACCTATCGCACCATCGAAGTAAAGGTCGTGGGCAATTACTCCGTTCGTCACCGCAAGACGTATTACACGGGCCCGAAATAGCTTCGGAGGCGGTTCGCGATTTCTGCTGTCCGCGTTTCGCGTCTAGAATGAGATCTGCCTCTTTTCGTCGTCCGAGAACAAGGCGTATCCATGCCAAAATCCTTTCTTGAAGCCGCCATCGAAGTGGCCCGCGAAGCGGGCGCGATTCTTCGCGAGGAGTATCATCGTCCTCCCCAAATCCAGTACAAAGGCGAAGTAGACCTGGTGACGCAAGCCGACCGCTGCAGTGAGCAAGCCATCGTCTCACGCCTCACCCAATATTTCCCCGATCACGCCATTGCTGCGGAAGAAGGCACCGGCCACGAAGGGAAGTCGACGTTCCGCTGGCATGTGGATCCCCTCGACGGCACCACGAACTTCGCCCATGGATACCCTTGCTTCTGCGTCTCCCTTGCTGTTGCTCAAGGAGATACTCCGCTCGCAGGAGTCGTTTACAACCCTATCTATGAGGAGCTCTATGCCGCCGCGCGCGGCCAAGGTGCCACGCTCAACGGCCGCCCCATTGCCGTCTCGAAAGTCACGACGCTTGCCACTAGCCTGCTCTGTACCGGCTTTCCCGTTCACAAGCGCCTGGCCAATCCCAACATTCACTATTATTGGGATTTCACCCTCAGATCCCACGGAGTCCGCCGTGACGGCTCGGCCGCTCTCGATCTTGCCTGCGTCGCCGCCGGCCGCTTCGATGGCTTCTGGGAGTTTGGCCTGAAAAAATGGGACACGGCTGCCGGCATTCTCCTCGTCCAGGAAGCGGGAGGCAAAATCTCCGATTTCCACGGTGCTCCCTATTCTTTGGGAGGCCCAGTTCTCCTCGCCACGAACGGCTTAATTCACGAGGAAATGCGCAAGGTAGCCCTCGAAGTCTCCAAGCGCGATCCCGCCTCTGCACCCCGCCGCTAATTGCCGCTCAAATTGCGGGAACGTCCTCTTTTCCTTTCTGTCCGTCGCCTCAAACGGCGCATTATCGTTTCAATTGAAGAAACTCCCCGCTCAAATTTTTCCCCACCCACAATCCTCCCGGAATATTCTGAAAGTCTGCCCGGGCATTCGGGAAAGCCGGCTTGGTTTCGGAGGCCGTATTTATGACGTGGCGATCGCTCGTTTTCCTTGTTGCGGCAAGTTTGTTCCCGGCCGCCCTTTTGGCGCAGCAAGTCAAGAAAATTCCCTTCGATGAACGGGAAATGCACCTTGAGGAATTGTCTAATCTCGAAAAGGAGAACGCGCGGGCCATTCAGCTCAATAACCCTAGCTTTTTTCAATCGGCCTATGCCGACGAATTTGTCGGCGCGACTTGGTACGGGGAGACGATCAACAAAAACAGGCTCATTCAGCTGATTCAAAATTCCCACATCGCCTATTCCAGTGTTGCTGAGGCCAACATCCAGATCAAAATGTACCTGGATTCGGCTTCGGTTCTGAGTTTGCGCTCCGAGCGCGGGACGTTCATGGGCAAACGGCTCGACCGCCAATTTCGCGTCCTGCGCGTCTACGTTTACACGCCACGCGGTTGGAAAGTCATCTCCCAGTTGGAGACCCAGCTTCCCAGCTCCGTGACTCGCTGATTTCCGAAGCCATCTCCGCGTAGCGGAATTCCCGCGCCGGCTAGCTTCGCCCGGCGGCCTGTTCCGCGTTTACTGCCGCTCCGATGATTCCCAGCTCATCACTAGTCGGGATCACTTCAAACCGGCTGCCCTGCAGCGGGCTCATCTTCACCATTTCGTGTACCAGCCTGTCCAGCAAACCGAGATCAATGAATTTTGCATTGGGCCCCGTCAGGTAAAACGGTCCTGGCCCATCCATGTGAATGCTCGTCGCCGTCGCGGCGGCTAGGGCGCGATGGCAGAGCTGTACGAACTCCGTACAGCGCGAATCTCCCGCCTGCGCTCCCGCAAACACCTCCTCGGGCTCCATGTCCAGAAAGCGCATCCGCATCGCGCGGAATCCGAGAATGCCTTCCAGGTGCCCTCGTCCCCCGCACCCGCAGAAATTTTCTTTCGCATCCAGCGTTACCACGGAATGCCCCCCTTCCCACACTCCTTCGCTCCACGGATAACGCCCGAACCCCACTCCGTTTCCAAGCGTCCACACGCGGTTCAATTTATGCAGCACTCCGCGCACCGCCGCAATTCCCGCTGCGGTTGCGTCTGCATCGTTAAAAATCCGCACCACCGCGCCGCCCGGTGCCGCTCCCAGCGCCGATTCGATTGCCTCCTGCAGCCGGAATCCCTTCATCTGCTGCAAATTCGGCGATTCCTCCACGACTCCCTCGCGGATCAGCCCTGGAAATCCCACTCCCACCGCGCCCACCGGCTCTCTCTGGGCGATTTTTTTGATGAGGCTGCTGATTTGCAGCGCCAGCTCCTCCGCGGGCATGGCCAGTAGAGCGTCCGGCGAATCTCCCTTTTCCGGATACACGTTCACCCCAGCGATGATCTTGCTGTTCTCCACGGCCGCAGCCGCCACGTGCTCCATCACCAAGACTCCGGCCGCTCTCCGCGCAGTTTTCTCGCTCATCGCTATTCACCGCCGATCCCGGCTCTCCCCCATCACATCTTCGAGAGCTTATTCAATCCGTTGAACGCTGCCGCCTTGTAACATTCCGCCAGCGTGGGATAGTTGAAAACTGTATCCACGAAATACTGCACCGTGCCCTTCATCACGAAAACCGCCTGCCCGATATGCAGTAACTCCGAGGCCCCCTCACCGATGATGTGCACTCCCAACAGCTCCTTCGTATCTGGCCGAAAAATCAATTTCAACCGCCCGGTCGTGTCTCCCAGAATCTGTCCTCGTGCAATCTCCCGGAAGTACGCGATGCCCACTTCGTACGCTACACCCTCATCCGTCAATTGCTCTTCCGTCTTGCCGATAAACGAAATCTCCGGAATCGTGTAAATTCCGTACGGATAATTCGCCGGGTCCGAATGAATGGGCACTCCAAATGCATTCGCCGCTGCAATGCGCCCCTGTTCCATAGACACGGACCCCAGGCTCGGAAATCCGATCACGTCTCCCACCGCGAAAATATGCGGCTGTTTGGTCCGGTAATCCGCGTCCACCGTGATCCGTCCCCGGCCATCGGCCTCCAACCCCGCCGCCGCAAGATTCAACTCATCCACGTTGCCTTGCCGCCCCACCGCATACAACAAAGCTTCTCCCGCAACCTTCTTTTTGCTCTTCAGATTCGCCACCACCCCGTTGTCCGGCGTCTCCTCCACGCTTTCCACCTCTTCGTTCAACCGCAGCGTCACGCGCCGGTCCCGCAGGTGGTAGCACAGCGCCTCCACCATCTCCGAATCCGCAAATTCCAAGAGCCGCGGCCTCTTTTCGATCAGCGTCACGCGCACCCCCAGCGTCGCGAACATGCACGTATACTCGACCCCAATCACCCCGCCGCCCACCACAATCATCGTCTTCGGAATCGCCGGCATCTGCAGAATCTGGTCGCTGTTGATGATCGTTCGGTTGTTGAACGGCACCAGCGACGAAACCGCCGGCTTCGTCCCCGTCGCCAAAATAATCTTTTCCGCCTCGTAATCGCCTTGCCCTCGCGAACCGACCACCCGGATATGCGTCGGATCGGTGAAACTCGCCACTCCCGTCAGCACCTCGATCCCGTTCCGAGAAAGTTGCGCCCGCGTCACGTCAATCTCCGTCTTGATTACGTGCTGCGCCCGGAAAGATAGATCAGCCATGGTGATCTGTTCTTTCACCCGGTAATTCACGCCATAAATGCTCTGGTAGTGGAATCCTGAAAGATGCAGCACCGCCTCGCGCATCGTCTTGCTCGGAATCGTTCCTGTATTGATCGCCGCGCCGCCGATCACTTCCATCTTTTCCACTAGCGCCACGTGCTTGCCGAACTTCGCCGCCTGGATCGCCGCGCGCTGTCCCGCCGGCCCCGAACCGATCACAATGACGTCGTACTTTTCCATCGCCCCATCGCCATCGCTGGCTCCGTCCTTTTAACCCAATCCGCAGCCTGTGTCTACCATTGCCCCGATGCCGGCCGTGCTTTCAAAACCTTCATCGCTTCTCTGCATCGCCGCAACCAGCTACACTTTCGTGCATGGCACATGCGGCTGTCGCTCCTTCGCTCTCCCTGCCTCCCGGTCCTAAAGGCGCGTTCCTTCTCGGCAGCGCCCATGAGCTGATGCGCGACTGGCCCGGTTTCTCCGCCCGTTGCGCCCGCGATTACGGCGATGTCGTCCTCTACCGCTTCCTGCATGTTCCCATGTGTCAGGTCACGCATCCTGATCTCATTGAACAGGTTCTCGTGCGCCAGGCTTCCAATTTCCATAAATCCAAGGATTATGCGGCCCTGAAATTTATCATGGGCAATGGCCTGCTCACCGCCGAAGGTCCCTCCTGGCAAGCGCAGCGCCAGCTCATGCAGCCTGCTTTTCGCCACGAAAGCATCTCTGCCTACGCCGAAATTATGTCTTCCTCCGCCGAAACGTTTCTCTCGCGCTGGAACGATGGCGATCTCCGCGACATTCACGAAGACATGGCCGAGCTTACCCTCGACGTCGTCGCCCGCTCCCTCTTCGGCTCCAAAATTTCCCACGACGCCCGGAGCGTTGGGTCCGACGTCGCCGCCGTCATGGCTCGCTTCTTCCAACAAGCCGCGCTTGCCTTCATCCTTCCCGATGGCACTCCTCTCCCTAAAGGTCCGCGCCTTCTCCGTTCCAAGCGCCGCCTTGACGCCAAAATCTACGCCATCATTCACGAACGCCGCGCTTCCCCCGCTCCCGGCAAGGATCTTCTCCAGATTCTCCTGGACGCGCAGGACGAAGCTGGCTCCCGCATGACCGACGAACAACTCCGCGACGAAATCATGACTCTCTTCCTCGCCGGACACGAGACCACCGCCAACGCGCTCACCTGGACTTGGTACCTCCTCTCGCAAAATCCTGAAGTCGAGCGCGAACTTTCCTCCGAACTCGACTCCGTCCTCACCCGCGCTCCTCCCACTCTCCGCGATCTTCCGCGTCTCCCCTACACCGAAATGGTCGTCAAGGAATCCATGCGCCTCTATCCGCCCGCTTGGGGCATTGGCCGCCGCGCGATTCAGGATTTTGAGCTCGGCGGCTATCGCATTCCCGCCCGCACAAACGTATTTATTCTCCAGTGGCTCACCCATCGCGATCCGCGCTTCTATCCCGATCCCCTCAAATTCGATCCCGAGCGCTGGCGCGACGACCCCATTCGCCGTGGCCGCCTCCCGCGCTTCGCGTATTTTCCCTTCGGCGGAGGCCCCCGCGTCTGCATCGGCGCCGGCTTTGCCATGATGGAAGCCACGCTTCTTCTCGCCACTCTCGCTCAGCGCTTCCGCCTCGAACTTCCTCCAAACGCTCGCGTCACTCCGCACTTCTCCATCACCCTCCGCCCCAAGCACCCCCTCAAAATGCTCCTTCACCGCCGCGCGTAAGCCAGTCGTCGGGGCCAACAATTCTCTCTGTGTCTTCCCGCTTCCTCAGCCCGAAAACCGCTGGAAAAGATCAATATGTCCGCAGTAACCCGATTTCCCAGTGGCCTCCGCGAAACCGGCAATAAATTCGCGGTCACCCCGCAAGCCTCAAGTACACTCTGATCGGTGGTCTGATGTCTCCGTCTCCTTCTTTCAAGCGCATCCTGCAGCATCAACTCCTTTACCTCAGCGTTGGGCTGGTAGGAGCCGCGTTCTTTTGGGCCATCGGCCAGTACGTTAATCCTGCAACCGTCGTTCTTTACGGGCTCTGCCTCGGGAATCTGATCATGCCTCCGCTGAATCGCATCCGCCGCGTCTATGGCCGGCGTCCGTTTCCTTACAACTGGCTGATTTACCTGGCCTCTCTGGCGGTCCTTACGCCCCCCGTCTACGTACTTGCCAGTGTTGTCGTCTGGAGCATCGCTCCGCCTTCTCCGCAAACTTTTTCGCATCTGATCCGAACAGGCTGGAAACTTCCGTTCCTGATGATTGACGTTTTCGCGGTCATTTCGGCCCTGTTCACCGAGTCGAAGGAACGACTCGAACGCCGCAACCTCGAACTGCAGAACTCGGTGGATGCCAGCGCCGCGCAGCTCGAAGTGCAGGAACAGGAAATGCAACGCGCGCGCGAAATTCAGCAGTCCCTGCTTCCCAAAGAAATTCCTCAGCTCGCGGGTTTCGAAGTCGCTGCGGCCTGGCGTCCCGCGCGCACGGTGGGCGGCGATTATTTCGATGTGCTCAAGCTCAGCGAAAAGCGGCTCGCCATCTGCATCGCCGATGTCGTCGGAAAAGGCGTTTCCGCCGCCTTGCTCATGGCCAATACGCAAGCCGCCGTGCGTGCCTTTGCGCTCGATTCTGAGAGTCCCGCCGGCGTCTGCAGCCGCGTCAACGGCGTCCTCTGCGAAAATATCGCCATCGGCAAATTCGTCACCTTTTTCTATGGCGTGCTCGACGCCGAGTCCCATACGCTCCAATACTGCGACGCCGGCCATCCCCCTCCCATCCTGGCTTCCGTAAATTCCGTTCACCAGCTTCATCCGGGAGG
>DATJAD010000006.1:0-17520 GCA_035516615.1 Candidatus Acidiferrum sp.
TTACATTCCCGGTTTATGTGCCCTCCTGGGCCTACGGGGCGCTGCGGGCCTTCGAACGAAAAGCGGCGGCGGTTCGCGTTCCGGCCCTGAATCTTTATGGCGACCGGGAGATTGAATGGTCGTTTATCGCCGCGCGCCTGCCTGCAGGTCCGGGACGCGCGCTGGACTTCGGCGCTAGTTCGGGCGAGCTCAGCATGCTTGCCGCCCAGCGGGGTTTCCAAGTTCTTGCAGTGGATCTTGGGCCGGAGCGCTTTCCCTGGCGGCATCCCGCAGTGGAGTTCCTTCAGGCGAACATCCTGGAGACCGATTTGCCGTTCGAATCGTTCGATGTGGTGCTGAATTGCTCGACTGTGGAGCACGTAGGTTTGCGAGGGCGCTACGGCGTGGCTCAGGGAGAAAGCGACGGCGATCTGAGTACGATGCGCAAGTTCCTCCAGCTGCTGAAGCCCGGTGGAACCATGCTAATGACGATTCCGTGCGGGCGCGACACGACGATCATTCCATGGCACCGCGTTTATGGCGAAGAGCGGCTGCCCAGGCTTCTCGCGGGATTTTGCGTCCGAGAGCAATCCTATTGGGTGAAGCAGCGGGATAACCGGTGGCGTCCCTGCGGCCGCGATACGGCACTCTCCTTCAAACCTACCTCTCATGCGAAGTCCGCAGCGCTCTGCTCCTATGCCCTCGGATGTTTCGTTCTTCGACGGGAGATTTTTCCAGAATGAGGAATTGGCCATGCTCACTTTATTCAGCACCGCAAAGCCGTTCGAAGGACATAGCGCCATCATCCAGCGCAATGCGCTGAAGAGCTGGACGCTGCTGCATCCTGATGTCGAGGTCATCTTGTTTGGGGACGACCGCGGCGCTGCAGAGACGGCGAGAGAACTGGGCATACGGCATGTCCCGGAAGTCGATCGCAGCGCTGAAGGCCTGAAGCGGCTGCCTTCGTTTTTCGACGCGGCGCAGCGCATGGCCCGCCACGACAACCTTTGCTACATCAATTGCGACATTATTCTGACTCCCGACTTTATCGGCGCACTTTCCCTGCTTCGCGCGGCGCAGGAACAGTTTTTGATGGTGGGGCGACGCTGGGACACGGGGATTGCGGCACCTCTGCCGTTCGAGCGGAAGGATTGGGCTGTGGATGTCCGGAGGCAGGCGATGGAGGTGAACCATCAATGCGCGGGAACGTGGATTGACTATTTTGTTTTTCCCAAGGGGTTCTACCTTGGAAAGCTGCCGCCATTCGTGATTGGGAGAGTGGTTTGGGACCACTGGTTGGTTTGGAAGGCGCGCTCGAGCGGAATTCCCGTTGTTGATGCGTCCGACGGCGTGATCGCGATCCATCAGATTCACGACTATAGCTATCACCCTTATGGCTCCGACGGGGTATGGGGAGACGCGGTTGCGCGGCGCAACGAGGCGCTGGCCGGAAGCCGTTGGCATCTTGCCACGATTGACGACGCCACGCACTTGCTGGGCCCGGCAGGCCTGCGGCCAAATCCACGCAGAAATATCCAGGCATTCCAGCGCTTTGCGCGAACACTGTGGCAGACCACGAGGCTGGGGTTGCTCAATTGGACGCGGCCCCTGCGGCACGCAATCGGACTTCGCAAGAGGAGCGCACGGGCTGCCGGCCAATCGCCTTCCGGGGAGAGTCACCTGATGGCGGCGAAATGAGGGCCTCTGTGCTTCACGAGAAATGCGGCAGAGAACTTCGATAGCTCTGCGCAAGCATTTCGTGGTTTCCGCCCGTCGTTCTACAATGTTTCGCGCAGGCGGGTGGCGCCTGCACGCGAATTCATGCTGATCCTGTGCCTCTGCCGCGAGATTCACAACTGGAAGCTTCTTCCTTCGTATGCAGACGCGTTCCGCCTTCGCGGCTGGGATTTCCATTACCTGGATGCGGATTACGCTTTCGACGCGCCACTTTCCGAACTGATTGCGCGCTGCCCGGCGGTGCCGGATTTGATCATGCATTTCGATTCCGGGCTTCCTCTTTTGCCGGAAGGCCTGGTGCACAGCCCGATTCCCACCATGCGGTACGATGTGGACACGCACACGTATCTGAACCGCCGCATGCGGTGGGCAGGGCTGTTTGATCTGGTGTCCGTCTGCCATGCGGGATATGAAAAGATTTTTCAGGAACATGGGCATCCTGGAGCGTTTCTTCTGGGACATGCGGCTCGTCCGGACTTTTTCAGCGACCGGACGGACCGCGCGTGCGAACTTGGCTGGGTCGGAACGCTGGACGGGCCGTTCTATGGCCGGCGGCGCGCCATGATTCCGCGGCTGGCGGCCACGTTTCACATGAATGATTGGCGCAGGGCGTACGCGCTCAAAGAGGTGGCGGAAATCTACAGTTCCTCCAAAATTGTCGTCAATATCAGCCGGGATGACTTTCCCGAGGACGCCAACATGCGCGTGTTCGAGGTGCAGGCTTCCGGCGCGCTGCTGATCACTTCGCTGCCGACGCAGCTCACGGCGTTCGGATACCAGGAAGGCGTCCATTTTGTGGGCTATCGCGAAGAGGCGGAGGTGATCCCACTCGTGCAGCGGCTGCTTGCGGACGACGAGTTGCGTATGCGAATCGCGGATGCGGGGCGCGAGTTCACGCGCCGCTGCCACACGTATGATTCGCGAGTGGCCACGATCCTCGATCAGCTCGCGCGAGTGGGCAGCCGCATGCCCGCGCCGGCGCGCCAGTGGTCCGAATCGCGCGTGCGTTTCGCGTATCTGGATTTTTTTTCCGGCTACGCGCTGCCGCGCTGTGCCTGGTCGCAATACCGTGCTATCGTCGGCCACGGCGCGCGGGAAACGATGCAAGGCGTTGCGCTGTTGGCCAAGGCGTGGGCCAGAAATCTGCGCCAAACCGGGCGGATCGTGCCTTAATCTGAAAATGTCTCAAAATTTCTGATGCTCACGCTCGGCATTAATTATTCCCAGATGCATGATTCTTCCGCTTGCCTGGCTCGCGATGGCGAGCTGCTGTTTGCCGTCGCGGAGGAGCGGCTCTCGCGCGTGAAGCACGACGCCCGCTTCCCGCAGCTGGCCATTCAGGCGTGCCTCGACTTCGGGAAAGTTGGCGCCGACGAAGTTGACGAAGTTTGCTTCGGCTGGCAAACCGCCGGGCCCGTTTATCGCCGCGACCTTTTGCTCTACGCTACGGGCCGGTGGCCGCTGAATTCTCTGAATTTTCTGAACTCCACGCGGCATTTTTTGAGCATGTGGCACCAGGAATCCGGCGCGGCGCCGTTCCGACGGATTTTCGGCGAGCCAGGTTACAGATTCCGCCACGTGGATCATCATCTCGCGCACGCGATTAGCGCGTATTCGTATTCGGGCTTCGAGGACGCCGCTGTCGTTGTGATGGATGGCCGGGGCGCGTGGGAAGCGACTTCGATCTGGCACGGCCACGCAGGGCGGCTCGATCATGTTCTTACAATCAAGTGGCCGGATTCGCTAGGCCTCTTCTATGCGGAGTTCACCGGATATCTCGGCTTTGTGCCGAATTCGGATGAATGGAAAGTGATGGGCTTGGCGCCCTATGGCCAGCCGGGCGTGGATCTCAGCAGGTATATCGAGTCCGGAGGCGATCCTTATCTGCTTCACGTCAAGAATTTGATTTCCAGTGGAACGCCCTACGCGAAAATCATCTCGCTTCTCGGCCCGGCGCGCGTTCCGGAATCCGAAATTGACGACCGCTGCAAAAACATCGCGTTCGCGGTGCAGGACACCTGCGAAGATGCCATGATGTCTGTCGTCCGCCTGGCTCTTGAAAAAACAAAATGCCGCGACTTTTGCCTCGCGGGCGGCGTCGCGCTCAATTCCAAAGCCAACGGCAAGATTCTGGCTTCCGGCCTCGTGGACAGGATTTTTGTGCAGCCTGCGGCTTCCGATGACGGTGTCGCCCTGGGCGCCGCTCTCGCTCCTTTTCTTGACAACAACGGCAAACTTCCCATGAAGGCGATGCGCCATGCCTACCTAGGACCGTCCTTCGACGACGAAGCGATTGAATCCGTCCTGCAAACGTACAAAATTCGCTGCACGAAATTGAGCGATCCCGCTCTTGCCGCCGCCCAGCTGCTTTCGAACGGTAAAATCCTGGGCTGGTTCCAGGGCCGCATGGAGTTCGGCCCGCGCGCGCTCGGTTCGCGCTCCATTCTTGCCGATCCGCGCGATCCGGAGATGAACGCCAAGGTCAATAACGCCGTGAAATTCCGCGAATGGTGGCGGCCTTTTGCGCCGTCGTTCAAAAAAGAAGCCGCTCCCGAGTTTCTTGAATCCGCTTTGGATTCTCCCTTCATGATCCTCACCGCCCAGGTGAAGCCGGAAAAGCGCCGCATCATTCCTTCCGTCACTCACGTGGACGGCTCCGCGCGGCCGCAGACCGTCGAGCGCGACATCAATCCGCTCTACTACCGGCTGATTGACGAGTTCGGCAAAATCACCGGCGTACCTGTGGTCATGAATACATCCTTCAATCTTCGCGGCGAAGCGATCGTCCATACACCCACCGATGCGCTGCGCACCTTTTTCAGCTCGGGAATGGACGAACTCATTCTCGGAAGCTTCCTCGTCGAAAAATGATCCTTGCGCCGCGCACGCATCCGATGCAATCTCGCGGTCGTTCCGTGAGATTCTGTTCGTTCTGTCCGTCGTCCAGTCGCGAGGATTCGCTTTCTTGAACGCATGATTTTCAACACCTGGGATTACTACATCCTCTTTCTTTTGCCCGCCGCCGTACTCTTCCGGCTCGTTCGCCCGGCCTCGCGTCCCTGGATCGCCGTTTTCAGCGGCTGCTGCTTTTTCCTCTACTTTTCCTTCACGCAGCTGGGCGGCGGCATCGGCGCAGCCTGTCTTCTGATCTTCCTCTGGGAATCGTTCATCAGCCGCTTCTACAAGCCGGCGTCGTGGGTTTGCTGGCTCGGCGTCACGCAAACCGTCCTTTTCCTCGTTGTCTTCAAATACCGCAATTTCCTTTCCGGGATCGTCTGGCCGGAGCCCGCGCACAATCCTCTTTACTGGAAGAATGCCTTTCTTCCTCTGGGCATTTCCTTTTTCACCTTCGAATTCCTCCATTACGCCTGGGACCGCTACCGCGCCAAAACCGAAACGGGCACGGTCGGCGAATATATGGCCTTCATTTTATTTTTCCCCACCATGGTCGCAGGCCCCATCAAACGCTATCAGGATTTCCTTCCCAAGCTCCGCTCCGTCACCGCGGAGTGGTTGATGGATTGGCAGCGCGGCGCTACGCGCATCCTGGCTGGCCTGGTCAAGAAATTCGCCATTGCCGACGTCCTCACCGCTTACACCAGCCATCTCAATATTCCCGATCTGGCCGTTGCCAACCGCGCCATCCTTCCGCTCTGGCTGCTCGCTTACGGATTCAAGATCTACACTGATTTTTCGGCTTACTCGGATATCGCCATCGGCTCCGCGCGCCTCTTCGGCATCCGCGTTCCGGAAAATTTCGATTGGCCTTATCTCCAAACCAACATCGCCGATTTCTGGCGCTGCTGGCACATTTCGCTCTCCAAGTGGCTTCTCGACTACGTCTATATTCCCCTGGGCGGTTCCCGTGTCAGCGTGCCGCGGATCTACGCCAACCTGCTGGTGACCATGTTCATCAGCGGGCTCTGGCACGGCGCCGGTTTCAACTTCATCGCCTGGGGCTTGCTGCACGGAATCATGCTCGCAATTCACCGCTGGTGGCGCCGCCGTCCCGGCTATGTGCCTTCGACTGGTCCGTTGGCGCGCTTCTTTGCCTGGCTTCTCACATTTGTTTGCGTCAATCTCGCTTGGGCTTTTTTCTGCATGGATATTCACACGGCAATCTTTTTCTTCCGGCGTCTGCTTTTGGGGTGAAATCATGAAAACAATCAGATGGATGCAACACCTTCTCGAATATCTCGGCGGCTCCCAGGACGAACCGCCGCCGGGTTTTCCCGTTTCGCTCTCGAATGCCGTCTTCTGGGGTTTGTGGTGGGGAGTGCTTATAGTCGTCATTCTTGTTTTTTCAGGCCAAAGCTCGAAATTCATTTACATTGATTTCTGAGGTTTGCACCGGCCTTGCCGCATGCTCTCGAAACGCCAATTCGTTCTCGCTCTCGCCGTCACGCTGGCCGTCGTGGCGGCTATTAACGTTGTCCTTGCCCTGCTCGCGCAGCGCACGCTTCCTCGCCGCATCATGCGCCGCGCCGCGGAATCCCCCTCCGCCGAAGTTCTCGCCATCGGCAATTCCTTGATGGTGGCCGGCTTCCACGAATCCTCCTTCGACTCTGCTGCCGGCGTACCTCCCGCGCACGCCGCCGTCAATCTTGGGCTTGGCGCTTCCACACCCGTCGAGCAGCTTCTTCTCTTCCGCTACGCCATCGCTCACGGCATGCGGCCACGCCTGCTCATCTACGGTTTCTACGATTTTCAGTTGACCGATCCCGTCACCATGACCAACGCTGACTTGATCGGCAATCGGGCCATTCTTTACTACCTCGAACCCGAATATGCCCGCCGCTTTTATTCGCTTACCGCGCATGACGCCGTCGAATTCGAAGTCATGCGCTTCTTCCCCATGTTCGTCGAGCGCGGCGCCGTCTGGTCCAAAGTCGAGGAGTTTCGCCGCCTTCTCTCGCAGCAAGGGCTTCCCGCGCGGCGTACCAATCAGTTTGGCCGCGCATCGGATTTTTCATTGCTTGAGGCTTCCTCTTCGGAGGAGTTCACGCGCCATTGTGACTCAGCACGCGCTGCCGGGCTCGCTTCTCCTGTCGAGGAACTCTTGCGCCAGGCTCGCGCCGCCGAAATTCCCGTGGCCGTGATCGAAATGCCCATGAGCCCCTATCATCTCCGGGCCTTCTACTCATCACCCGCCTGGCCGGCTTATGTATCGCATCTTCGCTCGCTGTTCGCACCGTACGATGTCTCCTTTGTGGATGCGAGCAATTGGGTGACAGATGGCTCGCTCTTCGCTGACAATCTCCATCTTTCTCCCGCGGGTGGCCAGGAATTCAGCCGCGAACTCGGCGATCTCGTGCGCAAAGAGTTCTCCTTGCAAACATCTGCCGCTTCGACGCCACAAATCCCGCATTCCCGGGAAAGCCGTCCATGAGCCGCCGCGTCTTTGCTCTTCTCGGTCGCCGCGACGAGCCTACCGACGCCGTCGAGGAATATTGCCTCCATCTGGGCGAAGCCCTTGCTTCTCACGATTTTCAGCTGGAACTTCGCCGCGTTCCCTGGGAAATTCACGGCTGGCCCCGGTCGCTCCATGCTTTGCGTTTGCAGGCCGCCGGATGGCGCGGTGTCTGGATTCTCGTGCAATACACCGCGCTCGCCTGGTCCGCGCGCGGCTTCCCGTTTCGTTTCATTCAGGCGCTGCGCATCCTCGCGGCCGCTGGCGCGAGGATCGCCGTGGTCTATCACGATGTCGAGCCGTTTGCCGGAGCGCGCCTCATTGACCGATTCCGCCGTTTCGTACAGGTCCGCACCATGCGCCGCGCGCTCGATCTCGCCGACGTCGCCATCTTTACGGTCCCACCAGAGAAGCTCTCCTGGCGTCCGGGCAATCAGGAAAAAACTGTCTTCATCCCGGTCGGACCGAATCTTCCCAGCCAGGCGATTGCTTCGCTTCGTCATCCCCGCCTATGCGGGAATTCTCGCCGCGTGCCCTCGGTCGCGGTCTTCAGCATCACGGGCGGTGAAGCCGGTCAGCGCGAAACTCGCGAAATCATCGCTGCCGTGCGGTTTGCTTCGCAAAAGCTGGGTAAACTTCGACTTTCCGTATTCGGCCGCCATGCCGAGCTGCGAGAGGCCGCTCTCCGCGCAGGACTCAGTGACTCTCCGATCGAACTCAGGGTGGATGCATTACTGGATGGCGTGGAGGTGGTGGAAAGGCTTTCCAGCTGCGACGTTCTGCTCTTTGTCCGAGGACCGATTTCTTCCCGCCGCAGCAGCGCCATCGCCGGGATTGCCTGCGGACTGCCGGTCATCGCTTATGAGGGACCGGAAACCGCGCCGCCCATTACGCAGGCGGGAGTCGTTCTCGTGCCTCAAAGCAGCTCCGGCGGCACAAGCGACGAAGCGCGCCAGCAGGGTCTCAATGATTCTTTGCTTCGCGTGCTTTCCGATGCCGCGTTTTGCGCCGAGCTTTCCGCAAAAAGCGAAATGGCGTACCAGAAATTCTTTTCCTGGCACGCCATCGCTGATCGGTTCTCGGAATTGTTTGAGAAAAATCTGTCGCCCTAGTTTCTCTCCTCGCCCGAGTGCACCTTACCGGTGGTGCGGCTTATCCTGTCCGTGTTCGGGCGGCTTGTTCTCGGTCTTGGGCTTGCTCTGATTTCCGTGGCTCTGCGGGCGCTCCGCTGGGCGCACGTTGTTGTGCTCCGGCTGCGAGTAAGTTTTGTTCTGGTGTTGCGTATTCGGCTGATTCATATTCGGGCGCTCCGCAGGCTTCACGTTGTTGTGAGCGGGGTTGGGCTGATTGGCGTAATTTCGATTCGGCCCACCCTCGTTGCGAACTTCGTTTTTCGCGTTCGGAGGGCGGTCGTTACGAACCACGGGCCGATTGGCCTCATGCGGCATGTTCGCTGAAGGAGGCCTGTCGGAGCGCGGCCTTTCGTTGTGTGTGGGGCCGGTTTCCCGCCGGTTGAATTCACCGGGTCTGGAGCTTGCCGCCACGCTCGGGCGTCCGTGATTCTCCGAAGCCCACATGCCGCGGTCCTTGCCGGCGGCTTCCCGATGCTGAGTCTGGATCGCCGTCGCACCGAACCGACGTTCGTGTTCTGCGGTGATCTGTTCACGCGTTGGCCGCGCTTCGATTCCGCCGCGCCCGCCGTTGAAGCTCACACGGCTCACGTTCCGAGTATCCACCCTTTCGTTGTACGTGTTGTGAATCACCCTGACGTTCACATTGGTCACCGAACGATTGTAGTAATAGTGGCCGCCGCGCCATGCGCCGCCCACGAAGCCCACTCCCGTGTAGCCGAATCCGTAGTTGATCCCGCCATAGAATCCGACGTGGGGTCCCCAATAGCCCGCATGCCACATGTAAACGCCGCCGCCCCATCCCCAGTATCCTGGGGTCCAGAGCAAACCCGGCGCTGGAGCGGGCACCCAGGTTCCCGGCACCCAGTAATATCCATCCGGCCCGTAAGCCCAGTAGCCCGGGATCCACATGTACCCTTCAACCGGGCATGGGGGCTGGACGTACACAGGAATTGGCGGCGGTCCAATGCGCACCGAAATGCCCACCGCCACCTGAGCCTGCGACACTGAAGGCATCGCCACCATCGCAATTCCTGCTGCTGCCAGCAAAAGCATTCTTAGGAGTTTCATGGCCTCCTCCTGTTTTGTGACTGGGTGCTGATCCTTTTTCTTGCCAAAAGATCCGGCTGGGCCCTCTTCTGCGCACCTGCGTCGTTAAACCCCATTCTTGCTCCAAAGTTGTCGTCCGCAAAGCTCTTGTGCCACAGTGGTTTACATCGGTGACACGGCCGAATCCTGTTCCACCTCGTTTGCTCCGTGACATTCTCCGCACTCCGTCGTCAATAGAATTGGGCGAGCAGTCCAATCTTCCCTGCATCACGGTCCCGGGGCCCCCCGGTTTAAGGGCCGGACCGGGGAACACTCAGCCGCTCGCTTGCGTAACGATTCGAGAGGCCTTTATGTCCATTCTGGCGGGCAACGGCAACATCCGCTACGCGCTCAGGCAATTTCGCCATGCTCCGGTCTTTACAGCCGCGGCTGTCCTCACCCTGGCTCTCGGCATCGGTGGCACAACAGCAATCTTCACGTTGATCCACGCGGTCATGCTGCGCTCCCTGCCCGTTGGCGATCCCGGAAGCCTTTACCGCGTCGGCGAAGGTGACGATTGTTGCGTGCAAGGCGGTCCTCAGGACCGCTGGGGCATGTACTCCTATCCTTTGTATGAGCGCCTGAAGTCAGAAACGCCCGAATTTGAGGAGGTCACGGCCTTCCAAGCCGGCCGTGGCCGCATGAGTGTACGCCGCCAGGGAGTAGAAAAATCAGCAAGGCCCCTGCGCTCCGAATATGTCACAGGCAGCTACTTCGAGACGCTTGGCGTGCGCTCTTTTGCCGGCCGACTCTTTACCGCCGATGACGACCGGCCCTCTGCTCCACCGGTAGCCGTGCTCAGCCACCGCGTCTGGCAAACCACGTATGCATCCGATCCTTCCGTGGTGGGGTCCACTTTCGTCGTCGAGGGGCATCCATTCACCATCACCGGCATCGCTCCTCCCGGTTTCTACGGCGAAATGCTGGAAAGCGATCCTCCCGACATCTGGATTCCGGTCCAACAGGAACCCATGATTGACGGCGACAGCAGCTTGCTGCACCAATCGGTCTCCGCCTGGCTGCGAATGATCGGCCGCCTGCGCCCTGCAGCAGCCACCGCAGGCATGGCCCCGCGTCTCACGGGAGTTCTCCGCCAGTGGCTCCAACATGATTCCGGCTATCCCGCCAACTGGATGCCCGACATCATCCAAATGCTTCCTAAACAAGTGATCAGCGTGATTCCCGCTGGCGGCGGCGTCGCCATGATGAAAGAGGAGTACGGCCGCAGCCTGCAAATCCTCCTCACCGTTTGCGGCCTCGTCCTCCTCATCGCGTGCGCCAACGTTGCGAATCTTCTCCTCGCTCGGGGCGTCGCGCGCCGTGGACAAACCGCCGTCCGCCTTGCCATCGGAGCCACGCGCCGCCAGATCATTGGCCAGGCGCTCACGGAGAGTATTTTGCTCTCCATCGGTGGCGGCATCGTCGGCCTGATTGTCGCCGTCGCTGCGGCGCGGCTCCTGCTGGCTCTTGCGTTCCACAGCGCCCACTTCCTCCCGATCAGCGTCGCGCCTTCCTTTCTCGTCCTGGGGTTCGCCTTCGCGCTCTCGCTGCTCACGGGAATTATTTTCGGCTCGGCTCCCGCCTGGCTTGCCACGCGCACCGATCCCGCCGACGCTCTGCGCGCTTCAGGCCGCGGCACCCGCGACCATTCTTCCTTCACGCGCAAAGCTCTTCTCGTCGTGCAAGCCACGCTATCCGTCGTGCTCGTCGCCGGTGCCACCATGCTCGCGCGCAGCCTCAACAAACTCGAGCATCAGGATTTCGGCTACCAGGTCCGGAACCGCGTCGAGGTGGACATCAACAGCCCGCCCGCAACGTACACGGTGCCTCAATTGCAGTCACTCTATCGCGATCTGGAAGAACGCCTTCACCGCATCCCCGGCGTCCAAGGTTCCGGCCTGGCCCTGTATAATCCGCTTACCAACAATTGGGGTGAAATGATCATGGTCGCCGGCCATCCTCCAGGCAAAATGAGCGAGGAGTCCGGCGCCTCCTGGGACCGCGTCAGCGCCGATTATCTCCAAGATCTCGGCGTGTCCCTGATGCGCGGACGCTACTTTACCGCCGCGGACAATGAAACCACCGCGTCCGTCGCCATCGTCAACGAAGCTTTTGTTAAGCGCTTCTTCAAGAGCACCGAAGATCCGCTCGGCCAGCACTTCGGCCTCGATCTGCCCAAGTACAACGGCACATTCCGTATCGTCGGCATCGTGCGCGACGCCAAGTTCGCCGGCTGGGGCCTGGACCGCCCCGCGTTCCCAATGTTTTATGTGCCGCTGGCGCAGTCCGCTCCCTACGACGACGAATTGATGAAGAAGATTGACCGAAGCTCGCATTTCATCGGCGGCATCATGCTGGTCACCAGCATGGCTCCCGGCGCCGTCGAAGCCCAGCTCACTCGCATCTTCGCGGAGCTCGATCCCAACCTCACCATCAACAGCGTCCGCACCATGCGCCAGCAGATTGATCTATCCTTCGATCAGGAGCGCGCCACCGCCAGCCTCGCCGGACTCTTTGGCATCGTCGCCTTGGTCCTCGCTGCCATCGGCCTCTACGGCGTCACCGCCTATTCCGTCGCGCAGCGCACCAACGAAATCGGCATTCGTATGGCCCTCGGCGCGGACCGCCCGAACGTGATTCGCCTCGTCCTCGCCGGCGCGTTCCGACGCGTACTCATTGGCCTCATCCTCGGCCTGCCGCTCGCCGTCGGCGCCGGCAAGCTCATTTCCGCCCAACTCTACGGCGTCGCCTCCTGGGATCCCGCCGCTCTCGTGATCGCCGCCACCGCTCTTGCCATCTGCTCCTTCTTTGCGGCCATCATTCCCGCTTCCCGCGCTGCGTCCATTTCCCCCATGGACGCCCTCCGCATCGAGTAGGGCAGATCTCGCAGGAACGTCCCAAGGCCTGCTACCTGGACGGACGCCACTGGCAGCCTTACTTGATTTTTTCTTCGAGCGCGTTCAGAGCGCGAACGCATTTCTTATCCGACGGCAGGATCTGGCATGCGGTTTTGAGCTCCTGTTGGGCCTCGGTAAGAAGTCCCAGACGCTCATCCGCCATGGCCAGTTCGAAATGCCCGGTATAACTTGCGGGCGTGAGGGCCAAAACCTGCTCGAAGCGAAGGCGCGCCTTGGCAGAATCCCCTCGCTCAAGCCAGTATTGGCCTAAAGCTTCGGCCGCGGGGGCATACGACGGATCGAGCCGCAACGCGATGGTCCATTCCCGAACGGCTTCCATAGGTTTGTGGATTTGAAGGTAAGATTCTCCCAGGTGAAAGCGCGCCAGTGTGCTCTGTGGGTCCTCGCTCACAATGCGCCGAAACTCGGGCGCGGCTGCCGCGGCGTGGCCTTCGATCAGCGAAATCAACGAAGCTCGATAGAGCTCGTATTCGCGCAACCGGTCTTTGGGATCAATGCTGGAGCTTTCCGGATCGTCGTGCGGCCTCGCCGCAAGGTAGCCGAGAGACTCAAGCTGTGCCAGCACCTCCGGCGAGATTGCGGGTTTCGGCGCGGACTCGCTCGGCGCGAAGCGCGCCAGCAATTGCCCAAGTTGCCTGCGCATCTCTTCCGCCACTGCGGATTTCTTCGAGATCAAATTCTGTTGTTCGTGCGGATCGCTCTCCAGGTCGTAGAGTTCCGTTTTGGGCGCCTCGATGAATTTGTAATTTCCCACGCGCACCGCGCGCAGCGCTGCCCAGCGGAACGCATCATGGGCGTACCTACTTTCGCTATACACCGCGCCGGTGCCTTCGGACGCGCCAGACTTTATGGCCTCCAGCTGGCTCTTGCCCTCAAATGACGCCGGTGCGGCCGCGCCCAGAAATTCCAGAATCGTCGGAGCCACGTCAATCAATCCCGCCGGGGTTCGCGCCATCGCCGGATAACTTTGGCCGCCCTTCGGCCAGTGAAAAATCAGCGGAACGTGCAGCGTGCTTTCGTAGATGAAATAGCCATGATCCGCTTCCTGGTGGTCGCCCAAGCCTTCTCCGTGGTCGGCCAGCAGCACCACCAGCGACTTCTCCCACCAGCCGCTTCGCATAAGCGCTTCCTGGAACCGCCCCACAATTTCGTCAACGTATTCAAGCTGCTGGTCATACCGCGAAATGCCATGCGCCCGGGCCAGCTCCGCGGGCAACGTATAGGGTTGGTGCAGATCGAACAGGTGCACAAAGACGAAAACGGGCTCCCCTTGATTCGCGTCGAGCCAACGCCGTGCCGCTTGCAATACTAAAGCGCCGTCGCGCCGAAAGCTCATGGTGAAGGGATTGGCCTTTTCGGCGGCCTCGATGTCGAACGGGCTGTCGTATACATCGAAGCCCACGTCCAATCCATAGCGCCGATCCAGGAAATCGCTGCCGATGAACGCCGCCGTCTTATAACCGCGCGCTCGCAGAATCGAAGCGAGAGTCACGGCGCCATGAGGAACCTGTTCGCCGTTTTCTTCCACCCGATTTTCAAACGGATAGGTTGAAGTGAAGAGCGTCATGTGTGACGGAAGCGTGAGCGGAATCTGCGTTTCGGCGTGACTGAAAAGCGTGCCTCCTTGGGCAAAGGAGTCAATGTGGGGTGTTCGGATTTTCCTGTATCCATAAGCGCTCAGGTGGTCGGCGCGCAAAGTGTCAACGGAAATCAGGATGATCGGTGCGGGTTGCGCCGTATCGCTGGAAGCCGCTGCGGCTCCGGGAATAACCGCACAGAACAGCATGAAGTTGAGCCAGAAAGCCCGCGCCGCCCGCATCGTACCTTGTGAATTCCATCCCCCCTCTAATCCGCGGAGCACTCCCCAAGGGCAGAAAATCCTTCGCCGCGCTGCGTTCCCGCCTGCGCGCTGATCGCCTCGTCCGGATAAACTCATGCGATTTGTGGGCATCAACCGGCCACTGAAAAAGCGCTCGTTGGCTTTCCTTGGGAAAAGCACCCGTGTCACGCTCAAAAACAGTAAGTCTGATGGCATTTCCCGCCGCCAGGGTGCCTGGCAGGCTTCCTTGAAGCGGCTCCCAAGCTCCGGCGGAGCCTCTTATTTCAGCGTGTCTGGCGTCGCGCCCGGCACGACAGCCGGGTGCCTCGTGAGTTCCGTCCCCGCGATTATGGCGTTCCGGATCTGCCCGAAGAGATCGGTCAGCGTGTCCGGCGTGTGCGGAATCAAAACCGTGTTGCTGTGGTCGTTTGCCGCGATGTCCTTCAGCGTGTCGAAGTACTGCGTCATCAGCACCAGTTGCATCACGTCCTGCGGCGTCGAGCCCGGCACGGTTTTCGCAAAATCCTCCACCGAATCCTTCAATCCCGAAATAATCGCCTTCCTCTGGTTCGCGATGCCTTCTCCCTGCAGCCGTTTCGATTCCGCCTCCGCTTCCGCCTGCTTCACCAGCAGCATCTTGTTCGTTTCCGCGCGCGAGACCGTCGCCTCCCGCTCCCGCTGCGCCGCGTTGATGTCGTTCATCGCCGCCTTCACCTTCTGGTCCGGCACGATATCCGAAATCAGCACCTTCACGATCGAGTAGCCGTACTCCTTCATCGAAGCGTCCAAGCTGTCCCGCAAATCGGCTGCAATGTCCGCCTGGTTCAGGAACGTGTCGTCCAGCTTCATCTTCGGCACGTGCCCCAGCACCACGTTGTACACCATGGACTCGATCTGCTTCACCGGGTCGGACAGTTTATAGAACGCCGCCTCCACCGCGTCCGGAATCACTTTGTATTGGATAGAAACCGGAATCTGCACGAACACGTTGTCCTGCGTCTTCGTTTCCACCTGCACGTCGAACTGCTGCACCTTCATGCTCAGCCGCCGCACCACCGTCTCGAGATACGGCGTTTTCCAGTTCAATCCCGGTCCCGCCACCCGCGCAAATTTCCCCAGCCTCTGCACGATCGCCACCTGCGCCGTCTCCACCGTGAAGAACGAACCCAGCACCACGCTCAATACGAAGATGCCCACAATGATGATCAAAACTAGGAACACGACGCCCAGTTCCATGTTCACTCTCCTCTTTCCTTCTCGCTTGTCTCATCTTCTGTCGGATTCTAACCGGGCGCCATTCTACCCTAGTCCGCCTTGGGCCCTAATCAACCGCCCAACAAAAAAGCGTGGTCGTACCTGCGTTGGATTTTCTTTTTCTTTGCTGGGGAGCGAAAACGAACAAATGCCGGCGAGAATGGCGACCTGCGAGTAATTTCTTCGGCCTAGTACTGCCTCCTCTGCGCGGGTCGCTTCTCGCCGTGTAACCGCAAGTTCAACCGTTTGTTGAGCTTCCCGCCAGAACTCTTAAACTCTGCCGCGGCTCGGCAACTGCCCTGTATTTCCTTTGTAGACAGAATTGTTTGAGGGGGAACCATGTTCAATCAACCCAACAAATCACTTCAATCGACGTCCAGCTTTCGGTGTCCCTGGTTCGTCCCGGCCCTGGCAACCATCGCTCTTCTTCTCGCCGCCGCTCCCGGCTTTGCCGACAACAAAATCATGGGCGAAGTCCAATTCGATCCCGCTTCCAAAGTCGAAAAGACTTCCGGCATCTGGATTGATGGCCAGTACGTCGGCTATCTGAAGGAACTCAAGGGCGACAAGAAAGTTCTGCTCCTGCCCGGCGAGCACGAAATCACCGCTCGCCTCGCGGGCTTCCAGGACTTCGTCCGGAAAATTGATGTTCAGCCCGGCGAAAAGCAAACCGTCCGCGTGGCCATGCAAGTAGCGCCCCGTGGAGAAATGCCTTCCGCCACCGCGACCTTGAAGCTCACCGTCCAGCCCGAACGCGCCGCCGTCTTTCTCGATGGCCGCTACGTCGGCCACGCCGCTGAATTCGGCGGCAAGCTCCATTCCATGGTCGTCGCCGCCGGAAAGCACCAAATCCGCGTCGAACTGCCCGGCTACCGCACCTTCCACACGGAAGTCAGCCTGCTCGCCGATCAGAAGTTGGAAGTGAAAACCGATCTCGTCAAGGGCGGCGCTTCTCAGGAAGACGCCTTGATGAACCAGGCATCAAATCAAACCGCCTCAAACCCCAACTAACGCGAACCGGATCGGCAGGAACATGCCCGGCGATTTCCGAACCGCCGAAGGCGCGGGGTAATTGCCGTCTTCCTAACCGCATCCGCGATCTCTTTGATGCGTTACCAACTTTCGTGCGATCTGGCCCCGCATTGAGACCGCACGACATTCGTGGGATACGTGCCCACTTTCAACCTGCCAGGTTACCGCGTCTATCGGGAATCAGGCGATTCGTTCTGAGTTGCCGACAATCCGGGAATCGGTCCATCAATGACCGCAGGCGCGCTTCACAGGACTAATGTTGAGTTCGGTAAACCTTGGTCGCTGAGCGCATTGGCCTGAAGGCAACAGTCAAGCCAAAGGCCACTTAGCCGGAAATATGACTGTTCGGCCAAGCGGCGAGAAGCCCGTCCTAACTAAGCCTCCGCCGCCGGCCGTAGCTGTATCTCGTGCGGGACGATCATCAAAACTTCAACTTCTTATTTCGACTGCGCTAGCCCCGCCACAACTTCAGCAACCTTATCGAGTATCTGATTCCAGCCCTCGACTTGCCCGCTGTCTTTTGCTTGCTCCATGGTTTCATTTCCAATGAGGGTGAGTTTCGTCTGGCCGTTTCCAAAATCCTCAAAAATAACCACGTCGTGCGCATCGTCTATGGCTTCATGTTCTATTCCATAGTGCGCAGGCTCAACCTTGTTTCCCTTCGAGTCGGAAAAGTACATGGAGTAAACGATCTTCTCGTGCGGAACAATCTCGTGGTATTCCCCAGCATTCCAGAACTCCTGCCCATCCGGCGTTCTCATGCAGCAGAGAAATTTTCCTCCCACGCGAAAATCCGTCTCGCAAAACGGCGCTGTAAAACCCTTCGGCCCCCACCACTGCATCACATATTGCGGGTTTGTCCACGCCTTCCAAACCAATGCGCGTGGGGCATCAAACACTCTGGTGACCACCATCCGCTCTTTCTCGTTAACCGTGCTTTTTGTCATTTCTGACCTCCTCCTTTTTCATTTGATTCACCACCACATTCAACTTGTCGAAACTCTCTTCCCAGAATCGCCGATAGTTAGTCGCCCAGTCGCTGACCGTCTTGATCGCCTCTGGCCTGAGCGTACACACGCTCTCTCTTCCACGCTTCTTCTTGATCACAATCCGCGCCCGCACCAGGTAGGCAATATGTTTTGAAATCATCTG
>DATJAD010000007.1:0-44176 GCA_035516615.1 Candidatus Acidiferrum sp.
CCCAGCGCCAATTCCGTCGCGGCCATCGCGCTGACTCGCCTTCATGCTTTCACCGGCGAATCGCGATACTATGACTTCGCGAAAAAAACTCTCGAAGCTTTTGCGGGTGTCGCTCCGCAATACGGCTTGTTTGCTGCGACCTACGGCCTTGCCGCAACGCTCTTTGCGAATCACCCGCTGCAAGTGGTCATCACGGGTCCGGCAGGAGAACCCGCGGCGCAAGCTCTGGAATCCGCAGCCAATTCCGTTTTCCGCTTTGGCAAATCCGTGCTTCGCCTCACGCACGGTACTTCACTCCATAATCTCCCATTCGCTCTGCGCGAAACGCTTCCCCATCTTCCTGCAGACAAGCCTTTCGCCCTCGTCTGTTCCGGAACCTCCTGTCTGCCGCCCACCTCCGATCCACAACAGCTGAAATCTCTCCTTACAACGAAATCGCTTTCGTCCGCAGCTCCTTCCTCATGATCCCCGAGCGATTGCGCGTTCTTTTCCTTGTAGAGGTCAGGCTTCAGCCCGGCACTGCGTTTTTCGCAATTCGCTCACGAAAACAAAAAGGGGCGCGGCCCTCCGCGCCCCTTTTTGACAGCGATTACCGCGAATCACTCAGCTTTTCTTGCGTGACTCCGGCGGCACCATTCCGTTGATCCGGTAGTACACCACCAGCGCGCCGTAATGTTCGCCCGAATGTTCGATGAGTCCGTACGCCAGGTCCGAGAGCCGCATCATCTGCCCTCCGGCATCCACTTCCTCGGCCATTCCTTTATCGCCCTTTTCCTTAATTAGATTCGCGCCGTCTGCTACGCATTGCTTCACGAAGGCCACCACTTGCTCTCTCGTCTTCAGATTGCTGGCATCCGGCTCGTCCCCGTAACGCGCCTTCTTGCCTTGCGCCGTGTCCGTGAAGTAGTACATCGACGCCGAAACGTGCAGCAACATCTGCAGGAATGTCCGCGAATCCGGGTGCGGCTTGTAGCCGTACTTGTCCACCGGAAAGTCCTCTGCCATCGCGATCAGCTTCCTTCCAATGTCATTCCACTGATCGAGCACCGCTTGCGAAGGGCTCGGCGCGGGTTTCGGCTCCATTTTCTTTGCCGCTTCCTGCGCCATCACAGGCCCAACTGCCAGAACAAGTGCCAACGCCACTCCGAGACCTCTCAACAACCTTTTCATCGCTTTCCTCCGTCACGCCTTTTGGCGTGCTTATGAATTCAGTTTGCTCCCTCCACAGGGAGGTTCTCCACTTGGGACGCACCAGATCGGTTTTCGTTTTGTATTTTGTGTTTGACCTCGGTACCTGGCCGTTCTTGACGGGCATCTTACACGGGGTGCGCCGGAGGCACATGAGAAATGTTCCCTCTGGCTGCGCGTGGTAAGCTGGAAGGGCTTGCTGAGGGCACTCGACGTGAACTGGGGTTGGCTGTTTCTTCGAGTCTGTGTTGGCCTGGCCATTATTTCGCTGCTCTTTCTCTCGCAGCGATTCTGGTTCCGTGCGCTCTGGCGGATGACCGCCGGTTGGGGCACGAAAGCGCTGCGCATTGCCGCGCGCCTTCTCTATCTTTCCGCACTGATCCTGGTGATTCTCGCTACCTACGACGGACTTCGCATGGGCCATGGCCGCATCATTCCTCGCGGCACCATGATCACCGCGCTTGCTGGTCTGTGGTATTTCAGCGCGCTGCTGTCCTACGTCGCTGTCAAATTTGTCCACGGCTTCGACCGCATCTGGCAATTCGCCAAGCGGCTCCTCAAGCGTAATGTGCCGGCTGTTGCGAGTTCCGTTTCCGCCAATCCCGACGTCGTTGCGAACCCTTCGCGCCGCTATTTTTTCCAAACGGCCACCGCCGCGGCAGGGGCGGCTCCCTTTCTCAGTGCCGTGTACGGTTTTGCGGCCGAGCGCCTGAACTATCAATTCCGCTACGTCGAAATTCCCCTCGCGAATCTTCCCCGTCAGCTCGACGGAATGAAGATCGCGCAAATCAGCGACATCCATCTCAGCGGTTACATGCCGCGCTCGCAAGTGCGCCGGGCCGTGGACATGGCCAACGAGCTCGACGCCGATCTTGCCGTGGTTACCGGAGATTTCATCACCGGCGCGGGCGATCCCATCGAGGATTGCATTGATGAAGTACGCTGCCTGCAAGCGCCTCTGGGCGTTTGGGGCTGCAACGGCAACCACGAAATCTACGCCGGTGTCGAAGCCGAAGCCAAGCGCCTTTTCGCGCGCAATGGCATGAGGCTGCTCCGTTCGGAGAGCGCCCAGCTGCAATTTCGCGGCGCTTCGTTCAATTTGATCGGCGTGGATTATCAGCGCGAGCGCACTCCCAGCGGCCGCCGCGTCCAGATGCTCGCGGGCGTGGGATCGCTGGTTCGGAAGGACATGCCGAATATTCTCCTTTCGCACAATCCGAACAGCTTTAATCGGGCGGCGGAACTTGGCATCGAACTTTCTCTCGCCGGCCACACCCATGGCGGCCAGGTGCAAGTGGAAATTCTCGACCACCGGCTCAGCCCCGCGCGATTCATCACCGACTATGTCGCCGGGCTGTACACCCGTCCGCTTTTCGAGCCGGCGCGCTCGCAAGCCTCCGGGCATTTCATTTCCGCCGCGGCATTGCGGAGGCCGGCTTCGGCGCTGTACGTGAATCGCGGGCTGGGTACGGTAGGGGCACCCGTGCGGCTTGGCGTTCCTCCTGAAATCACGCTCATCACGCTTCGTTCCGCCTGACGCGTCTCTTCACCCTCGCGCGAACTTCCCGACGATTTCGGAGGCGATCTCTTCCGGCGTCCTGGACACGTCCATCACGAGCGCATCCCTCGGTTCCTCGAGGTCGGCAAATTGTCCGGCGAGAATCCCTTCTCCCGCGAAATGTCCGTGGCGCAAAGCGATGTGATGCGCCATCGTTTCGTAGTTGCCCTTCAGATAGACGACCCGCATTTCCAGTCCATCGCCGATTTCATTGCGATACCTCTGTTTCAGCGCCGAGCACGCCAGGACGACGTTTCCGCCCGCCGCGCTTTTTCTTGCAAGTTCGGCGTGAATCGCGGCAAGCCACGCCGCCCGGTCCTCGTCCGTCAGCGGAATTCCGCACCGCATTTTCTCGATATTCGCCGGCGAGTGAAAAGTGTCGGCGTCAAGAAACGTCCAGCCGAGTTGCGAGGCGACCAGCTTTCCTACGGTTGTTTTTCCGGCGCCGGTGGTCCCCATCAAGAGAAGGATCACTTTTTCTGTCCAGATTCGCCGGGGCGCCCCATCATGAACGAAGCGAGCAACGCGAGCAGGCCAACAAGCGCTGCGCAACAAAGCCAAGCAAACCAATCTCCCCAACGGTCATAGAGCGTGTCTTCGTGGGCGACCGGGACGCTCACGGAGGAAACGACAAAGCCTTCGCGAAAAACGCGGCGGTCTAGAAGCAGGCGGCCGCGGCTGTCGCTCACCGTTTGCAGGCCCTGCTTTGCGGTGCGCGCGATGGTGTAGCCGCCCTCCACGCCGCGCAGAATCGCCATGCGATCGTGCAGCCAGCCATCAATCGTGAAATCCCAGGCGGGAACAAGAAGAAGTCCGACGCCAAGCCGGCCATAAGCGCGGCCCAATCCCGGAAAGTCCATGTCCTTGCAAATGGCGATGCCCCAGATTCCGGAGGGCCGCTCGAACGTCACGTAATTTTTCCCGGTGACGTAACCGTCTTCCAGAACAGGAATGAAGTGATGCTTCTCGTAATTTTCCTGGATGGATCCATTGCTGCCGAAAAGGAGCGCTTCATTTCGACGGCCTCCTAGCGTAAGTTCATCGAGGCCAACGATCAGATCGGCTCCGCTGCGCTGTGCGGCCGCCGCGAGATCATCCTTCGCTTTGCCCGCAGCCGCTTCAGAAATCTTGGCAATTTTTTCCGGAAGGAGAATCACGTCGGCAGGCTGGGATGATGCAGCCGGAACGGCGTCCGCATAGCGCGAGATGAGACTCAAGGCGCGTTCGTCGTTCACTGCGAAAATATCCTGCGGAGCGTCCGAGCTGATCAATTGCACTCTCGCGGCTCCACTGATGAGCATGGGCGAGCGAAGGCGCCAAGCACCGGCGATCAGCACGATGGCGAAAACAAAGGTGACGCTAACGATCAATCTTTCCTTCGAGCGCGATTCCGCCGCGGGGGAAAGAAAGACGCCGATGGAGGAAGGCAAAAGCCACAACAGAAACACGATGCCCCAGATTCCGGTCATCGCGGCGATCTGGATCAGCGGAAGAAAATTCATCTGGGTGTAGGCGAGATTTCCAAACGTGGAGTGGGGAGAATCAAGCGAGCTTAGATAACTGATGCCGGTCCAGAAAACCGGAAAAAAAAGCGCAGCGTGCCAGGCCTTTCCGCGAAGCAGGAAAATTCTCCACAGAAGCACCCCGACGGCAAAGACCGCGGCGGGGGCGGCCACGGCGAGAAGCGAAACAGCCACCGGCACGCCAATCAGAGCGCGCAGGTAATGCCACATATTCAGACCTGCCAGCGCCAACGCTGCAAAAGCAGCCAGTGCGAGCGCCGCGGAAGAGATCTCGGCGCGATCCCGGCCGGCGAGATAGAGGATTGGCAGGGGAGCGAACCAGGTGAGCCACCACATGGGGTGGAGGCCCGTGCCAAAGTAAAAGAGAGCCGCGGAAACCAGCGTAGCACCGAAGATTGCCAAGAATTTCGCGTTTTTGGATGCCATGAAATCGCCTTACCAGCGAATTTCCGCGCGGCCAGCCTGCAAGCGCGCTGCGGCCGGACGAATGCCGAGCGTTGGGGCAGTATCGCATGGAACTGCACCGGGGTGGGTGTGGCTATGATCGGAACACGGCAACTTAGCCGGATCACGGGAGAGCTGGCGGAGCGCAGGGAGACTCCCGATATCGCGATCTAGACATTCTGCAGAAACCCTCCGCCTTAGATGGATAGGGAAAATCGCGAAAAACGAATCGGGGAGCCGCGGGGGCAAGGAGGGGCGTACCCCATGCCGTGGGACGGGAAAGAGTACGCAAATGATAGAAAGCAAAGGAGTTGGAGGAGCGCCGTGGGGCAAAACAGTGCGCAAGACATTGAGAAGAAAGACGAATTGGGTGCCGGTGAAGAGGAGAGGTGGTGCAAATCGTTGAACGGCAGAGCTTTTCGGGGAGTTGAGCTGCAATGAAGAAGAGACCCGCCACGGCGAGACGGGTGGAAGTCACGAAGACAAGGAATAAATTTCACCAGGAATTCTAGCACAGATTATTGCTAATGTCAATATCTAATTATATGGTATACGTTCGAACGAGCCTCCGCAGGCTGGCAGACAGACGATTGAGAGGAAGGGAGTTGCACGGCGAGAGTCGGAACACCGAAGGATCAAGCGCACGCAAGGGGCAATTCGTAATCCGGAGAATTGAAGCGGTATTGGCGGTGGGGATATGATGGCGCGCGGGGAGTGGCCATGACAGGACGCAGACAGGCTTTGCTTTTGGCAGGATTGATTTTGGCGGGTCTTTGCGCGGGCGCCGCGCAAGGGCAGACGGAGCGGTGGACCGAGACTAAAGCAAAGGATTGGTACGCACAACAGCCGTGGCTGGTGGGGAGCAATTACATTCCCAAATCGGCGATCAATCAACTGGAGATGTGGCAAGAGGCGACGTTCGATCCCGAAGAGATAGACAAGGAGCTTGGATGGGCCGAAGGAATGGGGATGAACACAATGCGGGTGTTTCTCCATGATCTGCTTTGGAAGCAGGATCCGGAGGGACTCAAGAAGCGCATCAACGAGTTCCTGACGATTGCGGCAAAGCATCATATCCGGCCGATCTTCGTGCTGTTCGATTCCTGCTGGGATCCTTATCCGCACCTGGGACCGCAGCATCCGCCGATTCCGGGGGTGCACAATTCGGGATGGGTGCAGAGTCCGGGAGCCGTGGCGCTGGAAGACGAGAAACAGTATCCAAGGTTGAAAGCATATGTCGTTGGCGTGGTGGAAGCGTTCGCGAAGGATGACCGGATACTGGCATGGGACGTGTGGAACGAGCCGGGAGCGGACAATGCGGGGAGTTATGGGAAGGAAGAATTGAAGGACAAACGAGAGCGAGTGACGGCACTGCTTCCGCAGGCTTTCGAGTGGGCGCGGGAAGCCAAGCCCACACAACCGCTGACGAGCGGAGTGTGCTGCGTGGACACGTCACCGGATGGAGCGAATCTCGATGGAATCCAGAAGATTCAATTGCGCGAATCGGACGTAGTGACGTTTCACAATTACAGCTGGCCGGAATATTTCCGGCGGGAAATCGGGTGGCTGAGAAAGTACAACAGGCCGGTGATTTGCACGGAGTACATGGCACGGGCGGTGGGAAGCACGTTCGACATGATTCTGCCGATTGCGAAGGAAGAGCATGTGGGGGCGATCAACTGGGGATTCGTGGCGGGGAAAACGCAAACGTATTATCCGTGGGAATCGTGGGAGCATCCGTACATTCTGGACCAGCCGCCAGTGTGGTTTCACGACATCTTGCATGCGGATGGGACGCCTTATCGAAAAGCGGAAGTTGAATTGATCCGAAGGCTGACGGGAGAGAAGTGACTGCAAACTCCTAGACCCGAGCGCACTTTCATAGGAATTGCATGATGCCGAGCTACGCTTACGCGATTCTAGCGACGGGGTGGGCTCTGTGGCTGGCGCCATTCGTGTTGGCGGGAAAGCCAAAGGCTCAGGCTGCACAGGTCAACCGCAGCGCACGCTGGGGAATGCTGCTGCAGGCTCTTGCGTATGCTGTGGTTTGGCAGGGGAGCTTCTGGATGAGTGCGTTACCTGTGTGGAGGCTCATCGCTTCCGTGGTTTTGCTGGTAGTAGCCGTCGTCCTGTCCTGGACGAGCACGCGTACGCTGGGAAGGCAATGGCGCATGGACGCCGGACTCAATGCGGACCATGAGCTAGTGACTTCGGGCCCGTACCGAATCGTGCGGCACCCCATTTACACTTCGATGTTTCTTGTGCTTGAGGGGACGGGCTTTATGATTTCGTCGCCGATTCTTCAGGCGACTGCAACTGTTGTCTTTTTCGCAGGGACGGAGATTCGCGTGCGGACCGAAGAGAAATTGCTGGCATCGCGATTCGGAGAAAAATTCGAGAAGTATCGCGAACGGGTGCCTGCCTATCTGCCGCTTGTCCGGTAAACGGAAAGAGGTGAAGCTGCAGCAAATTGGCGATAGAGAATAGAGGAGAGATGAAAAGGATTAACGCAAAGGGCGCAGAGATCGGCAGAGGCAGTGGAGAAACCGAGAAATCGAGGAGCAGACAAATACTGAGCGATTTCGCGAAGGAAGCGCAAAAGAGCCCGAGGAGTGCTCAGGCGTAGACGTTCAGGTTACTTCCGGTTTCGGGAATGGGACCTTCGCCTGCGAGGACCGACTCTTCACTGGTTCTGGCGAGCTGGAGCGCTTTCTGAAGAACATCGGCGCTGGCGGAAACGGGGGTGGTCGAGTGCGGGCTGGGGTTTCCGGCGAGTCGGTTCAAGAGGTCAGCCCCGGTGGCCTGACTGAGGGCAGTAACGTCCATGAGATCTCCTGGGCGCGAATTTGCGTGCGATACTCGTCCAGTGGGCTATCGGCAGAACGGGCGAAAACATTAGTGGCTCCGTAACTTATTGTAAATAAATGTCTTGTTTAGTCAGTGAGCAGCATCTGCTGGAGAGAACAGGCACCCGATATGAAAAAGGGTGGCCTTCTATGGAACCGAAGGCCACCCGCTGAACTTGCTGTTTCGCGCGACGTTTTAGACCAGACCCTGGTCCATCATGGCATTGGCGACTTTGAAGAAGCCAGCGATGTTGGCGCCATTGACCAGATTGCCCGGAGTGCCATATTCCTGGGATGTCTCGTAACAGCTTTTGTGGATGGCGATCATGATCTTGTGCAGCCGATCATCCACCTCTTCGCGCGTCCAAAGCTGCCGCATGCTGTTCTGAGACATTTCCAGTCCTGAAGTGGCCACACCGCCTGCGTTTGCGGCCTTGGCGGGCCCATAGAGAATTTTGGCATCCAGAAAGAGTTTGGTCGCTTCGAGCGTGCTGGGCATGTTGGCCCCTTCGGCGACGAGTTTGATGCCGTTGCGAACCAATGTTTCGGCATCCTTGACGGTGATCTCATTCTGCGTGGCGCTGGGGAAGGCACAATCGGCCTTGATACTCCAGAGCGGGTTGTAACCTTTCAGGCCTTCGGTTGAGGTGTAGGTGGCACCTTTGAAATGATTGACATATTCGCGGATGCGGCCGCGGCGACCGTTCTTGAGTTCCATGACCCATTGGAGTTTCTCGCGATTGATGCCATCGGAATCGAAAATGAAGCCGTTCGAATCGGAGAGAGTGACGACTCTCGCGCCGAGATCGAGGAGCTTCTCCACGGTATATTGCGAAACGTTGCCGCTCCCGGAAACGAGGCAAACCTTGCCTTCGAGCGAGTCCTTGCGGCTCTTGAGCATTTCCCACGCGAAATAGACGCAGCCGTAACCGGTGGCTTCCGGACGAATCAATGAGCCGCCCCAAGCCAGGCCCTTCCCGGTGAGAACGCCAGTGAATTTGTCGGCAATGCGCTTGTACTGGCCGAAGAGGAAACCGATTTCGCGGCCGCCGACGCCAATATCGCCCGCGGGAACGTCCGTATCCGCGCCGATGTGGCGCCAGAGTTCCGTCATGAAGCTCTGGCAGAAGCGCATGACTTCATTGTCGCTCTTGTCTTTGGGGTCGAAGTCCGAACCACCCTTGGCGCCGCCCATCGGAAGCGTGGTGAGCGCATTCTTGAGCACCTGTTCGAAGGCGAGGAACTTGAGGATGCCCAGGTTTACGGAGGGATGGAACCGCAGCCCACCCTTGTAGGGCCCGATGGCGCTGTTCATTTCAATGCGAAAACCACGGTTCACCTGCACCCTGCCGAGATCATCGAGCCAGGGTACACGGAACATAATGACGCGCTCGGGCTCCACGAGGCGCTCCAGGATCTTCGCGTCTCTGAACTCCGGATGCTTCTCCAGAACCAGGCTCAGAGATTCAAATACTTCCTGGACCGCTTGATGGAACTCGGGCTCCGCGGGATTTTTGGCCTTGACCAGCGTCATCACTTCGCCCACATAACCGCCAGGAGTCTTTAGTTCCGGCGGGCTCATCACTAGATTGCCCATACATTGCCTCCCCTCTGCGAGAAACGTCCCGGGGCCCCGAAAGAGACCGGAGATACACCGTGGATCGAAATCAGGCAGAGAATTTGAAATTGAAACTCTTGAGGATGGATTGACATACCTCACCGCTTACCAAAAGAAGCGTGGCCGCAAGCTAACTGTGCGCAACAGCAAACGCGCTGAACGCCCGATCCTTTTCAAATCGCTTGAGCAGGCCTTCTTCATACAAAATATGACCCCGAAGGGTGCTCAACAGCTTCTGACCCAAGAGGACCAGATCGTCCGTGTATGAGATTGTGGTGAACTCCATCTCTCTACGGAATTCATAGTTGGCCCGGTAGAGGCGAAAGTGCTCGTCCTTCATGCGCCCGCGGTCGGATTCTTGCGCGAAGCGAAAAAGGGGAGAATCCGGATCTTCCTCTTCGCGTTTGCAATGCTCACAGATATTGGCGATGCGCTCTTCCATGCTTCTCAGCCGGGTCAAACCTACGTGGCGAATGTCTGAGTCGTCGTCTTCCAGCAGGCGCAGCTCTTTCTCAAAACCTTCCAAAAACTCTAAAATCTCGTCGTGTTCGCGGTGGGCAGATTCGAATTCCTCATGCAGGTCCATGCGTCCCTCCCTGTCGGAAAGCTCTGACTCCCTTTAGCCTGGCCAGCGGCCTGACAATTCGTTCACGGGCCGGCGGGCCTTGCGGCACACGGAGACGTATGCCGGAAACAATGATGTGGGAGCAGCTTGCTGGCCACCGCGAGTGGGGAGAGGCAGGTTGTCGCAAAACGCGCTTTGTCTATCTTGCGTGGGCGCTATGAGTTACAGAAGATTTCGCGGAGTGTTTCCGAGGAGGCTAGGAGATGACCGTCCCGATTGAGGAGTTCCGCAGGATTTGACTCAGCGGATGAGGAATCTCGCGCAGAGGAAGGCAGGAGATACAGAAGTCCCGGTACTCAAGAAAGAAACTCATGCGCGGACCGAAAATCGGCGCAGCGAAGAGGGAATCGATGAAATGCGAAGGAAAGATGGGTCTGAACAGGCGACTGGAAGAGGCCGCATTTCTGGTGGGTGGGGCTAAGGCATCAAAAGGACTCCGCGCGAGCAGTAGAACGCAAAGGATTGCAAGGCCGCTGCTGCGGTTGCCGCCACTGGACCCCGGTGCCATAATCCATTCTTGTTGGTGCACGCGAATGTTCGGCGATGGTTAATGAGCAAGGGGTTGTGTGGGGGTCGTCATGGCAATGAGAGATAGCTGGATTGAGAAGAGAGAAGCGGCGGCAGGCAAGAATGGAAGCCGCAATATGTCGCAGATGCATCTGGCCCGTCAGGGAATGATCACGGAAGAGATGCAGTATGTGGCGAGGCGGGAAAAGCTTGAGCCGGAGACGGTGCGAAGCGAAGTGGCGCGCGGGCGGGCGATCATTCCCGCGAACATTCACCACCGGAATTTGGAGCCAATGGGAATCGGAGTCGCGTTTTTTTGCAAAATCAACGCGAACATCGGAAATTCGGCGACGACCTCGAATATTGACGAAGAACTAAAGAAGCTGCACCACTCCGTGCACTATGGCGCGGACACGGTGATGGATCTTTCGACGGGTGGAGAGATTCCGAAGATCCGGAAAGCGATTATTGATGCTTCGCCGGTTCCGGTAGGGACGGTGCCGGTGTATGAGGCGATATCGCGCGTGAGGCGGCCCGAGGATTTGACGCCGGAGCTGATGCTGGAAGTGATCGAAGAACAAGCGGAGCAGGGCGTGGATTACATGACGATCCACGCGGGAGTGCTGCGGCAGCACGTGCCGCTGGTGCGGAAGAGGATTACGGGGATCGTGAGCCGCGGCGGATCGCTCATGGCGCACTGGATGGGGCATCACAAGAAGCAGAATTTTCTGTACGAGCGGTTCGACGACATTTGCAGGATTTTCAAGAAGCATGACGTGAGCTTTTCCCTGGGCGATGGGCTGCGTCCGGGATGTATCGCGGATGCGAGCGACGAAGCGCAATTCGCGGAGCTGCGGGTGCTGGGCGAGCTGACGGACAAAGCATGGGAGCACGACGTGCAAGTGATGATCGAAGGTCCCGGGCACGTGCCGCTGGACAAGATCAAGGAGCAGGTGGACAAGGAAGTGGAATGGTGCCACGAGGCGCCGTTTTATACGCTGGGGCCGCTGGTGACGGACATTGCGCCGGGGTACGACCACATCACGAGCGCGATCGGAGCGGCGATGATCGGATGGCACGGGGCTTCGATGCTGTGCTATGTGACGCCGAAGGAGCACCTGGGGCTGCCGAATCCCGAGGACGTGAAACAGGGCGTGATTGCGTATAAGATCGCGGCGCACGCGGCGGACGTAGCGCGGCACCGGCCGGGCGCGCGGGACCGAGATGATGCCTTGAGCTATGCGCGGTTTTTGTTCGACTGGAACAAGCAGTTCGAGCTTTCGCTCGATCCGGAGACGGCGCGGGCGATGCACGACGAATCGCTGCCGGACGATTTTTACAAGGAAGCGAAGTTTTGCTCGATGTGCGGGCCGAAATTCTGCTCGATGAACATTACGCAGATGGCGGAGGCGGAATCGGGGAAGGATCAGGAAGAGCGGAAGCAGAAGTTTGCGGAGTTGCTGGTGAAGGTGCAAGGGGCGTGAGGGGAACAAAGTCGCTTTCGCGAGCGTATCATTCGGTAAGAGTCGCGAGATGGGAGGGAGGCAGGCAAATGTTATTTCTTGTAATGATCACGTTGCTTTACTTCCTGCCGTCCATCATCGGGCGGGATAAGTCGGACTTTGCGGGGATTTTCCTGGTGAATTTGCTGCTGGGATGGACGGTTATCGGCTGGTGCGTGGCGTTGATCTGGGCTTGCAGCGCGGAGAGAACAGTGCCGGTGCGTTATGTACCGGTGAGTTCAGGGCGGTTCTGCTCGCACTGCGGGACGCTGGGGCCGGTGGGAGCGCATTATTGCAGCTCTTGTGGCAGGGCGGTCTAAATCACCATTAAATCAGGAGTTGAGAGGCGCGATGGGATTTGAGCGAGCGGCGAAGAGTGCGGAGATTCCTGCGGGAACGATCAAAGATGTGCAGGTGGGCGGGACCACGGTAGCGCTGGCGAACGTGGGCGGAAAATTTTACGCGATCAATAATACCTGCCTGCACCGAGGTGGGCCGCTGGGACAAGGGCCGCTTGAAGGAACGATTGTGACATGTCCGTGGCATGGGTGGCAGTACGATGTGACAACAGGGAAAGTGGCACAAAATCCGACCGTCGGCGTGCCATGCTATCCAACGGAAGTCCGCGGGGATGAGGTTTTTGTGGACACGAGCCGGTCCTGTGGTTAACTATCTATAAAATCAATTAGTTACAGAGGATATCTGTCTAAACGCCGGGGAACGGGGGGACTGCCCCAGGAATCGAAGGGCGGCTATCCCTCATATTTTGGTTTGCTTTGCGGGCGACGGCGTGTATAGTACCGCCGACTTCTGGCTCGATGGCGACACCGACAGCGACTCGACACTACTGGATATTCACCGCGGACCCGCATCACTACCACTGGGACACGCTTTTTGTGAAGGGCAAGGAGATGTGGCATGGAGCGGGGTCGAAGCCCGACGCGATCCGCGCGTTGAAGCAGGTACGGAAAGGGGACCGGGTGCTGTGCTACCACTCGGCGCCGGAGAGGTCGCTGTATTCGATCGCCGAGGTGACGCGAGACCCCTATCCCGACCCGCACGACCATAAAGGGAAAAACCTGGTGGCGGACCTGCGGGCGTTTGAGAAGCTGCCACGGCAGGTCACGCTGACGGAAATGCGCGAGAATCCTGCGCTGAGAAAAGTGAAATTTTTGAAGGAAGTGCGGCGGGTCGTTTCGCAGATCAGCGACGAAGAATACCAGGAAATTTTGCGGATGGCTGGGATCGTGGCCACGCCCGGAATTCCGCTGCCGTAAACCGGAAATTATCTTTGGGGCTCGCTGCGGGTATTGGAACGCGGGGCTGAAGAAGTGCGGGGCGGGGCACACTCGGGATTTTCCTCAGGTTGTCCAAAAATCTGTGAACTGGGAACGGTTTTCATACGTCTGAATAAGGTGGGTTGCCTCAAGGGTGGACTGATGAAAAAAATTCACGGCCAATGGTTTGTCCTGGCGATACTGTGCGCGTTGATTGTGTGCGCGACCCCCGTTCGGGCGCAGAGCGAAGCCCAGGAATTTCCTGTTGCGACGAAGACACTGAAGAATGGAATGAAAGTGCTGGTGCAGCCGGATCACAGCATACCGAACGTGGCGCTGTACATTTTCTACAAAATCGGATCGCGAAACGAACGGCCGGGAACGACAGGTTTGTCGCATTTCTTCGAACACATGATGTTCAACGGGGCAAAGAAATACGGCCCTGGCGAGTTGGACAAGGTGATGGAGGCCAACGGGGGTTCGAACAACGCGTACACGACGCGGGACGATACGGTGTACCAGGATTGGTTTCCTCATTCGGCGATGCCGCTGATTTTCGATATCGAAGCGGATCGCATCGAGTATTTGTCGTTCGATCCGAAGAAGATCGCCTCGGAGCGGCAAGTGGTGGCGAGCGAGCGGCGGCTTCGCGTGGACAACGATGACGAAGGGCTGCTGGACGAGCAGCTGTGGGCCACGGCGTTCATCGCGCATCCCTACCAGTGGCCGGTGCTCGGATGGACGAGCGACATCGAGCACTGGACGATGGCGGACCTGAAGCACCACTTCGAAATGGGCTATTCGCCGAGCAACGCGACGATGGTGGTGGTGGGGGACGTGACGCCGGAAGAAGTATTCGGGCTTTGCGAAAAATATATCGAACCGATTCCTTCGCACGCGCCACCACCGCCGGTGACGACGGTCGAGCCGGAACAGTTAGGAGAACGGCGGCTGGTGGTACACAAGCAGGCGCAACTGCCGCTGCTGATGATCGCCTACCATGTTCCGCAGACGAATAGTCCGGATTTTTACGCGCTGAATCTTTTGCGGACGGTGCTTTTCGATGGAGAGAGCTCGCGGATGTACCGGCGGCTGGTGGATAAGGACCAGATCGCGCTGTACGTCACTTCCTATGTGCCGCCGGCGTTTGATCCCACGCTGGTGATCATCGAAGCGCAGCCAAAGCAGGGCGTGGATCCTGCGCAATGCGAAAAAGAAATCTACGAGGAGCTGGACAAGGCAAAGACGGCGCCGATCACGGACGAGGAACTGCAGAAAGCGAAAAATATCCGGTTGGTGGAGTTTTATCACCAGATGAGAACGATCAACGGGCGGGCAAACACAATCGGGACGTACGAAGTGTTCTTCGGGGACTACACGAAATTATTTGACGCGGCGAAGAATTATGGGGCGGTGACAAAAGAGGACGTGCAGCGGGTGGCGGAAAAATATTTTGGCGCGAACAACAGGACCGTCGCGACGTTGTTGCCGGAAAAGGAGGAAAAAGCAAAGCAATGAGAAACCGAGTCTCGCAACGTCTCCTCCTTTTGGCTGTCGCAGGACTGCTGCTGGCTTGCGGTTCATTGGCGCAGGGATTGCATTTGCCTCCGCATGAAAAGATCGTGCTGAAAAACGGTCTGACGATTCTTCTGCTGCATAAGCAAGGCGTGCCGCTGGTCAACTTCTATGCCATCGTGAAAACCGGAGCGGCGGCGGATCCGCTGGGTGAATCCGGGCTGGCTTCCGTTACGGCGGGGCTGCTGCATAAGGGAACCAAAAAGCGTACCTCGGAACAGTTCGCGGCGGACCTGGATTACATCGGCGGATCGTTCGACGCGGGCGCTGGGAGCGACTTCACCTACATCTCGGCGGAGTTTTTGACGAAGGATCTCGACAAGGGGCTGGATCTCTTCTCCGATGCCGTGCTGCAGCCGACGTTTCCACAGGAAGAAGTGGACAAGTTGCTGGCGCAGAGCATTGATGCGGTGAAGGCGTCGAAGGACGATCCGGATTCCGTGCTGGGGGCGTATTACAACGGCTATTTGTTCGGAATGAATCCCTATGGGAGGCCCGAAGGCGGCGACGAAGTCACGCTGAAGAACATCAAGCGCGATGCCATCATGAAGTTCTACGAGACAAATTACTCGCCGGGAAACACGATTCTGGCAGTGGCTGGGCAGTTCGACGCCGCCGAAATGAAGAAAAAACTCGAAGCAACGCTTGGAGCATGGCCTGCAAAGGCGGCGCCGGCAGAGAAGATTCCCGTTGCAACGGAAGTAAATGGCAAGCGTTTGCTGCTAGTGGACAAGCCGGACGCGACGCAGACCTATTTCGCCGTTGGAAACGTGGGAACAAGAGTGAACGACCCCGACCGGGTGGCGATTCGCGTGGTCAATACGATTTTTGGGGGGCGATTTACATCATTGTTGAATGAGGCGCTGCGCGTGGAGTCCGGATATTCCTACGGCGCTTACTCCTACTTTGATTCGCGGAAGGAACCGGGCGCGTTTGTCATGGGGAGTTTCACAAAAAACGCGACGACAGTACAGGCGATTGACCTGATGCTGAAGGTGCTGGATGAATTTCACAAGAACGGAGTGACTCCTGCTCAACTGGAGTCGGCGAAGAGCTACATCAAGGGACAGTTTCCTCCGCGAATTGAAACGTCAGGGCAACTGGCGCGGCAGATTGCCGCGGACGAGTTTTATGGACTGGACGACAGCGAGATTAATGAGTTGGAAGCCAGAATTGACGCAGTGACACCTGAAATCGCGGACAAGGTGATCGCAAAGCATTTTCCGAGGGACAACCTGGTGTTTGTGCTGATCGGCAAAGCATCGGAAATCGGGTCCGAAGTGAAAAAATACGCGGCACAAGAGGACGAGCAGAAGATCAGCAAGCCGGGCTTTTGGCCGGCAGGGAAGTGACCAGCGACCCAGGAGCGGAGAACAAGGTTAATCGCTCATGCCAAGGATCGCACCGCACCCGCGTGCGAAGGAATTTTGCAAGGCAGAGAGTACTTCAGGAGGAACGATGCGATTTCGAATCCCAGTCTTGATCGTGGCGGTGTTAGTGTGCGCGGGGCTCACCCTCCAGGGCAACGTAGTTCTGGCGGCGGAAGAAACGCCGCTGTTGGTGCAGGAGCCCACGCTGAGCAAGACGCAGGTGGTGTTCGTTTACGGCGGATATCTCTGGAGCGTTTCGCGCGAGGGCGGGGAAGCCCGGCAACTGACCACTGAAGGCCACGAAAACGACCCGGTTTTTTCACCGGATGGGAAGTGGATCGCATTTGCCGGCGAGTACGATGGCAACCGGGACGTCTATGTGATGCCCGCCGAAGGCGGCACGCCGAAGCGGCTAACATGGCATCCGGGTGACGATGCGCCCGTAGGCTGGACGAACGACGGGAAGGACGTGCTGTTTGTTTCGGGACGCGAAGCGTACGCGGATTTCACGCGGCTCTACACCGTGCCCGCGGAGGGAGGTGTTCCGGACGTTTTACCAATGTGGCGCGCTCTCGAAGGATCGTATTCGCCGGATGGCTCGGATTTCGCCTACGTGCCGAATTTCCAGTGGCAGAAGGCCTGGAAGCGCTACCGTGGCGGGCAAACGACTCCGATTTACATCGTGAAGCTCAGCGATCTTTCGCTCGTGAAAGTGCCGCGGGAGAATTCGAATGACTCCTACCCTGTATGGATTGGCGACATGGTGTATTTCCTGTCCGACCGGAACGGACCGGTGACGATCTTTGCTTATGACACGAAGACGAAAACGGTGAAACAAGTGCTGCAGAACGCCGGACTGGATTTGAAATCGCTGTCCGGTGGGCCGGGTGCGCTGGTTTACGAGCAGTTTGGCGGAATTTACATCCTGGATTTGAAGAGCGGACAAGCCAAGCAAGTGGACATTCGGATCGCGGGAGATCTGCCGGCGACGCGGCCGCATTTCGAAAAAGTGGGCGACAAGCTTCGCAATGAGGGGATTTCGCCGACCGGAGCGCGAGCGGTGTTCGAAGCGAGGGGCGAAATCGTGACGGTGCCTTCGGATAAGGGCGATGCGCGGGACCTGACGAGGACGGTTGCAGTGGAGGAGCGCGATCCGGCATGGTCGCCAGACGGGAAGTGGATTGCGTATTTCTCGGACGAATCGGGCGAATACGCGCTGCACCTGGAAGATCAGTCCGGATTGGGCACCGTGAAGAAAATCAACCTGGGGAACCCTCCTTCTTTCTTCTACAAACCGACATGGTCTCCGGACAGCAAGATGATTGCATACACGGACAAGCGTTTAAACCTCTGGTACGTGGATATCGCCAAAGGGACCCCGGTGAAGGTGGATACGAATCCTTATGACGATCCATCTTTCGACTTTTCGCTCAGCTGGTCTCCCGACAGCAAATGGCTGAGCTACGACCGGCTGCTGGAGAACCACCTTTCCGCGATATTCGCGTATTCGATCGAAAGCGGAAAGAGCAGCCAGATCACCGATGGGTTGAGCGACGCGCGCTTTCCCGTTTTCGACAATGGCGGAAAGCTGTTGTACTTCGCGGCCAGCACGGATCTCGGGCTCTCGATCGGCTGGCTCGATCTTTCAAGTTTCCAGCATCCGATTCTGCGGAGCGTGTATGCGGTGGTGCTGAAGAAAGGCGAACCAACGCCTGTTGAACCGGAGAGCGACGAAGAGAAAGTTGCGGCAGCAAAGAAGGACGAAACCACCAAGGAAGGTGAGAAGGGAAAAGAAGCAGAAAAGAAGGAAGGCGAGAAAAAGGAAGAAGCCGTCAAGGTCACCATTGACTTCGATGGCATCCTGCAGCGGATCGTGGCGCTGCCGATCAAGGCGGCGAACTACGTTGGATTGGACCGAGGCAAAGCGGGCACGCTATTCCTGGGGGAAATACCGGACGTGCCGGAGTTGCAGGAACCAACCGCGGTGAGCGTCTCCAAGTTCGACCTGAAGGATAGAAAAACAGAACCTTTCCTGAGCGGCGTGAGCGATTTCGCGGTTTCTGCAAATGGCGAAAAGGTTTTGTACCGGAAGGGCTTCGGTCCGGCGGGGCACTGGTTTATCGCGGATGCCAAGGCTGCGCCGAAACCGGGCGAAGGAATGCTGAAGACCGACGACATCGAAGTCTATGTGGATCCGCGCGCGGAATGGAACCAGATGTATCACGAAGTCTGGCGAATCGAGCGCGATTTCTTCTACGATCCACACTTGCACGGTTTGAACCTGGCCGAAACGGAGAGGAAATATGCGCCTTACTTAAAGGGCGTGGGAGGGCGCGAAGACCTGAACCACCTTTTCGAGGAGATGCTGGGAAATATCACCGTCGGGCATATGTTCATTCGAGGCGGAGATATTCCGGAGGCGAAGAAAGTTTCCGTTGGACTCCTCGGAGCAGACTACAAGGTGGAAAACGGCCGCTACCGGTTCGCGCGGATTTTCGACGGCGAAAACTGGAATCCGCGCCTGAAAGCTCCACTGACGCAGCCCGGAGTGGATGTCAAAGTGGGAGAGTACTTGCTTGAGGTGAACGGAGAGGAAGTTCGGCCTCCGGAGTCGGTGTACAAGTTCTTCCAGAACACCGCGGGGATGCAGGTGAAGATCAAGGTTGGACCGAACCCGGACGGTACGGGCGCACGCGAATTGACGGTCGTGCCCGTGGCGAACGAGTTCGCACTGCGAAACCGCGCGTGGGAAGAAGACAACCGCCGGATGGTGGACAAGCTGAGCGGCGGGAAGCTCGCTTACGTGCACGTGCCGGACACTGCGACGGGAGGCTATCTCAATTTCAATCGTTATTACTTCGCGCAAGTGGGCAAAGAAGGGGCGATTATTGACGAGCGCTACAATCACGGCGGGCAAATCGCGGACTACATCATTGACTTGCTCGAGCGGCCGCTGAGGAATTGCGCCATTTCGCGGGAAGGACAGGAGTTCTGTTCGCCGCTAGCGCAAATCTACGGGCCGAAGACCATGGTGATCAACGAAATGTCCGGATCAGGCGGCGATGCGCTGCCATGGATGTTCAAGCAGGACAAGGTGGGGCTACTCGTCGGCACAAGGACGTGGGGAGGACTCGTGGGAATTTACGGGTATCCCCAGCTGATGGACGGCGGAATGGTGACAGCTCCCCGCGTGGCGATCTTTGGATTGCACGGACAGTGGGAAGTGGAAAATCACGGCATCGCGCCCGACATCGAGGTGGAAAACGATCCGGCGTCGGTGGCTACGGGGCACGATCCGCAATTGGAGAAGGCGGTACAGGTTACACTGGAGGAGCTGAAGAAGCATCCGGTGGTGATTCCAGGGCCGCCGGCCTATCCGAACTACCATCAGCACTAAGGATTGGGAGCGGAAATCGGCGAAGAGCGACCAGCCGCAGAGCAGAAGTCATTCTTCATAATTTAAAAAGAGTCGCGCGGGAGAATACTTCTGCGCGGCTCCTGTTTTTCGGCACCGCGCGGGGAGGAATCGCAGTGTGGTAGCTTTGGGGTGACATGCCGGAACTTCCCGAAGTCGAGACCGTAGCGCGGGGCCTGCAGCAAGCGATTGCGGGCCGCCGAATTTTGTCCGTGACCATGGGCAAGACAGACTTCATTGATGATCCCGCCGCGATCGAACAGCAGCTTCCCGGGAGGAGGATTGAGCGGGTGGAGCGGTACGGAAAGTTCATGCTGTTGCGATTATCAGAGGCGAATGGAACGGCGAGCTGCAGCGAGGGCGTCGCCAAGGATTTCGGGAGTGAGACGAGAGAAAGCGCTTCCGCCGCGCTGCTCGTTCATCTGGGCATGACGGGAAATCTGGCGCCGAGCCTCGCCGCGCGGCCGCACGAGAAGCACACCCACGTGACATTCCTACTGGATGATGGAAGAGAGCTGCGCTACACGGACCCGCGGCGATTCGGGAGGATGGCGTACCTCGAAAGAGCGCCGCTCGGAGTGGAACTGGAGCGTTTCGGTGCGGATCCGCTGGAGATCACTTCGGAAGAGTTCGCGGAACAGTTCCGCGGAAGGCGGGCGCGGATCAAAGCGCTGCTGCTGGACCAGAGCGTGCTGCGCGGCGTTGGGAATATCTATGCGGACGAGAGCTTATGGCTGGCGAAAATCCATCCGGCGATGCTTGGAGCAAATTTGAGTGTGCAAAAGGCGGAAGCATTGCGACGGGCGCTGCAGGCCATTTTGCGAAACGCGATCGCGCTGCGGGGCTCCTCCATTTCCGACTTTCTTGACGCGGAAGGCCAGCCGGGAGAATATCAGCGGCACCATCGGGCCTATGGGCGCGAGGGGAAAAAGTGCTTCCGGTGCGGGGCGATGATCCGGCGGGTGATCGTTGCCGGGCGCAGCAGCTATTTTTGCCCGGCGTGCCAGCACGTGCCCAGAGCAAAGCGACGCACCGGCAGAAGTGTGAAACGCGCGGTGGGGAAGATTACATCCAAGGGATAGCGCAGGTTGGCGGACTGTCTTTTCAGAATGAAAATCATAAATTGTTTCCAGGAACCACGATTCGGAAGCGAGGGCGAGGATGAATTCACGCCGAATTGCAGCTGTAGTGTTTGTGGCGGTGCTCGGGGTGTTTGTGGCGCACGAAGGACTGGCGCAGCGAACCCCGGCAGCGGCGAGCCCGTTTGCGGCCGCGGATGAGCAGATCCTGAACGAAATCCAGCAGCACAGCGAAGCGGCACAGAATCTCGAGTATCTCTCGGACGCGATCGGTCCGCGGCTCACGGGTTCGCCGCAGCTGCAGCGCGCGAACGAATGGGCCGCGGAAACGATGAAGAAATACGGCCTGACGAACGTGCACCAGGAACCGTGGACTATCGCGCATGCGTGGACGCGCGGCACAGCCACCGCGAGAATTATTGTGCCCGCGGAGCATCCGCTGACGATTGCCGCTGCGGGATGGTCGCCGGCGACAAAAGGCGAGGTGCGCGGGACGGTGGTGTATTTCGATGCAAAGAGGAAAGAGGACTTTGAGAAATTCAAAGGGAAGCTGAAGGGCGCGATCGTGATTTACCAGGAGCCAGAAAGCCTATCTCCGCCTGCGCCGGACAATCCGTACGGCGTGATTTTGCGTCCGATGCAGGCGCCGCCTCCACCGGAAGGGCAGCCGGCCGTATCGCCGTATGCGGCGTTCCTTGCTGTGGTTCGCGCGCGAAATGATTTTTTCAAGAAAGAAGGCGTGGCGGTGGTATTGCGGGATTCTGGCAAGCCGCATGCGCTACTGAACATGACGGGCATCGGGGGCGAAAAATTCGACAAGGGCGAGATTCCAACGGCGTTTGTGACCGGAGAAGGCTACCGCCTGATCTGGCGATTGCTGAAGCATGGGCCGGTGGAGGTGGCGGTCAATATCACGAGCTCGTTCAGCGCGAAGCCGGAACAAGTTTCCAATACTGTTGGAGAAATTCGCGGGAGCGAGAACCCCGATGAGGTGGCGATTCTCGGAGCGCATCTGGATTCGTGGGATTTGGGTACGGGCTCGACGGACAACGGAACGGGTACGGCGGCGGTTCTCGAAGCCGCGCGGGCTCTCTCAAAATTGAACCTGAAACCCAAGCGGACGATTCGCTTCGTGTTGTTCACCGGCGAAGAAGAAGGGCTGGTTGGGTCAAAGATGTACGTGCAGGCGCACAAGAATGATCTGGCCAAGATTTCGGGGGTGCTGGTGCATGACACGGGGACGGGCCGCGTGCTGGCGCTGGGACTGCATGACAACTACCAGGATCGCGAACTTGTGGACCAGGTGCTGGCGCCGCTTGGCGCTCTGAAGTTGCTCGAGCCAAGCATGGCGCGATCGTTTGGGACGGACCACGCGTCCTTCGATGAGGCCGGCGTGCCGGGCTTTTGGTGCATGCAGTATGGAGCCGAATATTCGAAGACGCATCACAGCCAGTCCGACACGTTCGATAAAGTTTGGCCGGACGATTTGAATCAAGGAGCGAAAGTGCTGGCGGCATGGGCGTACAACACGGCGGAACTTCCGGAGATGATGCCACGCAGGGCGATGCCGAGCCACCCGACGGAAACGGCGGCTGACGGCGCCGGGACAAAACCGGATCCCGTCGCGGAAATGGATGAAAAAATCATTGCGCAAATGAAAGCTGACGAACCGCAACTGAGAGCGGATTTGACCTATCTCACGGCAAGGATCGGCGCGCGCCTGACCGGCTCGCCGCAATTGGACCAGGCAAGCCACTGGACCCAGCAACAGTTTCGAGGGCTGGGATACGCGGATGCTCATCTAGAGCCGTGGACTATCGCGAACAGTTGGTCGCGCGGCGAGGGATGGGGAGCGAGCGGAAGCATTCTTGCGCCGGCGGTCCATGGGCTGACGCTGGCTGCGGCAGGATGGTCGCCGGGCACCAATGGCACCGTACGCGGGCCTATTGTGGCGGTGAGCGTGAAGAGCGAGGATGAACTTCAGAAGTTCAAAGGCAAGCTGAAGGGAGCAATCGTGGTGCTGGATCGGCCGACGGAAATGGTCCCGCCGGATGATCCGCTGCTGACGCCATTCCTCGAAGGAAGCTTGCCCCTGGATCATCCCAAGGAAACGCCACTGAATGACTTTCGTGCAAGGTACAGGCTGATCCTGGCGGAAATGAAATTCTTTCAGGAAGAGCAAGTGGGCGCGGTGCTGCTCGCATCGGAGAAAATGTACGGGCTGATGAACATGGGCGGAATGTCGCGCGAGTACGGGCAAGGGCCGGTTCCGGCGGCGTACATGGCGAGGGAGAACGCTACATTGATCTGGCAGTTGCTGGACGATGGTCCGGTGGAAGCCGAGGTGAATATCGGCGGATCATTCAGCGGAATGCCGGTCACCGTGTACAACACGGTCGCGGAAATTCGCGGGAGCGAAAAGCCGGATGAAGTAGTCATCATCGGTGCGCACCTAGATTCATGGGACTTGGGAACCGGCGCAACGGACAACGGCACGGGAGCGATGGCCGTTCTTGAGGCGGCGAGGGCGCTGCAAAAGCTCGGTGTGAAACCCAAACGGACGATCCGGTTTGTGCTCTTTACGGGAGAAGAACAAGGACTCAACGGATCGCGAGCGTATGTGGCCGCGCACAAGGACGAGTTGGACAAGATTTCCGGCGTGCTGATTGACGACACGGGCACGGGGAAAGTGCTGACCGTCGGCTTGATGCACAACTACGCCGCTGAAGAAACCATGGACCGCATCCTATACCCTTTAGCGAAGGACAAATCCATCGGACTGCACGAACCGAGCTTGCGCAGCGAGGGCGGCTCGGATCACGTGCCATTTGACCAGGCCGGGGTGCCGGGTTTCTGGTGCATTCAGGATCCAGCGGATTACAACAATACGCATCATTCGCAGGCGGATACGCTGGACCGCGTGCGGTGGGACGATTTGACCGAAGGAGCGCAGGTCCTTGCGGTCTTTGCGTACAATGCGGCGGAATGGCCGGAAATGATTCCGCGGAAACCGATGACTCAGAGTCAACAGGCGCTGTTCTGAGTTTCACCAATGAGAGCAGTCGTGCAGAGAGTCAGCCGTGCGCGAGTTACCGTGGAAGGCGGTGTCATGGGCGATATCGGCGCAGGTTTGATGGTCCTGCTGGGCGTTGGACGTGAGGACTCTTCCGCGGTAGCTGCAGCGTTCGCGGAAAAAGTCGCGAATCTCCGTATCTTCGAAGACGATCAGGGAAAAATGAACCGCTCTCTCCTGGACGCGAGAGGCAGCGCTCTGGTCGTTTCCCAGTTTACTCTTTATGGCGACGCGCGCGGGCAACGGCGGCCGAGTTTTATTTCTGCGGCGCCGGCTGAGCTGGCCAAAAGCCTTTACGAGGAATTTTGTGAAGCGCTGCGCCGGATTGGAGTTCCAGTGGCGATGGGCGTTTTCCAGGCCATGATGTCCGTGGAGTTGGTGAATGAAGGGCCGGTCACGATTCTCCTCGATTCCGACAAGACGTTTTAGACAGAAGAGCTCCGCGAAATCTGGACGGTGGACTTGTGCCGTTGTTTTGCGAGAACTGAGAAAGCTGGGCACAAAAAGGAACGTCGACGGAATGGCGGGGTTTGGAATCGTCGCGAAGAACGTTTATGGCGTGTCAAAGCCGAAAATGGACGAGTTGGCGCGCCGCATCGGACGGAATCATGCTTTGGCCGTGAAGCTGTGGACGACGAGCGTGCACGATGCGCGGATTCTTGCCGGGATGATCGACGATCCAACGCGCGTAACCGGCAAACAGATGGAAAGCTGGGTTCGCGATTTCGATAATTGGGATATTTGCGATGGGACCTGCTGCCATCTTTTTGTGTTTGCCAAGCCAGCGTGGGAAAAAGCAATTCGATGGACCAGCCGGAAAGCAGAGTTTGAAAAGAGAGCCGGGTTTGCACTGATCGCGTATCTGGCGTACCGCGATAAAGCAGCGCCGGATGCAAAATTCAAACGCGTGCTGTCCCTCCTGGCCCGCCAAGCGTGGGATGAGCGCAATTTCGTGCGCAAAGCCGTGAATTGGGCGCTGCGTAACATCGGCAAGAGGAACAAGACACTGAACGGAGCGGCAATAAGAGCAGCGGAAGAGATTCACGAGCAGGATTCGAGGCCGGCGCGCTGGATCGCATCGGATGCGCTGCGCGAGTTGCGGAGCAGCGCAGTGCAAAAGCGCTTGCGGAAGAAGGCAGCGTAAGCCATGGCTGGGGAAAAGCCTGGGAAACCGAAAGTAAGGCGTGCGCGCCTGGGGGACGCAGTGAAGCTGGCGGAGCTCAGCGGCCAGCTGGGTTATCCGGCCACCGCGGCTCAGATGAAGAAACGCCTGAAGAGCCTGAAACCTGAAGCCCAGCATGCCGTCCTTGTCGCCGATTTGCCGGGAGACGGCGTGATTGCGTGGATCCATGTGAGCGTCGAGCCGCTGCTTGAATTGGATTTGCGCGCCGAGGTCAATGGCCTGGTCGTGGCGGAGACGAATCGAAGCGCCGGGGCGGGATGGATGCTACTGCAAGCGGCGGAACGATGGGCCAAGAAGCAGGGTTGCAAAGAACTGTCCGTCCGATCCAACGTGATCCGCGAGCGCGCCCATGGCTTCTATGAACGGCACGGCTACGAACATTACAAAACACAGAAAGCCTTTCGGAAACCTCTCTGAATCTCCCTGAAAGTGACATCTCCAAAACATTCTCCCTGCTTCTGGGTTGATCCTCGGAGGAAACGGTGGCTAAGCCCTGCCACAAACTCTCTGGCCGGGTGACTATATCGCACCGGGACGGCGGGGGCGCTGGCAAGTTATATCGCTCTACGATAGAATTGAAAACATGGCGACGGAAATCACTAACGCAGAATACCGCGCGTTGTCCGAACTCCGCTACCGTATCCGATTGTTTCTCCGGGAGGGGGACGCAGCGGCCCGGATCGCGGGCCTGGAACCCCAGCAATACCTCATGCTGCTGGCGATTCGCGGTCTCCCCGCAAATACTGAGGCCTCCATCCGCACGCTCGCCGAGAGACTCGCTTTGAAACATCACAGTGCTGTGGAACTGATTGACCGCCTGGAGAAGCACGGCTACGTGCGGAGAAAGCGGAGCCAGGAAGATCGCAGGCAGGTTCTGATCTTGCTTTTGCCGCGGGGGCAAAGGCTTCTGGATCAGGTCGCTGTGAAGCGGATCAGCGAATTGCGCGCGAGCGGAGCCGCGCTGGTCTCCGCGATTCAGGCCCTCCTGGAACGGAACCGCAACGGCCACCACGGAGGTGCAAAGCGCCGCGCAACGAAAACGGCCGATTAATTCCGATCAGAGGCAGGCTTCGTTTTACCGCCTGTGCCAATGCCATCCATCCAGGGTATTCCGTGAATTCGCGAGAGGATCCCATTGAACAAAAAGAATGATGCCGCGGCGGGTCACAAAAACGTGAAGCCGCATGCAGGGGCGCAGCCGGAGGAACTGGGCGATTTCACGGTAGCTCCGCGAGCACTATGGATCACGCTCTTGGCAATTCCAATCGGAGCGGGAGGGGCGTGTTTTGCTTTGATCCTGCTCCGATTGATCGCACTCTTCACAAACCTTTCCTACTACGGAAGATTTTCGACTGCGACTGCGTCACCCGCAGGTCATCATCTTGGTTGGCTCGCGGTATTTGTACCTGTACTGGGCGCGATCCTTGTGGGATTTATGGCGCGCTATGGTTCAGATCGCATTCGAGGTCACGGCATCCCAGAGGCGATCGAGTCTATTTTGCTCGGCGGGAGCCGGATCGAGCCGAAAGTGGCAATTCTCAAGCCAATTTCGGCGGCGGTGGCGATCGGCACGGGAGGTCCCTTCGGCGCAGAGGGCCCGATCATCATGACCGGCGGGGCTTTTGGTTCCATGGTGGCGCAAATGTTCCACCTCACGAGCGCGGAGCGTAAAACGCTGCTCGTGGCGGGAGCCGCAGCGGGGATGAGCGCGACGTTCGCGGCACCGATTGCGTCCGTGCTGCTGGCCATCGAACTGCTCCTGTTCGAGAGAAAACCACGGAGCATTATTCCCGTAGCGATGGCCAGCGCTACAGCCGCACTGCTTAGACATTTCTTATTGGGCGACGGGCCATTGTTTCCCTCCTTCGTGCACCCCTCGACTTCTTCTCCTTTGGTTCTGCTCTGCTCCGTTGTAGCTGGCATCGCTTGCGGCATCCTGGCGATTCCGCTCTCCAATTCCGTGTACATGTTCGAGGATTTATTCGCAAAACTGCCCGTTCACTGGATGTGGTGGCCAGCAATCGGGGGAATCGTGGTAGGGCTTGGCGGGCTGATTTTCCCACCCGCTCTGGGTGTTGGATACGATGTGATTGGGCAATTGGTCCAGGGCGGAAGAGCATGGCACCTCATTTTCGGTGTGCTGATTGTGAAGTGGGTGATGTGGTCCGTGGACTTGGGCTCAGGCACCTCGGGTGGCGTGTTGGCGCCGGTGATGATGATTGGCGGTGCGCTAGGTGCGTTGCTTTCCTATGGATTCCCTGAGATGGGGCCAGGGTTCTGGGTGCTGATTGGAATCGCAGGAGTCTTGAGTGGAACGCTGCGCGTGCCCATGACGGCCATTATCTTCACCCTCGAGGTGACGCACGATTGGAATATGCTTTTACCCTTGCTCTTGGGCAGCGTTGCTGCGTATGCGGCGTCAACGCTCCTATTGAAGCGGTCCATTCTCACGGAGAAAGTGGCTCGCCGCGGGTACCATCTAACTTGCGAGTATGCGGTTGATCCTTTGGAGCTTCTCTATGTTCGTGAAGTTATGAGGCCGAATGTGATGGTCCTCTACGCCCAGGACGCGCTGTTCGAAGTTTTGCCATTGCTGAAGGCGGATAAGGGGCAAAAGCAGCGTTTATTTCCGGTGTTGGGACCCCACGGAGAGTTGATCGGCATCTTGACGCGAAGCGGAATTTATCTACGGATGGAGCGTGAAGGCGACGCGGCACTCGGACGGAGACTCGAAGAGGTCGTCGAACTGCATCCTGTCAAGGCCTACCCTGACGAACCGCTTCGCGCCGTGGTCTACCGCATGGCGGAAAAGGGAGTGACCCGGGTAGCCGTCGTGGAACGGGATAGTGACAGGTTTCTGGGGTTGGTTTCCCTGGAAGATCTGCTGACGGCGAGGAAGCGTCACATGGAGGAAGAGCGGCGGCGGGAACAAGTCCTAAATTTGAGGTTTCTGCTGCCCGGAGGTTGGGGGGGCGGAACCACAGGCATGTCCGCCGCTGATTAAGCGGTACTTGGGGGATACTATTCGCGGATTTTCCACAGGCTCTGGTCTCGCTGCACTTTCTTCAGAAGCCGCCTCCTCCACCGCCGCCGAAACCCCCACCGGAAAATCCGCCGCCCCCGCCAAAGCCCGACCCGCCTGAGCTTCGAGGCGCGGAAGCCATAACACTTCCCGTCTGCATGGACATCGCGTTCAAGCTGTTGACGAAATTGAAGGCGTAAAACTGCGGGCCGAAGCTGCCTTGATACCAGCTTGGGGGCTGCGTGTAAATATTCTGGAACGCTTTGCTCCAGTTTTTCTCGACGCCAAGCGCCATTGCGTATGGAAGGAATTTTTCAAACATCTCCGGAGTCTTGATCATGCGGTTGAAGCGATCGGCCTCCACGTGAGCAAGGAAATCCTCGAAGCCGAGAATCCCTTCGAGCGTGCGCGCGCCCGTCACCGTGCGGGCCGGCATGAACCAGCCGAAGCCGCAGATGACCGCAGCAGTAAGAATACCCGCAAGGATGAACGTAAACGGCGCCATCCCGAGATTTCTCGCAACAATCGGGCCGCCCCAGATGGAGAGGAACCCCACGACCAGCCCGGCGCCAATATAGGTACTGCGAACGCTGTCTGGCCGCTGGCGATAGTACCCGTCGGAGACAAGCGCAGCAAAGATGTCGTTCTTGATTCCCGGAATATTTTTGTAAAACGTGTTATGCAGTTCAGCGAGGGAAACATCCGTGGCAGCGCCATCGCTGAATAAGCCCGCCAAAAGCTCCTGCTCATGCGGTTTCAGCGAGGTCCACTCCGCCGCCGGCTTCTTCGAGTGAAAGACGTAGTCCTTGTCGGACCACAGTCCCATCATGTGTTCTTTTTGCTTTTCCTCGATGGTCAGATAGCCTCGCACGGCAAGATCCACGATCGAGGCGGTGATGTCCTTCATATCCACGGAATTATCAATCAGCGTGCCCACTTCCCCGGGAGTGAGTTTGTCCGGGGGTTCGTACTGTGCGGCAATCGGCCGCAGGCGCGGATCGCGGCCGGTCTTCCACCACAGCCAGAACATCCCCAAGAAAGCCAGAAACGGAAAAACAAGCGGCCAATTGCTCCGCAGGAAAAGCGATATGTTCTCAGCGAAAGTCGGCTCGTGGACGAAGCCTTTGTCGAACGCGACGGCAACCGTCAGTCCTTCGTGGAAAGCCAGCGGATTCGTCGTATGAACCTCGACGCCGTTTCCTACCACCTGGGTTTCTGCATCCTCGCCGCGGGACCGGTAAGCGCCGGTAAACGCCTTCGCGCGAATGTTGGTGGTGCCCACGGGCAGCGTGACTGTCGCGGATGCGGAGCCGATCGGCACGTCCCATTCGTCGCCAGTGACGTTCCAGTAGAGCTCGTCGTGGTCGTCAAAGTATTTCAGCCCGTCGGCGACGGTGTACTCAATGACGATTGTCTTGAGGGAATTGTCGGCGCCGGGAACGTAAATCTTGAGCTTCAGATAATGCCGCTCCCGGCTCGTCTCGTACTTCAGCGCGTGGCCGTTGCCGTCCGTGATCTGCTTCACGTCCAGGAACAAGGTGTAGTTCATTCCTTGCGCCGTCACGTATTCGACGGGAATCTCGCGATACAGTCCGTGCCATGGTCCGCCGATAAAATGCGCGGTGATGGATTCGGTGACGTCAATCGTGCTGCTGGGCAGCACGCTGATCTGGGCATCGAATTTCTCGATGCGCAGTTCTCGAGTTGTGAGTGAGAACGCAGGCAGGGCAGCAATGCCCAGCAAAGTGAGGAAACAAAGCGCCCTGAACGGCAGGCGTGCCGAGGGCAGTCGAAAGGCTTTGCGTGGAAACGGAAAGCGCATGTTTCGGCGAAGGGTTATGCCGAAGGAGCGCTGAAGCTGACCTTGGGGGCTTCCCTCTCGGCAGGCGCTGTGACTTCGAAGAACTCGCGCGGTTTGAAGCCGAGCATACCCGCGAAAATGTTGGTGGGGAATTGCTGGATCTTGGTGTTCAGGTCGCGGACCACCGCATTGTAGTAGCGCCGCGCATTCTGCACGGTATCTTCAATCTGTGACAGCGAATTCTGTAGGGACGTGAAGCTCTCGATGGCGCGGAGCTGCGGATAAGCCTCGGACAGCGCGAATAGGCTCTTCAGCGCGCCCGTGAGCATATTTTCCGCGGCGGCTTTGTCGGCCGGACCGGTGGCCGTCATCGCACGATTGCGCGCGTTGATCACCGCTTCCAGAGTGCCTTTCTCGTGCCCCGCGTAGCCTTTTACCGTCTCGACGAGATTGGGGATCAGGTCATAGCGGCGCTTTAGTTGGACATCAATGTCGGCCCAGGCGTTGTCGCATTGCACCTTGAGCCGGACCAGGCCGTTGTACATGCCGATGACAAAAATAACGATGATGATGAGAAGACCAAGGATGACCCAGCCAATCATGTGCAGACCTCACGCAGGAGTATTCAAAATGCGGGTGCCTGCATTTACTATACGTTTCGTCATGTGCAGTGTAAAGCGCGCGGCAGTTCGGGCCAGCCAGGCATGAGCCGTGGTGCTCTGCGATTACGGCTTTTGACCGGCCGAGTTGTTTGTATGAGCCGCCAGGGCACTCGCGGTCGCATACGCCTTTTTTGCCTCGGCTTCATGCCCGGACTTCTGGAGTGCTAGGCCGAGACCTGTGTAGAGGTCGGAGTCCTTCGGATCCAGCGCAATCGCCTGGCGAAAACCTTCCGCGGCCTCATCGTATCGCTTTGCAGAGAGAAGTGTCGCAGCCAGGTTGGCCTGGGCCTTCAGATGTTTGCGGTTCATTGCGAGCACTTGTTGAAACTCGAGAATCGCTTCTGCTTCGCGATGCTGGTGGGCCAAGACGATTGCGTGATTTGCAAGCGCGTCGGGGTATCCAGGCCGGAGTGACAAGGCTTTCTCAAACTCCTGCTGCGCTTCCGCCATTTTGTTGGTGGCCATCAGGAGTAATCCGTAGCTGTTATGCAGTTCCGCATTCTTCGGATGCGCCGCTAACGCTTTTTCCACAATAGCGATCCCGTCGTTGAACTTCCCCGATCCAAGTTGCACCAGCGCGAGTGCAGCCGACGCCTCCGGATAATCCGGCCGCACGGCCAGCGCACTCTCCAGGAGCGGCTCGGCCTCTCCTTGATGACCGGAACTGATCAATGCGTTTGCCTGCAGAAGCAAAAAAACTGGGTTGTTCATCTGCGTTGCGGCCGCCGCCTCCATCAGGGGCTTTGCTTCTTCGGCGTTTCCCGTTTCGAGGAGGACATTCGCTAGCGCGAGAGACGTATCCGTGTCCGTTGGATTCAACTGGTGCGCCCGCCGCAGAGTTGAGAGTGCTTCCCCGAACTTGCCCTCGCGGCGCTGCACCTCACCAAGTTCATAGAGAGTTGCGGGATCTTCCGCACGCACCGCAAGGCTCGCCCGAAGGGCAAAATCTGCCTCGACCACATCGTCGTTCGCCGTGAGCGCTGTTCCATACGCCGTAAGCAGGTCAGGATCCTGGGGGTGGGCGCCAACACCAATCTTCAAAACAGCTAGCGCTTCATCCCATCGGGCTTTCTGCTCCAGTGCCTGCGCAAGATCCAGGCTCGCCGCGGCCATTTTGGGTGCGATGTCCAGAGCCCGGCGATAGTCCTGAATCGCATCGTCGAGTTTTTGCTGGGCCTGCAAAACAAGTCCGCGCGTAACATAGGCTTGCGGCCGGCTCGGAAGCACCTCGATGGAACGATTGGCGCGCGCCAGGGCATCTTCCAGGCGATTCTGTTGGTAATAGATGATCGCCAGATTGTTGAGCGCATTGCTCAAGGTGAGGCGAACGGCGGTATTCCGAAGCCGCTCTGGCGCCTCGGGACTTGCAGGATGTTCAATGAGCGCGACGCATTTCTCCAGGAATTTGGCGGCTTCCGGAAGATTGTTCATATCCAGCAGCACACTCCCGGCTTGGCAGTATGCCGCACTCTCCTTGGGGTTAAGCGGAATCGCGTTTTTGTAAGCGGTTGCCGCACCTTGAAGGTCTCCCGCCTGGTAGCGTGAGTCTCCGAGAAGCAACTGTTGCTCGTATTCAGAATTCTGTGCGCGGAGAGGCAGACAGCAAGCAGCCACAAGCAAGAGGAGACCCATCTGCCGCGAGAGTCCTCTGCCGCGAAAGCGAGTCGTTTTTTCAGTCATGTGCGTAATAATCCCACAAGTATATACCGCGGTACGAACTAAATACGTTTGGGAGTGGTATCCTCGGACATTCTGATCTATCCTTACGCCGCGAATGGAGCGCTTCCTCCAGTTGCATGCTTGCCAAAACCATCAGCGCCGCCGTGTTCGGGATTGACGCCTATCTGGTCGAAGTCGAGGTGGACGTCGGTTCCGCGCGCATGCAGGATTTCAATGTCGTCGGTCTGCCCGATAACGCGGTGAAAGAAAGCCGCGAACGGATCAAGAGCGCCTTGCGCAATTGCGGTTACGAATTTCCCTACGGGCAGGGCGTCACCATCAATCTTGCCCCAGCAGACGTTCGCAAAGAAGGCTCGGGCTTTGATCTGCCCATGGCCCTCGGACTGGCCGGTTGCATGGGTCACTTTTTTGGGAAGCCATTGGACAAAATGATGTTTTTGGGCGAACTGTCGCTGGACGGCGGCGTGCGTCCCGTTCGTGGAGCCCTTTCCGCGACGATCGCTGCGCGTGAATCGGGCCTCAAGGCTATCGCCGTCCCCGAAGCGAACGCGAAGGAAGCCGCTGTCGTCGAGGGCGTTTGTGTCTTTGCCCTGAAGTCCCTTCCCCAAGCTGTGGATCTCGTAAATTCGCCGGAATCCTTTGCGCCGGTGAGCGTGGATGCGAAACAGATGTTGTGCGAAGCCGCGCAGTACAGTGTGGATCTTCGCGACGTTCACGGCCAGCAAGCGGCCAAGCGCGCGCTGGAAGTCGCTTGCGCCGGTGGCCACAACATCTTGTTTATTGGCCCTCCGGGCGCCGGCAAAACGATGCTGGCGAAGCGCATTCCGACCATCCTGCCGCCGATGTCGCTGGACGAAGCGATCGAAACGACGCGCATCCACAGCGTCGCCGGAACGCTCGAAGACAGCCGCGGGCTTGTTGGGACTCGGCCGTTTCGCTCGCCGCATCACACCATCAGCGATGCGGGGCTCATCGGTGGCGGTGCCGTCCCTCGCCCTGGCGAAGTTTCACTTGGCCACAACGGCGTGCTTTTTCTGGATGAATTACCGGAGTTTCAGCGCAACGTTCTGGAAGTGATGCGCCAGCCGCTCGAGGATGGCTCCGTCACCATCTCCAGAGCGGCGACTTCCGTCACTTTCCCTTCGCGCTTTATGCTCGCCGCCGCGATGAATCCCTGCCCTTGCGGCTACTTTGGCGATCCCACCCGGGAGTGCCACTGCACTCCTCCGATGATCCAGCGCTATGTCTCCAAAATCTCCGGGCCCTTGCTGGACCGTATTGATATTCACATCGAAGTGCCCGCCGTGAAATACAAGGAGCTGCGCGCCCCATCGCCCAGCGAGGACTCAGCCGCCATCCGGGCGCGTGTGATCAGCGCCAGGCAAAAACAGCATGCTCGGTTTGCGGGGGAGAAGAAGACCTATGCAAACGCGCAGATGGCGCCCAAAATGATCCGCAAGCACTGTGCGATAAGTCCGGAGGGCGAAAAGCTCCTGGAAAACGCTATCACGCGATTAGGTCTATCGGCTCGTGCCCACGACCGGATTCTGAAGGTTGCGCGCACGATTGCCGACCTCGAAAGCGCCGAGGGAATTGAACCAAAACACCTTGGCGAGGCCATCCAATACCGCACCTTGGACCGTACGTACTGGACCTAACTCCCTTACTCCCCTCCTGGTGCGCCGAGTGCCAATCCCATCGTTCAGCCAGAGCAGCTCCAACGCGCCATTGACGGAGCCAAGCGCAGTATGTTACCCATACATCGCTCCAGAATTCAGGTGGTTTGCGCGGTGACGAATCTTCGCATGGCGCAAGAAACGAAGCACCTTAACGTGACGTTGGAGACGCAGGTGGAGAGCGTGAACCTGGCGGAAGAGATGTGTTTGCGCGTGGCGGAGGCTGCCGGCTTTGGCGAGGACGAGTGCTACCGCATCGGAATGTCCGTGCGCGAGGGCGTCATCAACGCGTTTCACTACGGCAATCAGGAGCGCCCGGAGAAAAAAATCCACTTGAGCGTTGACCTGACACAGGAAAAAATGGTCATCCATGTGGTGGATGAGGGGCCGGGGTTCCGCCTGAGCGACGTGCCGGACCCGCTCGCGGAAGAGAATCTCTTGAGCACCTCGGGGCGTGGCATCTTCCTCATGCGCGCGTTTATGGACGAGTTTGAGGTTATCAAAGCGTGGACAGGCGGCGCGGAGATCGTGATGTCCAAGAGACTCCCTGCTCCAGGCGGCGAAAGCCCCAACGGACACGGCGGCGAGTCCGGCCAGGGAACCGCGCCGCGGAAGGAAGCCTAGGGTTCAAAATGCTCCTACAAGCAACGCCTCGCGATGCCGGCAATGTGACTGTTGTGGACATGGGAGGCCGTATCACGCTCGGCGAGGGAAGCGCTCTCCTCCGCAAAACCATTCGGCAACTGCTGGAAGACCAGCGCATGCTCATCCTGCTCAACCTTGCCGACGTGGATTATATTGATAGCTCGGGAATCGGGGAGCTCGTCAGCGGTTATACGACGGTCAAAGGCCGCGGTGGCGAGCTGAAGCTCCTGCACTTGACAAAAAAGGTTCACGACCTGCTTCAGATCACCAAGCTCTTCACGGTCTTCGAGGTGTTTTCCGACGAGCGTTCCGCAGTCCAGAGTTTCAACTGACCGGATCATCCAGGCGCGAAGCGATTCTGCGCCCCTTCTCGTTGCTTCAACCTTCTGGACTCGAAGAAAGAATTGTGACAGCATACGCGGGCGTTTGTGCTTTGGGATTTTGCGCCTGCCCAGCAAGGACTCATCGGGAGAGCCGATCCTTCCCCGGGATGCCTTGTGCTGGCGTTTCCTCCAGCACCGCGCTATTCCAGTCGCAGAGGAGTACCGAAGTTGAGCAAAGAGCAAGGTGTCGTCAAGTGGTTCAACGCAGCAAAAGGTTACGGCTTCATACAGCGGCAATCGGGCGAGGACGTTTTCGTTCATTTCTCGGCGATCCAGTCCGACGGCTACAAATCGTTAAACGAAGGCCAGCACGTTGAATTTGAGGTAAAGCAGGGACCGAAGGGCCTGCAAGCCGAAAACGTGTCTCCTCTGGGCTGAAGAACAAATCTTCCCGAAGCCCCCCGAAAAGTTTCGGGGGGCTTTTTCATTTGCATCGCACTTTGCCGAATGCTCAGGCAGAATCGGCAGTCAGAGCGGAAATGCGTATCGGCACACCGGAAGATACCCACTGGATTGCAGCGCGGGCGCGAGCCCTCGGCTTTGATCTCTGCGGCGTGGTGCGCGCCGATTCCTTCCCTGAACTGGAGCACATGCAGGAATGGCTCGATCGTGGTTACGCGGGGGAAATGCATTACCTCGAGAATCCGAAACGCAGTGATCCTCGAAGAGTCGGCACTGACATTCGCAGCGCAATCGTCTGCGCCGTGAATTACAACACGCAATTTCCTTGCTCGATCGAGGCAGCGCCAAAAGTCTCGCAGGAAACATCCGCTCCTCGCGGATGGATCTCCCGCTATGCCTGGGGCGGCGATTACCACGAAGAACTGTGGCGGATGCTCAATCGCCTGGTCGAGGAATTGCACGGTAGATTCGGAAAGGACATCGAAGCCTACACCTGCGCCGATACCGGGCCGGTTCACGAACGGATCTTGGCCAAATACGCTGGCCTGGGTTGGATCGGCAAGAATACACTGCTTCTCAACCAGCAGCTTGGCTCCTGGCTTTTTCTTGGCGCGTTGCTGACCTCTCTCGATCTGCAGCCCTCTCTATCTGCCTCCGATTCTCCGTCCGCCGATCTGTGTGGCTCATGCCGCAAGTGTCTTGACGCCTGCCCGACGGGCGCCTTCGTTCAGCCCCATGTCCTCGACGCCCGGCGCTGCATTTCCTACCTGACGATCGAACTGCGTGGACCAATTCCCGAAGAATTTCGCGAGCCAACCGGCTGGCACGTTTTCGGGTGCGACATTTGTCAGGACGTTTGTCCGTGGAATCGAAAAGCCCCCGCGACATCAAACGCTGCATTTCTGCCCCGTGCGGCGACCTCCGCGCAGGAGCAAGAAGGCTCTTTCTTTATGCCTTCGCTCGCATGGTTGGCCGATCTGACCAGGGAGGAATTTCAGCAGCGCTTCCGCGGCAGCGCGATCAAAAGAACAAAATGGCGCGGATTGGTCCGCAATGCTTGCATCGCCCTGGGGAATGCTCCCCTTCCCACAAAACCTGAAGCATCTGAGCGCATCACCAATCTGCTCGCGAGGCTTTCTGACGGCAAGGACGACATCATCGCCGAATCTGCCCGTTGGGCGCTTTCCCGCATCCAACAAAGGGGAGAGAAGCTGAATTCCAGCCAGGGAGCCGAAAGGACCGGGAGCGGTTGAGCGTGGCGGCGCGTCGGACGTATACTCTCTCGTGCACGATAGCCGGTCTGCCGCTTTATCGGAGCTTCCACAGAATCGAGGCAGGTAATTCGTCGGAAGCAGATTTTTTGCGCAGACCGTTTCGGAGCGGAGAATCCCGCTTCACATCATTATTGTCCAGGCTGCCGGACGAGTTTCGATTCAATTCACTCAGAGGAGGAATAAAACGTGGCATTCACCGTGCCCCCGTTGCCGTACCCTTTCGACGCACTCGAACCCCACATTGACGCAAAAACGATGGAAATCCATCACGACAAGCACCACGGCGGTTACGTCATGAACGTGAACAAGGCCCTGGAAGGGCACGCCAATCTCCAGTCCAAGTCCATTGACGAACTCATGAAGGGACTCGATTCCGTCCCGGAGAACATACGCACCGCCGTGCGCAATAACGGCGGCGGCCACTGGAATCATTCGCTTTTCTGGACGCTCATGAAAAAGGGCGGCGGAGGCGAGCCGAAAGGTGATCTCTCCTCGGCAATTATTTCCGCGTTCGGATCGTTCGCGGGATTCCAGGAGAAATTCACCGCCGCGGGACTGGGACGTTTCGGTTCCGGATGGGCCTGGCTCATCGTGAAGGATGGCAAGCTGGCAATTGATTCCACCCCAAATCAGGACACGCCCTACATGCTTGGCGCCAGGGCTGTCCTCGGCCTCGACGTCTGGGAGCACGCCTACTATCTCAAATACCAAAACGTTCGCGGCGATTACATCAAGCAGTGGTGGAACGTCGTAAACTGGGACCGCGCGGCGGAGCTGTATTCCGAAGCGAAAAAATAGGCCGTCTCTGAATCAACGCGGGGAATAAAAGAGGCCCGGAGGGGAATCCCAGTCCGGGCCTCACTTTTTTTGCAGCTCGTTTTTGCTTAGCTCTGAGAAGAAATCCCTACGCCATCATTTGTTGCGACTTCGTCAGCGATACCACCGCCGCGCGCGGTGCGGGCCGCCGGTAACTGTGCATCCTGGGAACCAAGGGCTTGGCGGCTTCAGGCGCTGTCACAACCGGCAGCGGCGCCAATGGCGCTGCATGCCGAGTCGCTTCCCGCACCAGCTCCATCCTGCCGCGAACGCGGTATTTCGCCAGGAGCGACGATACGTGGAATTTCACGGTACGCTCGGAGAGGTTGAGCGACGCCGCGATCTCCTTGTTCGCCAGGCTGTGCATCACGCCATTGAGAACTTCCTCTTCGCGCCGCGTCAAGCGAACATGGCTCTTCACGGACTTGCCCGCCTCGAGCAGTTTGGTGGCACGCAAAGCCAGCTCCTCAAGTTCTTCGTGATCCGCTCGCACCATAACGAGGTAATCGCTGGGCGATTGTCCGCGCACCATGCAGTGCATGGCCAGCAGGCCTGCGGCCTGGTCCACCGGGAATCGCCCGTCCGGACCTGCCTGCACGTGGAAATGTGTCGCTCCGGTATTCTTGTCGTAGAAAAAATAGGTTTCGCTGGGGCTTGCTGGGTGGGCTTCTTTAATCGATCGAACTGTTTCGGTTCTGCGGATTACCTTCACGTGGACTCCTCCGGATGCAGATTCCTAAAGCAATTTGAACTTTCAAATCAATTGCGCCAGCCTCGGAGCGAGGCCTGCACCGTTTCACGACTGGGCGAACAGTCAAAGACGACACCGGAATGCGGGACAAGCACCCCGGGACATACCCTCAGATTCGGTTACGCCGAGGCGCGAGAAGGAGTACCAAGAGAAACCGCCTGCGAACGCTCTACCGAACTATTCAAGGACAGCAAGCGCTCTTCCAAAGCCGCTTGGTTCTAAACTACTCAAAAGCGGAAGACTTATTCACATTCCATTTGCATTCGACTGCTATTTCCGGGTAGGAATTGCATGGTGTTTGAAAATTTTCCACGAAATCCCATTTTGAAACGTTTCCGGGCTCCTCCACCGTCTCCCTCGATTGTTTCCTACTCAAGGTGCTGTGGATTATCTGTAGATGCTTTCAACTGCGTGAGTTGCTTGCCCAGAGGCACACTTCCAGGAGAGCTTGTGGATAATCTGGCAAACTTCCAACTTCTGCCCAGCTCCGTTCGCGCAACGTACCTTCCGGCTTTCTAGTGGCTCAGGATTCGAGTTTGTTGCGGTGAAATGACCTCGTAGCGAATCCCTCGCCAGACGACTTTTCGCGTCACGGCCGAAAAGACGAAGTTCACGAGAAACAGGAAAGGCAGGAACAGCCCGAGGATGATATAGACCCAGGATTGCCCCATGATTTGCGGGCGATTAGCTGGAAGCAGTTCTGAAACCGTCGCTACGCGAAGGGATGCTCGAATCGCGGCCAGCAGAAATGGGAGAAACGTCAGTCCGGCAAGGGGCAAAGCAGGCAGAGTGGCGATTAGGTCGCCCAGCGTCAGAACCGTTCCGAGGACTACGGTAATGCAGAACAGGGCATGCGTGGCAAACGCGATTCCCCACATTTTGGGAGAATAAACGCGGGTGATCAGAATCTGGCGATTGGTGAATTCGAGCAGACCCTGAAAATCCGTTTCCGCGAACGACACCGTTAGGCATTCCGGCAGAAAAACGATCGGGCGTCCAGAACGCTCAATTGCGGCGGTTAGCGAATAATCATCGCTGACGGAACCCTGCCACTCTTCGAGGACGTTCAGTTGATCGAAAATCGTGCGGCGGATTGCCGTCCCTCCGCCCCAGCAGAAATTCTTGCCCTTCTCGCTGAGCATGTTCACCAGCGGCGCATTCCACGCGGCCAGCAGCAATGTCGCAAAATTGGAGCGATTCGGAATGAGCCAGCGCATCGTCGTCGTGGCGCCGGACCTGGAATCATTCAGCGGCGCGACGAGATGGTGGAGCCACGAACGCCCCGGCCTTCCGTCGGAGTCGGTAAAGACAAGCACCTCGAATTCGGCGGGAAGTTGCTCGATCCCCACGCGCAGATTGTTCACCTTCTCGGAGCAACCCTGAGGTTGCCCGGCAAAGATCACGTGCGCCTTTACCTTCGATTGTGAAGCCACGCGCTTTATGAGCCCCGAGGCAGGATCTGACTCCGAGGCAAGGATGAAAAATACTTCGTAGTTTTGATGGTTGAATTCACACAGGGAGAGCAGATTTTGTTCCAGGCCCGGCTCCATCCCCTTGCAGGGGCACAGTACCGCCGTCCGCGGCGCATAAAAACCCGGGTCCGTAAACATCCGTCGCCGCGCATAACCGCGCCACTCCATGGCCTGATAAATCAGGTACAGCCCGATCAGGATCTGCAGGAGTGCCAGTATTTGAAAAAGAGTTTCCACGCAAGCCGAGAATAACAAAGCATGGAGGCTCGCGCACAAGCATCTGAACGAGTAGAATCGCAGCGGTAAACGTCTGCCGGTACAATCGGCTCGGGCGAAATCCTGGAGGGTACATCTGATGAATGGCCGCGTTGATTCTTCGATGGTAACTGGCGCTTTCGATCTCCCCGGCTATCGGATCACAAGAAATTTTGGGGTCGTAAGGGGAATTGTCGTCCGCTCGCGCAGCGTGATTGGAAATCTGGGGGCCGCACTGCAGACCATCGTGGGCGGGAACATCACCATACTCACGGACCTGTGCGAAAAGGCTCGCGAGCAGGCCTACGAACTCCTGCTCCAGCACGCCGCCGCGCACGGGGCCAATGCCGTTGTGGCCTTCCGGTACGACGCGACGGAAGTGATGTCTGGTGTGACGGAAGTCCTGGCTTACGGTACCGCAGTCCTCGTCGAACGCATTTCCTGAACTGCTGAAAGCAACGCTCTCGCATCCCATGTGGTGCTAAAATCGCCGTCCCTATGTTCTGTTCCGAATGCGGCAGTGAGCTGTCCCCGAGGAACAAATTTTGTCCTGCTTGTGGCGCGCAAGTAGGCCAGAACTCAAGCATGGCTCTGGAGGGTGAGGAGGGCGAAACCATTGCTCCTCCCCCTCCCCGCAGAACCCCCACTCCAGGGACCTCTTCGCGGATTGGAAAGCTTCCCAGCAGCGGGGCGCCCCGTCTCTCCAGTTCCGGCCCCATCGGTGGCGGACGCTTCACACCGGGGATGATTGTCGCGGATCGTTACCGCATCGTGGCGCTTGCGGGCCGCGGCGGAATGGGCGAGGTCTACCGCGCCGAGGACTTGAAGCTCAGCCAGACCGTGGCCGTAAAGTTCCTTCCTGAACAGTTGACGACCGATCCCTCCGCTCTCGAGCGCTTTCATTCCGAAGTGCGTATCGCTCGCCAAGTTTCGCATCCCAACGTGTGCCGCGTTTTCGATATCGGCGAAACGGATGGCGTGACCTACCTGACCATGGAGTACGTGGATGGCGAGGATATGGCTTCTCTGATCCGGAGAATCGGACGCCTCTCTCCGGACAAAGCCACCGAAATCGCACGGCAGATCTGCGCTGGCTTGGCTGCGGCGCATGAGCGCGGCGTCATTCATCGCGACCTCAAGCCCGCGAACGTGATGCTCGACAGTCTTGGAAGAGCGCGCATTACGGACTTCGGCTTGGCCGGAGTCGCCGCGAGCCTTCAGGGCGCGGAAGTCCGCGCAGGCACGCCAGCCTATATGGCGCCGGAGCAGCTCTCTGGCAGGGAAGTCACGCTCAAGAGCGACCTCTACGCGCTTGGACTTGTCCTCTACGAATTACTCACCGGCAAACGCGCCCTGGACGCCGCGACCCTGCCGGAGCTCATTCGACTGCGAGAGCGAGGCGAAATCTCTCGGCCGTCTACTCTGGTGAAAGATCTCGATCCGCTTCTCGAGCGCGTCATTCTCCGCTGTTTGGAGAAAGAGCCGGCGCAGCGGCCCGCTTCTGCTTTGCAGGTGGCTGCGGCTTTGCCCGGAGGCGACCCGATGGCGGCCGCTCTCGCCGCGGGGGAAACTCCTTCGCCGGAAATGGTTGCGGCATCGGGCCAGAGCGAGGGCCTCAGACCGCTGACTGCGCTTGCATGTTTGTTCGGAGTCGCCGCGGCTCTCGCGCTTTTGCTTTTTGCAGTTGCGAGTCGCACGAAAATGGTGGCCATGCTCCCCTTCGGAGACAGCCCCGAAGCTCTCGCGGCGCGAGCCAAGGAACTTATCCGTTCTCTCGGTTACAATGACGCACCGGCGGATTCGGCCTCTGGCTTCACTCTCAACAACGACTACTTTCATTTCATCGAAACGAATCTCAAAACTTCCAACCGTTGGGGAGCATTGCGCCAAGCGGAGCCACCCCCAATCATCTTCTGGTATCGCCAAAGCCCTCGCCCCCTCGTCACATTTTCACCCCAGGACAATTTAATCTGGGGACGCATCGCACCGGCCGAACCTTCTGAAAGCGTTTCGGGCATGAAGCTCATCAATCTCAGTGCCGATGGCAGACTGCTGCATTTTGAGGCAATTCCTCCTCAGGTAGATGATTCCCGCGGCGAGGCTCGCGCCCCGGACTGGAGTCCGCTCTTTGCAGCCGCGGGGCTCGATCCGGCAAAATTCAAGCCCGTTCCACCACAGTGGTTTCCCCTTGCCTGGGGCGACGTCCGCGCCGCCTGGGAAGGAACCTGGCCCGGTCGCGCCGACATTCCCTTGCGCATCGAAGCGGCTTCGTATCGTGGCGCGCCCATCTATTTCCAAATGATCTCGCCCTGGACCCATCCGCAGCGCATGGAAGCTTCGGTCAAGATCCGGAACCGCATCGGTCAAATCTTTGGCCTCACCTTGCTGGGCATCTTGATTGGCGGCGCAGTCTGGATCGCCCGGAGAAATATTCGCCTGGGTCGCGGCGACTTTCAGGGCGCGTCCCGTCTTGCTGTTTTCATTCTGGCGGTGGGTGTGTTGAACTGGGCCCTGCTGGCCCATCACACCTCTTCATTTTTTGAAGTCGTGTTCTTGATTCTCTCCGTCAGCGTGGGTCTCTTTTTCGCTTCGTTCACCTGGCTTTTGTACGTAGCTCTTGAACCCTACGTGCGCCGCCACTGGCCGGACACAATTATTTCCTGGACCCGCATGCTTCAGGGCAAATTCCACGATCCTGTTGTCGGCCGCGACGTCCTCCTGGGCGCACTCTTTGGTGTTTCTTCTTCTCTCCTGGAACACCAACAGTATCTTGTGGAGAAATTCTTCGGCAAAGTACCCGGCCATCCCGTTGACTTTGCCCTCTACTCGCTCGAGGGCATTCGAGGATCCTTGGCCACACTCCTCACTCAGGCAACTTCCGCGCTGACAGGCGCGCTCGTCATCTTCTTTCTCTTTTTCATCTTGAAGCTGCTCTTCCGGAAGAATTGGCTGGCCGCAACCGCCATGGCGCTCCTGTATTGCATTCCCAGCCTGGGCGCTACCAATCCATTGATTGACGCTCTATTCACGGCCCCCTTCATCTTGGCCTATCTGTTCTTACTTCAACGCTTTGGACTGGTCTGCCTGGCTGCTCTAGTTTTCACAGACCAGATCGCGAACTCTATGCCGATCGTTATGCCTCTCAGCGCGTGGTATGCCGAGGGCGGAGTCATCGCCATCGCCGCCATTCTGATCATCTCGGCTTACGGCTTCCAGATGGCTCGCGCAGGAAAACCCCTCTTCGCAGAAAGCCTGCTCGACAGTTGAAGCTTCATCTCGCGCGCGATTCGTCCCCGCCCATAACGGACGAGAACACCTGGTCCGTGATTTCCTCGATTCTCATCAGCGCATGGCTTGCCGCCACACGCGCCTTTTCCAGAAACGAAGAATCCAGCATGAAGGCACAGCGGTCCACGAAAGGATGGTTCGCAACCTCGTAAGCCTTGGGTGCGCGCCGTCCCTCCGGATTGCGCGCCAGGAGTTCTTCATACCTCCGCAAATCTCCCTGGAAGTCCAGCGCGTCGCCCGCCGTCCAGCCCTGCTGATGGGTCAACGCTGCAAGGAATTTTCGTCTGTACGTTGAGGCTCCTTTCCGGGGAACCCTGCGCTCTTTGCCTCTTCCAGATGGCAGGCTTTCCAATGTGGCGATCTCCAGCGCATGAAATGCTGCAGCGAGCAGCGCCTCACGCTGCAACATCGCGAGAAGGTCCCTATAGAGCGGCGCATGGACCTGCAACCCGTAGCGGCCGTGCTCCACGACGTAAGAATCCACGAACCGCGGTACCACCCGCTCTTGAACGAGCGCTTGCACCAGCCGCCGCGCCAGCTCCTCGGGACTGTCACCGCTTCCTTTGTTGGTTCGATGCGGAGTCACCTCGCCATACTAACAGGAGTGCCAAATGAATCCCTTTTCGGGCGCGCAAAAGGAAAAGGCCCGGCGGAAATCACCGGGCCTTTCGCAAGCGAACTTCTCTGGCGATTTCAGTGAATCGCACGCGGCGCATCGGGGCCAACGCGCTTCTGCTTCGGCTCCGTAGCAGGCGTAGCTGGCGCGATCACCGGTTGCTTTTCCAGTGCGTGCTCCAGCACTTCGTCCAGCGTATGCACGTACGTGATCTTCAGGTCGCCGAGAATCTCCGGAGGAAGATCCGCAGTCGCGTTCGGCTCATTGTCCGCGGGCAGCAACACTTCCTTCACTCCCGCCCGTTTCGCGCCGAGCACTTTTTCCTTGATTCCGCCCACCGGCAAAACCACCCCGGAGAGGGTCATCTCGCCGGTCATCGCCAACCGGTTGCGTATCGGCCGGTTGCTCAGCAGGCTGACAAGTGAGGTCACCATCGCCGCGCCGGCCGACGGTCCGTCCTTCGGCACGGCGCCCGAAGGCACGTGGATGTGGATGTCCTGCTTCCGGAAGAAATCCGGGTCGATGCCGTAGCGCTCCGCGTTTGATCTTACCCACGTCAGCGCCGCGGTCATGGACTCCTGCATCACCTCGCCAAGATGCCCAGTGGTCGTGAACTGCTTCCCGCCGCGCATCCGGCTCGCCTCGATGAA
>DATJAD010000008.1:0-4141 GCA_035516615.1 Candidatus Acidiferrum sp.
ATGCAGTAGCACGACCAGTGATCTCCAAGATCCATACCGATCGTCAGCCTTTGCTCCTTGAAAATTTCACTCTCGAATATCTGTACAGTGCTAATCTTCTTCACAGCCGGTCTCCTTTTCTTTGTGCTTCGAGCACGTCTAACATCGGGAGCGTATCGCATCCCGCGGGAGACCGGCCTTCTCATCCCAATCTGGTAAGCCCCAACTGCATCTTCGAAGCGGCGCGATGAATCCCGCCTCTTGCGACAAGCTAAGCCCAAAATAACTTCATTATTTACGCTTACGTATTCGACAGCGAATGCAAATCCATTCCCGCACCCACCCCTTTTACAATGAATTCTCCGGCTATATGTCCGATTCCAAAACCATCGTCCGGCTAACGGCGTCCTCGATCCTCTTTTTGCTGGTCTATGCCGCCGTGTCCCTTAGTCTGCCTCGAGGCAACCAGGCGCTCATCAATTTCGGCGATCTGTCGCAATGCATCATCCCGCTCTTTGCCAACGCCGGCCTTCTGCTAAATGCCGGAACTCCCCATTGGCGCAGGAATCTTTTTTGGATGCTGATCGCCCTGGGTTGTTCTCTCTGGATGCTCGGCCAATTCGAGTGGACCTACTACGAGGTCTACCTCCACCAGCCGCTGCCTGACAGCGGCCCAGCCGACATGATTTTCTTCCTCCGCGGCATTCCCATCATGGCCGCTCTTACGCTTCGCCCGGATCTAAAACGCGGCGAACTGCATCTCCGGTTTGGTTACCTGGATTTTGCCTTGCTCTTGTTGTGGTGGGTTTTCCTTTATATCTTCATCGTTTTGCCCTGGACGTACGCCGCGCCTTTGCTTCCGGAATATACGTACCACTACATCCTCCTTCACAACACCGAGAATCTGATCATCGTTCTCGGTTTCGGCTTCCTCTGGCTAAGATCTGCGGGCGCCTGGCGCATCGTTTACGCCAATCTTTTCGGCGCCTCCACGCTGTACATGCTCTCGTCGCTCGTCATCAATGTCGCTTTCGAGTTTAAGCACTACTACACGGGGAGCTTCTACGACATTCCTCTTGTTGCCTCCTTCTTGTGGCTCGCGATCGCCGGGGTTATCGCACATCGCAAGCGCGATGCTCTCGAGGCGCCGTCCGGAGAGCGCCCCCTGGAGGAGCCGGATGGCGAGCGCGCGGAAAGCGTCGTTCCAGCTCGCTTGGCGATGGCTGCTGTACTTTCCTTGCCTCTGCTTGCGATCTACACGCTGCGCTTTGCTCATGAAGGCCCTGACGTTCGTGACTTTCGCTTGATGACGGTCCTCATCGCTTCCATTCCTTTGGCTTTGCTCGTATTCCTGAGAACCTATCTCGCCGATGCCGACCGCACTCGCTTGCTCGCCCAGTCGGAACGCTCCATCCAGAATCTCCAGCGTCTTCAGACGCAACTCGTGCAATCGGAGAAACTCGTCTCCCTGGGGCAACTCGCGGCCGGCGCGGCTCACGAAATCAACAATCCACTGACGGCCATTCTCGGTTTCTCGGATCTTCTCGCGGAAGACCACGCTCTTCCCGAAAAGACCCGTTCCACCGCCGCCAAAATTCGCGATCAAGCGCGTCGCACCAAGACGCTGGTCGGCAATCTCTTGAGCTTTGCCAGGCAGGTCCCTACGGAACGCACGCTTCTCGACATCAACACGGTCGTGACCAACGCCGTGCAACTTCGCACGCTCGATCTGCGCACCGGTACAGTCCGCATCGAGCTGCAGCTCGAATCCGTGCTCCCCGGTGTGCGCGGCGATGGCAACCAACTGATGCAAGTCTTTTTCAACATCATCAGCAACGCCGTGGACGCCATGGAATCCGCAGGGCAAGGCGGCGTGCTCACCATAAAAACTTTGCGTGATCGCGCCTACGTCGTTGTGCTTTTCTCCGACACCGGTCCCGGCCTCAAGGAGCCTCACCGCGTCTTCGACCCTTTCTACACGACCAAACCCGTTGGTAAAGGCACAGGTCTGGGCCTCAGCATCTGCTTCGGAATTATTCAGGAACACGCCGGCAGGATTCACTGCTATAACCGGCAGGAGGGCGGCGCGGTATTCCGTGTGGAGTTGCCCGCAGTCCTTGCGGCTCTGCCTCCAAAAGAACCGCAGCTTGCGGGGGCTACGAATCCACAGAAATCTCCCTGACCTGCTTCTTTCGCAAGTCCTTTTCGCCTTGCTGCTAAACCTCGCTCTGACTCATGCTAGAGTCTTATTCGAACCTGCAGATCGCCTCTATCCGTGAAGGAAAACAGAGAAACGTGATGACCGATGCGGCTATTGTCACCCAAAAGCTGACTCGTCGTTTCGGCAACCTGACTGCTGTGGACGGCATTGATCTCACCGTCGCCGCCGGGCAATTCTTCGGCTTCCTTGGACCGAACGGCGCCGGCAAATCCACGATGATCAAGATGCTCACCGGCCTTTTGTCTCCCACCTCTGGGCGCGCCGCGCTTCTCGGCTTGGACTTTGCCGCGCATCCCGTCGAGGTCAAGCGCCAAATCGGTGTCGTCCCGGAGGGCATGGGCCTCTTTGAGCGTCTGACCGGTTCGGAATATCTGCGCTTCGTCGGCCGTATGTATGGTCTTGACGCCGCCACCACGCAGCGCCGCGCCGACGAACTGCTCGAATTCATGCAGCTTGCGGACCGCCCAAAAACTCTAATCGCCGACTATTCCCACGGCATGCAAAAAAAGGTCGCCCTCGCCGCCGCCGTCATTCACGGTCCCCGCATCCTTTTCCTCGACGAACCCTTTGAAGGTGTGGATGCTCTTGCCGCCGGTGCCTTGAAGGAACTCCTCGGCCGAATGACCGAACGCGGCGTCACCATCTTTCTCACTTCCCACGTGCTCGAAATCGTCGAGCGCCTCTGCAGTCACGTCGCCATCATTGACAAAGGCCGGCTCGTCGCGCAAGGCTCTCTCGAAGAGCTGCGCGCGGGCATCGCTGGCACCGAAGGCGGCAAGACCACCCTCGAACAGATCTTCCTTTCCATTGTTGGTCAAGACGGCTCATCGCGTCCTCAACTAGAGGAACTCTCGTGGCTGATGTAGCTCAGCTCCCCAACGTCTGGCAACAAATCCGCCTGGTCGCCGCCCTTCGCTGGCGTATTCTCCGCAACGGTCTGCGCAGAAAGAACAATCAGTGGGACTTGCTCGGTCTGGTCTTTGCCGGTGTTTTCGGTGCGATGCTCGTCCTCGGCCTCTCCTTTGCTTTCTTTTTCGGCGCCTATCAGTTCCTATCCAATGGCCACGAAGCATGGATCGCCTTGTTGTTCTGGGCTATTTTTCTCTTCTGGCAATTTTTCCCGGTCTTCACTGTCGGTTTTGGCGCGGGCTTTGAATTTCGCAATATGCTCCGCTTTCCGCTAAGTCTTCGCGCCTTCTATCTCATCGGCCTTGCTTACGGATTCGCGGACTTTTCTGCTGTCGCCTCCATCTGTTGGCTCATCGCACTAACCCTTGGCGCGACCGCTGCCAAGCCTGGTGTCCTTCCCGCAATGCTGCTCGTTGTCTTCCTCTTCTTGCTGATGAACCTCACCCTCGAACGCCTCGTCGGTTCCTGGCTCGAGCGGATCTTGGCCCGCCGCCGCACGCGCGAAATATTCTTCGCGCTGTTCATCCTGCTGGCCGTCTCTGCTCAATTCATCTCGCCGATCCTCCAGCGCTATGGCCGTTCCGCACAGCCCTGGGTCCACGACATCCTTCCGTATCTCTCCGTTCTCCCGCCATCGCTTGCCGGCCAAGCCGTTGCCAGCGCTGCCACCGGCCATTTTCGCGACACATTACTCGGTGCGGCAGGTGTTGCTGCCTACGGTTTCCTGTTCAGCGTATTTCTCTGGATACGATTTGCCACGCAGTATCGCGGCGAAGAACTCAGCGAGACCGCCGCGCCCGCCCGCCGTGGCGCGCGTCGCCTCTCGAAATCCGTGCCTCAACCCGACGCCCTTCGCCTCCTGAGCCCACAAGTCGCCGCGGTCCTGCGCAAAGAGTTTCGCTATCTGACCCGCAACAGCTTTGCCTTTTTCCTTCTGATTATGCCGCTCGCGTTCGTGCTGCTTTTTGCCACGCAGTTCGCCGGCAGGCATCCCACCGCCGTCAAGCATGCCGTCCCTTCCGAGCTTTTTTT
>DATJAD010000009.1:0-16968 GCA_035516615.1 Candidatus Acidiferrum sp.
TGTGGCAGAGATACCATGCCGTCTTGTAGCTTCCGATTCCGAGAGTGCGCTGAATTTGGCAAGCGGACATGCCTTTCTTGGACTCGCAGAGCAGGTATGTCGCAGCAAACCATTTCTCAAGCGGCAAATGGGTATCATTGAAGATCGTGCCCGTAGTAACGGAGAACTGATAACCGCATGGACCGCACTCGAATTGATTGCGAGCCTTCAGCCAGGAAGCGCGGCGCTCTTTGCAGCGCGGACATTCGACACCTTCCGGCCAGCGGAGTTTCGTCAGAATCTCACGGCACTTTTCATCGGTTGAGAACGCTTTGAGCATTTCTAGGAGGGCCATGACATCACCTCGCGGAGAGAAGAAACGGAGCACTGGGAGACCGCTGGAAAACGTGCCGCTTCGCAATCTAGTGAGTGGTTTGAAGAAAGAACTAAAAGAGAAACTGCGTCCAGCACTGGCGGCATCCCGTAACACCAAGAAACATTGAGGTTTGTATCCATACAAGAGCAATTTACCGAAGCACGTTTCCGGTGTCAAGTGAATAATCATGCGTAATTCAACATGGCGCTTAGAGGCTTGGGCCGTGAAACGGCCTGGCCCCTGCAATAGTAACTCTTCGTGCTAGTACCAAACATCGAGCTATTAAATCATTGATTCGAAACCCCTAAGATAAGAGGGTACGTTTCAGATGCGGGGCTGCCGGCCGGCTCCTCAGATTACCCCCTTCCGAGAGCGACTTCCTATGCCGGAGGATGCAGATGGTCCAGTACTCTGCCGGAGATGTCCCAACCCGCGTCCGAAATGACGGGGGAAGCGAAGCTCAGCAGCCATCGAACTCCTTCGTTTCAACTCCGCTGCAATCCCGCGGCAGGCCGGAAAGTGCAGGGGATTCGGGCGAGTGGACGCGTTGCGGCCAAATGCCCTTCAAAGGCAGGGAGGGGCGGCAGGAACAATCGTGAGTGCCAGCGCCAACATGCCACGTGAAGATAAGGCCAGCTTCCAGCAACCGGGGAAGTCTCCCGGCAAAAAAGGCTGGATGCTAGTGGCGCTGCTGTTCCTGTTTATCCTGCCCCTGCTTGGTGGGACTTACTGGATGTACGTGCAGTCCGAGCGGGAAATCAAAACAGAGGAACTCCAGAATGACTTGCTTCACGCCCGGACGCTCTCCGAGATCGTGGAGCAGGATTTCACGACTGCCGAGGAGAGTCTAACCTCGATCGCCGACCGTTCCGACGTGAGGCGCGATTGGGAGCGGCGCGACATGGCGGCAATGGATAAGCATCTTCGGGAAGCGCGCAAACTGGAGCCAGCATTCCTATTCACAGGTGTCCTCGAAAGGGATGGGACGATGCGCGTGATCGTTCCCCCGGACAAGATCGTGGGATGGAATTTCGCGTACCGAGACTGGTACCGGGGAGTCACGGCGCACTGGGAGCCGTATGTTTCCGAGGTCTATCAGACCGCGGCATCCCCGAACCCGCTGGTGGTAGCCGTGGCGGTGCCGATCCGCGGGAACGACGGACAGCCAACGGGCATTTTGATGGCGACGTATAGCCTGGCTCAGCTGAGTAACAAATTCAGGATGTTGGATAAAGGCTCGAAGGCCGATTTTTATATCGTGGATCAACATGGAATGGTGGCGGCGTCTTCCAGAGAAGACGGCCGAAGCGCGGCGCCAGCCGCGAAGAGTGCGCTTGAAGGCGCGGAAGGCAGCGGACGGTTCGAGGTGGACGGGAAGAATGCGTTCGCAGGTTACGCACCGGTACCTCAGCTGGGCTGGGGCGTTCTGTATGTGCGCTCGGAGGAAGAAGCGCTGGCGCCGGCGATGCACCTTAAGAACCAGCACCGCTTGGTGAGCTTGTACCTTCTGCTGATCTATCTGGCCACCGCGGCGTTCGCCGCGATCGTGATGCGGCGGAAAACGCAATTGCTGGCCGCAAACCAGGCACTAAACGCGGATCTTCAGAAACAGATTGCCGAGACAAAGAAGGCTCGCGAAGAGCTGGACCGCTACTTCCTGCTGGCTCTGGACATGTTCTGTATCGCCGGCGCGGATGGATACTTCAAGCGGTTGAATCCTGCATGGGAGAAGACGCTCGGATTCACGGTTGAGGAGCTGTTGGCAAAGCCTTACCTGGATTTCATTCACCCGGACGATCGCGAAGCCACGGCAGGCCAGGCAGAGAAGCAAAGCCGCGGAGAGGAGGTACTGTCCTTCGCAAACCGTTATCGCTGCAAGGATGGGTCTTACAAATGGCTGTCCTGGAGCGCTACGCCGGTCATTGATCAAGGACTGATCTATGCGGTGGCGCGGGACATCACCGAGCTGAAGAAGATGCAGGACGCGCTGACGCAAGCGAAGGAAGAGGCGGAACGCTCGAACAAATTCAAAGATCAGTTCCTTTCCACGATGAGCCACGAATTGCGAACGCCCCTGAATGCCGTATTGGGCTTCTCCGACCTGCTCACCGAGGAGCACTACGGCCCGTTGAACGAACGGCAGAAGCGCTACCTGGACCATATCCAGAAAGGTGGGAAGCACCTGCTGCGGCTGATCAACGACATCCTGGATTTGTCCCGCATCGAGGCGGGCCGGCTACAGATTTCCGTGGAGCGCGTGGCGGTGAAAACTTCCTTTGCGGACGCAGTGGACAACATGCGGCCCCTGGCGGACAAGAGGTTGCACACGCTAGAAGCTTTTGCGCCGCCGGAATTGAACGTGCGAGCGGACCCGACGAGATTCCGGCAGGTATTGATGAATCTGATGGGCAACGCGATCAAATTCACACCGGAAGGCGGGAAGATCGAGCTGCGGGCGCAGGAACTGGGCGAAGTCGTGCGAATCGAAGTGCGCGATTCCGGGCCGGGAATTCCTACGGAGGATCAACACCGGATTTTTGAAGCCTTCTACCGGCTACGGAGAAACGAGAAAACCACGGAGGGAACGGGCCTGGGGCTGGCGATAACTCGAAGCCTGGTCGAGTTGCACGGAGGGCACTTGGGGATCGAAAGCGAACCGGGAGCAGGAAGCTGCTTCTTCTTTACGTTGCCGATGGAACGGGCACACCCGATACGGGGAGATCAGGGTGGAAGCTTCCGGGCGATTTCCGGAGATCACCAGAGAATTCTGGTTGTGGAAGATGATTCCAAATCGGCGCAGCTTCTGGAGTCCCAACTGACATCCGCCGGTTACGAAGTAACCGTGTGCAAACAACCCGAGCGAGCGCTGGGGCTGGCGGCGGAATTGAAGCCGAGCGTGATCACGCTGGACATCATCATGAAACCCATCAGCGGATGGGAACTGCTGCCGAAGTTGAAGAGCGATCCGAGGACGTCGGGGATTCCGGTGATCCTGGTGACGATCGTGGACCAGCCGGAGACAGGAGCGCTTCTGGGGGCTGAGGAATATATCGTCAAGCCGGTGCTGAAGGCGAATTTGCTTGCGGCAGTGCAACGCTGCCTGAACCGGCGCGGAAAGACGAGCCAATCGGGACGAGTATTGGTGGTGGAGGACGACGCGGCCACGCGCGAATTCATCGCCGAGTTTCTCACGAGCCACGGATACGCCGTGGGAACCGCGGCGGACGGACTCGAGGCGCGGGCGCAGGTGGCGAGTTCGCTTCCAACGCTGGTGATACTCGATCTGATCCTGCCGGAGGTGAGCGGATTTCATCTGCTGGCCGAATGGAGAAACGATTTGCGGACCGCGAACCTTTGCGTGTTGGTCCTGACGAGCAAGGATTTGACACGCGAAGAGCGCGAATATCTTCAGGCGAATGCCGGGGCGCTCTTGCGCAAGCAGGAAATGTGGCAGGAAGCGCTGTTAGAGCATATTCAGAGAGCGCTGCCGCAGGTTCCCGCGGGGCGATCATGAAGCCGCGAATACTGGTGGTGGAGGACAACGCCGCGAACCGGGAATTGCTGTGTGATTGGCTGGAAGCGGAAGGGTTCGAGGCGGTCGCGGCGGAAAACCTGGAGCAGGGATTTGCGGCGCTAAAAAGCGAAGCGGTACAGGCGGTATTGCTGGACATCCAGCTGGGCCAGGAAGATGGGCTGATTCTAGCGAAGTGGATTCGAGAGGAATCCAAGACACGAGATTTGCCTGTCTTTGCGGTGACTGCGCACGCGATGATGACGGACCACGAGCGCATGATGCGGGCCGGGTGCAACGCGTGCATTTCAAAACCCATTCACTTCAAAGTGCTGCGAGGGCAGTTGCGGCTGTGGCTTCGAGAAGAAAGCCGCAAAACTCCTGCGGTTACGGGCTGCGAGTAGACCCAACAGCGGCGTAGAGAAGAAATTATGCAACGCTACGGCGTTGCACTATTCCTGAGCGGGCGATTCCCTACCAGAGAGTTCGCGGCGGGCTTGAGATTTCTTTGATAAACTGCTGGTTTGATTTTTCACCAGAGAAGCGCGCCATGACGACGATCACGATTGAAGAGGCGGGAAAATACGACGGGCAGGAAGTGACGGTCCGGGGATGGCTGTACAACCTGCGGGAATCGGGGAAGCTGCTGTTTCCGATTTTTCGCGATGGGACGGGGATCATGCAGGGCCTGGCGGCGCTCAAAGAAAATCCGGAAGCGTACAACGCGTTGAAGGGGCTGACGCAGGAATCGAGCGTGATTGTCACGGGGAAGATTCGCGCGGAGCAGCGCGCTCCGGGCGGCTATGAAATGGGCGTCACGCGTGTGCAGATTTTGCAGAAAGTTTCCGAGGAAACGCCTTTTCCGATTCAACTGAAAGAACATGGCGTGGATTTTCTGCTGGACCACCGGCATTTGTGGATCCGCACGCCGAGGCAGGCGGCAATTTTGCGGATTCGCGCGGAAGCGGTGCGCGCGGCGCGGAATTTCATGGACAGCCAAGGCTACACGCTGACGGATGCGCCGATGTTCACGCCTTCGGCGTGCGAAGGGACGAGCACGCTGTTCGAGGTGAACTACATTGACGATGAGAAAGCCTACCTGACGCAGTCCGGCCAGTTGTACATCGAAGCGACGGCGATGGCACTGGGGAAGGTGTACACGTTTGGGCCGACGTTTCGCGCGGAAAAATCGAAGACGCGGCGGCACCTGACGGAATTCTGGATGCTCGAGCCGGAAGCGGCGTACGCGGATTTGTACGACATGATGACGCTCGGCGAGGGGCTGGTCAGCGCGATGGTGCAGGGGGTTCTTAGGAACAGGCCGCGCGAATTGGATCTTTTGAAGCGCGATATGAAGACACTGGAAAACGTGAAGACGCCGTTTCCGCGAATCACCTACGAGGAAGCGATCCGGGTGCTCAACAAAAACGGCAATGCGGCGAAATTTGGGGATGATTTTGGCGGCGACGAGGAGACGATTATTTCCAAGGAGTTCGACCGGCCCGTGATGATTCACCACTATCCGGCCGCGATCAAGGCGTTCTACATGCAGCCGGATGCGGAACACCCGGACCAGGCGCTCTCCTTCGACATGATTGCCCCGGAGGGTTATGGGGAGATCATTGGGGGCAGCCAGCGCATTCACGACTACGATTTGCTGGTTAAACGATTGAAAGAACATAACTTACCCGAGCAACCCTTCCAGTGGTATCTGGACCTGCGGCGGTATGGCAGCGTGCCTCATGCGGGTTTTGGGTTGGGGCTGGAGCGCACCGTAGCCTGGATTTGCGGTACGGAGCACATCCGCGAGGTGATTCCCTTCCCGCGCATGATTTACCGGGTATATCCTTAAAACCGGGGTAGTTGCACGATCGTTTCCGCAGATCCTGCATTTTGAGCAGTAGAAAATTGAGATGAGCGTCCGAGTGCGTTGACATTCGGCGTAGGCGCTTTCCGCTTGCGCCGGCTTCAACGCGCCGCAATTAACGAAACGAGCCTCCGCATGCCGCAGAAAATTCGCATCATCGGAGTACCGATGGACCTGGGAGCCAGCCGCCGCGGGGTGGACATGGGGCCCTCCGCGCTGCGCGTGGCGGGATTGCAGGCGCGCATCAAGCAACTCGGACACACGGTGGAAGACATTGGCAACCTGGAGGTCCGGCAGCCCGAGGAGATGCAGGTCGGCGAGAAGCGGGCCAAGTATCTGCAGGAAATCGCGGAAACCTGCCAGGACATCTCGAAATCCGTGGAAAAATCGCTGGAGGAAGGTTATTTGCCGCTGGTGCTCGGCGGAGACCACTCGATTGCGGCGGGTGTCGCTGCCGGAGTCGCGTCGCACTTCCGCAAGGCGAAGAAGCAGATCGGGTACGTCTGGCTAGACGCGCACGGCGACATGAACACGCCTGAGACTTCGCCTTCCGGCAACATTCACGGAATGCCATTGGCCACGATCATGGGCTACGGCGCACCGGAGCTAGTGGAACTAGGGGGGTTCAAGCCCAAGGCTGAGCCAGGTAACATCGTGATTGTGGGCGCCCGCGACCTCGATGCTCCCGAACGCAAAATCGCGAAAAAATCGGGCGTGCATGTCCTGACTATGAGGGACATTGACGAGCGCGGGATGCGCGAAGTGATGAGCGAAGCGCTGAAATACGCGATGGACGATACCGAGGGCGTGGCTGTGAGCCTGGACATGGATTTTGTGGATCCTTCGGACGCCCCCGGTGTGGGCACGCCGGTCCGGGGCGGAGTGACCTACCGCGAAGCACACCTGGCCATGGAAATGATCGCGGACAGCGAAGCGATGGCCTCGTTTGAAATTGTGGAGATCAACCCGGTGATTGACGAGCACAACCGCACGGCTCTTCTGGGAGTGGAGCTTGTCCTCTCCGTGTTGGGGAAGAAAATCCTGTGAATGTTTCTGAAAAAATCAATTGCCAGTACAGAACGGCGAATTGAAACACTTTGCCCGCCGCATTCGGTTATGCCTTATAACTGAAATCGGACCACGGAAGACAGAAAAACAGACATGCCTCTGGAAAAGAAAAGATTGCGAGTCGGAGTCTTGTTCGGAGGGCGCTCCGGAGAGCATGAGGTTTCGCTTGCTTCGGCCGCTTCGGTGATCCGCGGGCTGGACCCGGACAAATACGAAGCCGTGCCCATCGGGATTTCCAAGGAAGGACACTGGCTGATCGGCGCCACAGCGCAGAAACTGCTGCCGGAAGTGCTGAAGGGCGGCCAGCGCGTGGTGATGGCGGCCGATCCCACGGACGCGGCACTGATTCCCTTGGACCGCAGCGGGGGCGGACAGCGGCTCGATGTGGTTTTTCCCGTGATGCATGGAACTTTCGGCGAAGACGGCACGATCCAGGGATTGCTCGATCTCGCTGGGCTGCCGTTTGTCGGAGCGGGAGTCCTGGGCTCGGCTGTGGCCATGGACAAGGACGTGGCAAAGCGGCTGCTTCAGGCGGCGAAAATTCCGGTGGTGCCATGGGTCACGGTGTACCGTGCGGACTGGGAGCGCGGACCCGAGGAAATTCAGAGGACCATCGAGGAGAAGTTCGAGTATCCCGTCTTCGTGAAGCCCGCGACGCTGGGTTCGTCCGTGGGCATGACCAAGGTTCACTCGGGGGAGGAGCTGGCGCCGGCGTTGAACCTCGCCGCGGAGTTCGCCACGAAAATCATGGTGGAGCGCGCCGTGGACGCGAGGGAGATCGAAATTTCCGTACTGGGAAATCACGATCCAAAAGCATCCGTGCCGGGAGAAATCATTCCGCACCGCGAATTTTACGACTATCAGGCGAAATACCTGGAAGACGGCACGCAACTTCTGATACCGGCAAAACTCAAGCCTTCCGAAGTCAGCAAAATCCAAAATTACGCGGTGGCGGCGTTCCGCGCGCTGGAATTGGCGGGAATGGCGCGCGTGGATTTTTTCGTGGAGAAAAAGGGCGGGAAGATCTTCCTGAATGAAGTGAACACCATTCCCGGGTTCACGTCCATCAGCATGTATCCGAAAATGTGGGAGGCCAGCGGCATTCCGTTCCGGGAGCTGATCAGCAGATTGATCGAGCTGGCGCTTGAGATTCATCGCGAGAAGGCGCGCACGAAGTACGCCATCGAATTGCCGGAAGGCGCGGGAGGCGCTCTGGAAGCCTGAATCGTACGAAGCTCTCCGGCATTTACTCCCGCGCAATAATTCTGTAAGTTGGGAATGGGACAAAGCGCCACTCGCAGGCGCGCCCACCAAATGTGCTGCTCGCAGGGCAGGAGACCCTGAATGACCTTGCTGGAACCACCCCCGGAGCTGCAGAGCAAACCACGTGCCGTCACGTACGCGATTGGCGGCGCGATGTTCGTCACCCTCATTGTTTTCTATTTCGCGTTCCGCTACTTTCCGGAAAAGCGCGCGGCGGAGGCTTTCATGAACGCCGTTGTGGCGGGGGACATGCCCAAGGCTTACGAACTCTGGCAGCCTTCATCCAGCTACAAAATGCAAGATTTCCTGGCGGATTGGGGAACGGACGGCTACTACGGTCCGGTGAAGAGCTACAAGATCGTGCACGCTACGGCCTTGAAGGACAGCAACGGCGTGATTCTGGTGATCGCGGTCAGCCCTTACTCGCCGTTTCCTCCAGAAACCGACGCGGAGAAGAACCGGCGCACACGCTTCGTGAACATCTTCGTAAAGACAGACGATAAATCGCTGAGTTTTCCCCCGGAATATTAACGGCAGGTTTTTTGCGCGTTCAGCGCCGCAACTCGTCCAGAGCGTGAGCGAGCTCGGCGGGGTTGACGCTGGCTGTGCCGAGCTTGCCGACCACCACGCCGGCCGCGGCATTGGCGAGAATTGCCGCATCGGGAAGTGAAGCGCCGGCCACTACTGCCAGTGCGAGGACGCTGAGCACCGTGTCTCCTGCTCCGGTTAAATCGAAGACTTGACGCCCCGTGGCACCTCGCTCGATTCCGGGCTGTCCCACCCGCGCGTAAGTCACTTCAAAACCTGTCGCGGGAATCGTGACGTGCCGCAGCGAAGACTCTTCAAAAACGCTCATGCCTTTTTCACCCCGCGTGATGACCACGCCGCCGCAGCCAAACTTCGCCAGCAGCTGGCGGCCCGCGTTTTCGATGGATTTTTCATCCGTAATTGGGTGCGTCATGAAAAACCCGGCCTCATCCTTATTGCATACGATCGCACGCGCTCCGCGATAAGCGTACAGCCGCGATTTCTTTGGCTTGACGAAGACCGGGACGCCCCCCTGATGACAGGCGTTCAGGACGCGCTCGGCAAAAGCGTCCGTGATGAGGCCCTTGTCGTAATCCGAAAGCACCAGCGCATCCAGCTCCTTCAGAGTGCCGTAAAGCCGGCGCAAGAGTTTTTCTTCCAGCTCGGGGCGCAATGCGTCCCGCCGTTCATGGTCGATGCGCACAATATGCTGGTGCTTGGCGATGACACGCGTCTTTACCGTCGTGACGCGGGACTTATGCGCAAGAGCGCCGCGGTCTCCGATGCGGGCTTCGCGCAGGCAAGCGCGCAGTGCGCGCCCGGGCTCGTCCTCTCCTATCACGCCGAACATTTGCACGCGCGCTCCGAGCGCGGCGATGTTCAGCGCGACATTTCCCGCGCCGCCCAGGCATTCGCTTTGCTCCGCGAAATCCACCACCGGAACGGCAGCTTCCGGCGAAAGCCGCGTGGCCGTGCCCCACAAGTAGCGGTCCAGCATTAAGTCGCCGACGACGCCGACGCGCAGCTTCTTCAGGCGCGGGAGCAAGCGTTTGAGGCGAGGAACAGAGTCGGCAATCAGATTGGGCATGAGAAAGTCTTAGGCGGAGAAAATCATTCGGGGGCGATTTTAGCTTCTTCCGGGAGCATGACAGGAATATCGTCGCGGACCGGATAAACGCGGCGGCAGGTTTCACACTTGAGGCCCGATCCGTCCGTCAAGAGCTTGACCGGGGTCTTGCACAGCGGACACACGAGCATGTCGAGCAACTCTTTATCTACCGCCATCTTCCCCTCCGAATCGTGGGCAGCCATGACTTTAGCAAACTGGGCTGTGTGCAGTCGAGTTGCGCCGGGGACTTGGCCTATTTCCGAACGGCCCAAGCCATGCCGTCAGGCCCGCTGCCCGTGGGGATGCGGGCTGTCACTTCGAGCGATTTCAGGTCCAAGACGGCGACGGCGCGTTCTCCTCCGAGGGCGATGTATGCATGCGAACTCCCGGGAATCAGGATTCCCTCGGGTTGGCGGCCGATAGGGATCCGCTTAATCACTTTGCGGCTTGGCACATCCACAATGATGAGCTGGTTTCCGCCCATATCGGAAATCAGCACGAGTTTCCCATCATCCGTGAATTTCAAGCGGTTGGAGTGCTTTGCCTGCACGTCGAGCGTTTCCATGACTTTATTGCCGGCTGTGTCAATTACGGAGACCGTTCCATCGTCTGCATTGGCCACCCAAAGTTGGCGGCCATCGGGCGAGAGATCCAGCCCCTCATCGCCTTTGCCGACGGGAATCACGGTGACGTCCCACTTGCCGGATACGGCATTGCGGCGGAAGGCAGAAACCGTGGCGGAATTTACATTTGTGGTGAACAGGCGGTCAGCATCCTTGGAAAAGATGAGCATGTGGGTGCGGTCCTGGTCCGTCCTCAGAAACAACTCGACATTGTTCGTGGCCGGATCGTAGCAGCCGATACTCTTGTTTACTTCCGATGTGAAATACACTTTTCCGTGAACAAATTCGATGCCGTGTGGACGGCGCAATTCGACGAGGTCCACGCGGCGAATTTCCTTCTGCGCGACAAGATCCATCACCGAAAGCGTATCGCCCGGCGTGCCGGCTCCGTAATTCGCCACGTAGGCGAATCTTCCGTCGCTAGAAACCGTGAGTTCGTGCGGCGCTTCTCCAGTGGAGATCTGCCCGACAGTCTTGCGTGAAACCGGGTCAATGATCGAAAGAGAGTTGTCTCCCTTATCCAACACGAGAAGCGCGGGGGAGGGCGTCTGCGCCCAGCACGATCGAGAAAAGAGGAAAGTTGCATTCGCGAGACTGAAGAGGCAAAACGCGATAATAAGCCTTCGAAGCATCGGTGTTCTCCTTCAGGGAATCATGGGAACCATTGTTCACAAGCCCTTGGCGGCGCGGAATTCGCGCACCACGGCGGCAACGTCTCGATGCTGCCCGTCCACTGCGTAATTCATGCGCCGCATATCCTGAGCCGAGACTTTTCCCGCCAGATCAGTCAAGGCTGCACGGAGCTGTGGGAATTTCTTGAGCGTATCCTTACGGACAATCGGCACGGCATCATACGGGGGAAAATAGTGCCGGTCATCTTCAAGAGCGACAAGCCCGAGGGCCCCGATCAGTCCGTCCGTCGAGTTTCCCGCCACAATGTCCACTTTCTTGTCCACGAGCGCGCGATAGAGCAGGCCCAAGTCCATCACCCGCGGAGTTTCGGCGAAGTGCAAGCCGTACGCATTGCACCATCCATTGTAGCCATCCGGCCTTTCCAGAAATTCATACCCGACGCCGACGCGCCAATGCGGCGCAAGGGGAATAATATCCGACATTTCTTGGAGATGATCGCGCTGCGCGTCTTCGCCGCGAATGACCATGGCAAACGTATTCTCAAATCCGAGTGAAGGCAACACTTCCAGACCGAAACGCCGCGCGTATTCCTCCTTCACGCGCTGGAACACCGCCGCCGCATCCCCTTTCGGCTTTTCTCCCAGGACCGCCGTGAGAGCCGTGCCGGTGTACTCGACGTACAGATCCAGATCTCCGGCAAGCAGCGCCTTGTGGACAAGCAGCGTGCCGCCAAGGTTGGTTTTGCGCTCGACCGCGATTCCGGTTTTTGCCTCGATGTGCTGGGCCAGCAACTCGGCGAGAACAATTTGCTCCGTAAAAAATTTCGAGCCAATGGTGATCTTCGGTTTGCGCGGCTCTCCACAGGAAACAGAGAAAAGGGACACGCACAGCGTCATGACGGCGAGAACGAGTGTGGGTAGGCGCCGCATCGTGAGCGGAAAGAACTTAACACAGAGTTTCAATAGCGGAGAGCGCCAGGCGACGGAAGAACGGCGAGGAGATCAGGTCAGTCGTAAGCGCCGCTCGATCAGCGCGAGCGCGCCATCAGCAACTAGAGCCAGCAAAGCCGCGGGAATCGCGCCGGCAAGAATAACCGAATCACTGACCATGGCGACGCCGCGAAAAATGAATGTGCCCAGTCCCCCGGCTCCGATGGCAGCCGCAATGGTCGCCACGCCGATGGTAATCACTGTAGCCGTACGAATCCCTGCCATGATCACGCTCAGCGCGAGCGGCAACCGCACCCGCCAGAGAATTTGCGTCTCCGTCATGCCCATGGCTTCCGCCGCTTCCAAAACCGCCGGATCGATTCCCGTCATGCCGACAAAGGTGTTTCGCAGTATGGGCAAGAGAGCGTAAAGGACCAGAGCCACGATCGCAGTCCTGCGGCCGATGCCGCCGAGAAACGGGATCGGGATCAGAAAACCGAAGAGGGCGAGGCTGGGAATTGTCTGCACAATGTTGGCGAAGCCCAGGGCGATCCCGCGAAGACGCGGGTGGCGGACGATCAGCATGCCCGTAGGCAGGCCGATCAAAATGGCGATCGCCAGGGAAATGCCCACGAGAACGATGTGTTCTAGCGTTGCGGAAGCAATTTCCGCGAGATGTACGATGACAAAGCTTGAGGAGTTCATGAGATGGCCTGCGCTTGGGGAGCTTCGAGAGAAGCGACAAACGCTTTCGCTTCGGGATGTTCGAGTTTGACGAACTCCTGCGGCGTGGCGTCCGCCACGATGCGCCCCGATTCGAGCAGCACAATTCGCGTGCCGAGCAGCAGCGCCTCTCGCAAATCGTGAGTCACAAAGATAATCGTCTTTTGCAGTCGTTGCGCCAGCGAAGCAAATTCACGTTGGAGTTCCGCTCGCGTAACGGGATCGAGCGCGCCGAAGGGTTCATCCATCAACAGAATGGGCGGATCGGCCGCGAGCGCCCGCGCCACTCCCACTCGCTGCCTCTGCCCACCGGACAGTTCCCGAGGACGCCGTGCCGCAAAGTCACGCGGGTCCAGCCCTACGAGTTGCAGCATCTCTTTTACACGCTCGGACCGCCGTTTGGCGTCCCATCGCTCCAGCCGGGGGACGATGCCAACGTTCTCGGCGACCGTATAGTGCGGAAAAAGCCCCGCTTCCTGGATGACGTAGCCGATGCGGCGCCTCAACTGGATGGGATCCCACTCGACCGTGGAGCGGCCGTCAACGATTATGACCCCGGCTTTTGGCTGCAGCAGTCGGTTGGCCAGTTTCAGTAGGGTGGTTTTGCCGCTTCCGCTCCGCCCCAAAAGTACCAAAGTTTCCCCTTTCGGAATGGCCAGGCGGATGTCCGATAGGATTTTTCGATCCGGCGTAGTACGAAGCCAGTATTCAACTTTCTGAAACTCAAGAGTAATCTGTGGTATAGGTGGGATTTTCGCATTCATTTCGATTGACAGCCCCAAGGTCAAGCGTCAACATGCTACGTTAGTCAGCCCCGCCGCGCCAAAATTTTTGGCGCATCCTCTGCCTGGCAGTTGCATCCAACCTCAAAGGAGGATGATCCAGTATGGGAGCACTCCCCGCCACCGCCCGCATCCGCAACGATTTGCATAGCCGCCTGCTTGATGCGAGGTCCCGCAGCGACGAACTTTTTTCCATTGTGCGCGAGCAAGCGCTCTACGACCGGCCCATTCCTGAGCGCCATCGCATCATCTTTTATCTTGGCCACGTCGAAGCCTTCGATTGGAACCTCCTGGCGCAGCGTGCTTTTGGCCTGCGCTCTTTTCACCCCACTTTTGACCGCTTGTTTGCATTTGGTATTGACCCCGTAGATGGCTCCTTGCCCGACGATCAGCCCTCCGATTGGCCAAATCGCGATGAAATCGAGCGTTATAACCGGCGAGTGCGTGAAGCGCTCGATCTGGCGATCGAGGAAGCCTTGGAGCGTCCCGAGGAAGGCCATCCACACTTGCTTCCCATGCTGGAAACCGCGCTCGAGCACCGCCTGATGCACGCCGAAACGCTGGCCTACATGCTCCATCGCATGCCGGTCGAAAAGAAAGTTCCGGGGCTGGTGCGGTCGAATTGGCCTTCTGCGCCCGCAAAGCACCGGCTGACGGACATCCCCGCGGGGCGCGCCACTCTTGGATTAGGCAGAGAAGAAAGTGCCTTCGGTTGGGACAACGAACTGGGCAGCCACGAAGTGGAGGTTCCGGCGTTTGCAATTGAGACTTACAACGTCACGAATGCTGACTTTCTGCTTTTTGTTCAGGCCGGTGGCTACCGCCATCGCTCCTTGTGGACGGATGAAGACTGGGCCTGGAAGGAAAAGAACGGCATCGAGCATCCCCCGTTCTGGCGCAGTGATGGCAATATCTGGATGGTTCGCGCCATGTTCGGCGAAGTGCGCCTGCCGCACGATTGGCCCGTTTATGTGAGCCACGCCGAGGCTTCGGCTTATGCAAAATGGCTCGGCCGCGCGCTCCCAACCGAGGCGCAGTTTCATCGCGCCGCTTACGGCTCGCCGCAGGGTCAGCGAGAACGCTCCTATCCTTGGGGCGATACTCCGCCATCACCGCACCATGGCAACTTCGATTTTCTGCATTGGGATCCGGCGCCTGCCGGTGCGCATCCCTCCGGCGCCAGCGCCTTTGGCGTGCATGACCTTGTCGGCAACGGCTGGGAATGGACCCGCACCATTTTTGGTCCGCTTCCCGGATTTGCTCCCATGCCGTTCTATCCTGGCTATTCCGCGAATTTCTTCGATGGCAAGCATTACGTGGTCAAGGGGGGTTCGCCGCGGACAGCAGCGTGTTTGTTGCGGCGGTCTTTCCGGAACTGGTTCCAGCCGCACTATCCGTTCATCTATACGACGTTTCGTTGCGTGGAAGAATAAAAGAATAAAAGCATAGAACTTTCGAACCGGGAGTCCACATGCTCACACAACCCCTTCCCCTCTCGGGGGTTTCGGAATTCGCGTCGGAAGCGCGCGCGGCGCTGACCAAGCCGGGCCAGCGCGAACTTCCCAGCAAATATCTTTATGATGAAGTGGGCTCGGCGCTTTTCGAGGCCATTTGCCTGCTTCCGGAGTACGGCCTTTCGCGGGCCGGCGCGCGCCTGCTGAAAAAATACGCGCCGGAAATTGTTGGAAAGATGCCCGCGCCTGTCCATGTAGCGGAACTGGGAAGCGGAAGTGGCAAGAAAACCCGCTGGATTCTCGAAGAGTTCGCGGAACGCCAGTTGGTTTATTACTACCCGATCGAGATCTCTCCAGCGGCTCTCGCCGCTTGTGAAAAAGAGCTGGGCGAACTCGATTTTCTGAGCATCGTCGGCTACGAGAAGCCCTACCTGGAAGGGCTGCGCGCAGTAGCCAAGCGCCGCAGAGGTAGCGAGCACCTTTGCGTGCTCTTTCTTGGGAGCACGATCGGCAACTTTGACCGTCCCGCTGGTGATTTGTTTCTTCGCGAAGTTCGCCAAATCCTCCTTCCCGGAGATTCACTGCTTCTTGCCACGGATCTGGAAAAAGACGTGGACGTTCAGTTGCTTGCTTACGATGATCCTGCCGGCGTCACCGCAGCGTTCAATCTCAATTTACTGGGGCGGCTCAATCGCGAACTCGGCGCCGATTTTGACCTGAGCGCCTTCCGCCACGAGGCCCTGTGGAACGCGTCTGACCGCCGCATCGAGATGCATCTTCGCTCGCTTCGCCGCCAGCGCGTGGAAATCCCCGCCGCCCGTCTCAGTTTTCGTCTGGAAGAAGACGAAACGATCTGGACCGAAAGCTCTCACAAATACAGCCGGAACGAGCCGTTGGAGATGGCGCGCCGCACGGGCTTCCATTGCGTGGGGCAGTGGTTCGACGAAGAGTGGCCCTACGCGCAGAATCTTTGGCTCGTCGAAGAATCCGATGCCTTGTCAGAAACTCTCGATGCGCCAGACGAGCCGCGCTGACCAGATTTTCTCCGTGCTGACGCGCCAGCGCGCCAAAATCTGCGAGCCTTGATACACTCGCTCGAATCCTTCCTCGGATTCCGAGACCGTTTCGATCGGCGCGATCCAGAATTTTTCCGTCCCCGGCGCGTGCAGCGCGATCCTCACTCGCTGCCAGCCGTCCTCCATCCGTAGGAGCGGTCCGGCAACCTCCCCGCTGAACCGCAGATTCTGCCGCTCTCCCGGCAAATCGAAAAAGCGGTCCGGTTCCTTGGGCGCCAGCAGATTGATGACGGACTCCAGTCCGATGATCACCGGCCGGTCGAGTGGGTCTTTCAGTTTCAATCCGAGTTCGCAAGCAACTTCACAGCCGGTCACCGCGGGTCCGAAGGAGAAGCGTTTCGTCAACGTCAGCCGCGGTCCGGCCCCGGCTCCCGAGACCAGCTCCGCTTCGCGCACGAACTCCGCGTCGTGCGTGGACGTCCTTAGCACAGTAAATGGCCCTCCTGCAAAACCCGTATCCTCATGCAATTGCAGCGATTCATAATCAGCGTGAGTCCGCTTGGGATCGAAAATCAGAATCCGGAACGCGTGACGCGGCCACTGATCGTAGCGCAGGTACCGTTCGAGCCCCGGTTCCTTCACTTTGGTTTGCTCGTGGATCGAGATCACCGCGCCCGTGGATGGCAGCGCGGCTTCCCGCAACCGCGTGTGGTACGCTTCCGGCCGCCGCTGCATGGAATTGACCAGCGTGACCCTGCCGGGCCGGAAATCGAACATCGCCAGCGTCGCTCCGTCCGAGGGCTTCAAAAGCGCCTGGTATTCCGCTGCGGTAAACAGAATTTCGTTCGCGCCGTCGGCATCGTAGTCATGCGGCTCCACGCGCGGAGTCAGTGCTCCCGGCGTCAGCCGGTCGGCGATGAATTCCGCGCGGATCAGGCTGCGCCACAACTCCGTCCGCAGATGTGGTGCATACAGCCCCCCGAAAATGCCGTGCCAATAAGCGTCATTGCATTGCGATTGCAGCAGCAGGTTGCGCGCCTCGGTTCGCTCTTCCGTCGGTCTTTGCTCTCCGCGCCGGGTGGGCGCGGCGGCAATCCTGGCGGAGACT
>DATJAD010000010.1:0-7125 GCA_035516615.1 Candidatus Acidiferrum sp.
AACAATCTTGCCCTGCTGGCTCGCGAAGCCAGGCACGATGTTTTAGTCATGAGCGACAGCGATGTCCGCGTCGGGCCCGAATATCTGCATGAGGTGGTGGCGCCGCTCGCCGACCCTCAAACGGGAGCGGTCACTTCGCTCTATCGTGGCGTGGCCCAGCGGAATCTTTGGGCTGAGCTCGAAGCCATTGGCGCCGCTGGCGATTTTTGCCCTGGCGTCCTTCTCGCATCGTCCACGGAAGGTGTGCGCTTCGCGCTCGGCGCTTCGATCGCTACCACCAAGCCGTGGCTCGAAAAAATCGGTGGATTCGCGTCCTTTGCGAACATGCTGGCCGACGACTATGAACTTGGGAACCGCATCGCCAAGGCCGGGGGGAGCATCCAGCTCTCCCGTGAGGTTGTGTCTACGATGTACCCGGCTCAGTCCCTGCGCGTTTTCTGGCAGCATCAAGTGCGTTGGGCGAAAACCATCCGTTTGTGCCGTCCGGCCTCCTATGTGGCGCTTCTCTTTACCCAAGGAATGCCCTGGACGTTTCTCGCATCAGTCCTAGCCCCTTCCAGGACGATTGCCGGGGTCTACCTGGGCGCCTATCTGATCTTGCGGGTCCTGATGGCCGCCACCGTTGGCATTTGGGGAGTCCAGGATGAGACCTTGCGCAGGAAGCTCTGGCTCGTGCCCGTTTGGGATGCCATCCACTTTATCGTCTGGATTGCCAGCTTTGCCTCGAATCGGGTAGTTTGGGGAACCACGCAGTACACTGCGGAGAAAGGCCGACTAATCCCAGTACCCTGATTCCTGGCGTCTGGACCTGCACCATGGCCTGAGGAACCCTCAAATGAGTATTTAAGTCATCTATTTTGTGTCAGATAGATGAGCATGGCGTGGAATTCTGGTCTCTTTCCCAACCCAGCCTGAGGTCCCCAAATCTGGCTCAAAAAAGTGCTAGAACCCCGGTACCCCTGGAATTGTCCCATTTCGGTACTGCCAATCTATTGTGCCTGCGCCACTTAAAACCTACGCTACCTGCAATGTGGACGTGGTTCGTGCTCCTCAGCTCGCTCCTTTCCCTGCTTCACTTGGGTTCATTACAAGTTCGCTTGTTCCGTTTGGCCATGATGACCGGCGGTCATATATGACCGCTGGTCACAAATTTGCAAAACTGTGAGGTACTCGTCCCAATGGCTACCATCCACTTTCGCCGCGTAGATCGCCGCCGCACGCCTCGAGTCGCGCTCTTTGTGGACTTGATCGTCCAGGGAGTTACGCAGGACAACGAGAATTTCAGGAGCAGGACGCGCTCGCACTCCGTAAGCGGTTATGGCGGCTCCATGATGCTCGAGAGAACCGTAACAATTGGCCAGACGCTTCTCCTCACAAACGATTTCAGCGGGCAAAAGGCCGAATGCCGGGTCGTTGCTGTGAGGACGGGCCGCGACGGCAGAATCTCGGTGGCTTTTGAATTCACTTCTCCCCAAGCCAACTTCTGGAAAATGCACTTCCCCAGCGCCGGCATCAAGCCGCTCCGCAAAATCGTGCCAACCACGGCAATCGCCTGAGTAGTCTCTTCGCTCAAATCCGTGTCGCGAGGCGGATTGACGCACTTCCCTTTCCCGTTTACCCTAGAAAGGTTGAATCGTGGCTGTCCCGATCAACGGGAACTTGCCGCGATTCCTTTTTGTTCGCCCCGCGCTTGACGGTTGACCAATCAACTTTTGCGTGAGAGCAGGGCGGTCAGCTCCCCGGTTGGGAGGTCGTCCAATTGGTAGGACTCCAGACTCTGGATCTGGCTATCCTGGTTCGAGTCCAGGCCTCCCAGCCAACAATCGAATTACTTCGAAGCTTTTTTCCCTGTGAATTCTGACTTTCCCGTTTTTTCCTGCTTTAAACTCCCTGGCCCCATTTTCGAAAAATGAGATCCCTCGCCACTGAGCCAATTTTCCGATGGGCCTTCAGCAATTCTGCAGGTTTTTCAATCCCGCCCAGAGTATATTTGTGGACGAGCCGGAATTGCGTCTATGCTGTACTGCCGAAGACCACCATTCGCGTAAAGCTGCCGTTTCCGGAAGCTCAAACGAGGGAAACCATGTCGCGGATCGTCCGATGCTCTTTGATTCAGGCGAAGAATTCCGAGTCGCCCGAAAGCCCGCTGGAAAAGATCAAGCAGTCCATGATCGAAAAACATCTGGCCATGATTCGACGTGCCGCCGCCGATGGCGCTAAAATCGTCTGCCTTCAGGAAATTTTCTATGGCCCGTACTTCTGCGCCGAGCAATCCATCCGCTGGTATGACTTCACCGAGCCGGTTCCCGACGGCCCTACAACGCAACTCCTTCGCAAGCTGGCCGCGGAGCTGCGTGTTGCACTCATCGTCCCAGTCTACGAAGTCGAATCCGAAGGTATCTATTACAACACCGCCGCGGTCATCCACAATGACGGTTCGTACCTAGGCAAATATCGCAAAACGCACATTCCCCATGTCGCTCCGGGCTTTTGGGAAAAATTCTATTTTCGCCCCGGCAATCTCGGCTATCCCGTGTTCGATCTAGGGTTCGCCAAGATCGGCGTGTACATTTGTTATGACCGCCATTTCCCGGAAGGCGCACGCGCGCTCGGCTTGAATGGCGCGGAAATCGTATTCAATCCTTCCGCCACGGTCGCCGGCCTCAGCGAATATCTCTGGCGCCTCGAACAGCCCGCCCACGCCGCTGCTAACGGCTATTTCATCGCCGCCATCAATCGCGTCGGTACGGAAGCTCCCTGGAATATCGGCGAATTTTACGGCTCCAGCTATTTCTGCGATCCGCGCGGCCAGATTATCGCGCAGGCTTCGCGCGACAAGGACGAAGTCCTCACCGCCGATCTCGATCTGGACTTGATCGCGACGGTCCGCAAAACCTGGCAGTTTTTCCGTGACCGCCGCCCGGACATGTATGACGTCTTGGTCAAACCCTGATTCGCTGCGCCGGCCGCTGACGCCTCGTTCCATTACACTTTTTCAAGGAGCGTGAGTTGTCCTTTCTCGGGTCCCATCAGGAATCTCCGGAACTCCGGCATCTCTTCCCGGAGATTCATCCCCCGCTCGATTCGCAAGCGGCGCTGGCCGAGGCCAATCGTTGCCTCTACTGCTTCGACGCTCCCTGCATGGCCGCTTGTCCCACGCATATTGATGTTCCACGCTTCATCAAGAAAATCGCCCAGGGAAATCTTCGCGGATCCGCGCTCACTATTCTTGACGCCAACATACTCGGCGCCAGCTGCTCGCGGGTCTGCCCCGTCGAAGTTCTCTGTGAAGGCGCTTGCGTCTATCATCGCTATAACAAGCAACCCATACAGATCGGCCGCCTTCAGCGCCACGCCATGGAGCATTTTCTTGAGAACGGCGCGGCGATTCCTCATGCATCCGTTACGCCGCGCAGCGAAAAGATCGCCTGCATTGGTGCCGGCCCAGCTTCGCTAGCCTGTGCTGCAGAGCTTCGCCTGCGCGGTTTTCCGGTGACCATCTTCGAAGGCCGAGCGCTTCCCGGAGGTCTAAACACGCACGGCGTAGCCGAATACAAACTCCGCCCCGCCGACAGCCTTCGCGAGATCGAAATGATTCGAGATCTGGGCGTCGAATTTCGCTTCGGCTCTCCCATAGACAGCGAAGCCGCGCTTGCTGGTCTGGAAAACGAATTTGACATCATTTTCCTGGGCATCGGCTTGGGAGCGATGCACAAGCTCAATATTCCTGGCGAAGATCATCCTTCCATCATCAATGCCCTGGACTTCATCGAACGTTACAAAACAAAAGCCAACCTCGAAGTCGGACGCAATGTCGTTGTCGTGGGCGCGGGAAACACAGCGATTGACGCTGCTCGCGCCGCGATTCGGCTCGGCGCGGAAACCGTGCATCTCATTTACCGCCGTGGGAACCGTCAAATGTCCGCTTTTTCGTTTGAATACGAACAAGCCCGCCAGGAGGGCGTTGTGTTCCAATGGTGGACGCAGCCGGTTGCGATTCGCCACTCGGCAACGAGCGGAGCGATCGAAGCGATTGAATTCGTGCGGGTTCATTCCGTGCCGCGCGGATCGCTGGAAAGCGTGCCGGGTTCGGAATTTTCTCTCTACTGCGACATGGTCATCCCCGCCATCGGCCAATCCGCGCTCTCCGATTTTCTGCAAACTTGCCGCGGTGTGAACTTCGATGGCGGCCACGTGCAAATCCATCGCGAAACGGGACAAACCTCGAATCCGCGCTATTTTGCCGGTGGCGATTGCGTCAACGGCGGCCGCGAAGTAGTGGACGCCGTAGCCGACGGCAAGCGCGCCGCCATCGGCATCGCCCGCGCTCTGGAGGCCGCTCGTGCCTGACCAAAACGCCTCGCCTGATCTTTCCATTCTCTTCGCGGGAAAAATATATTCTCCGAATCCTTTCTGGCTTGCCTCCGCCCCGCCTACGAACTGTGGCGAGCAGATCATGCGTGCCTTCGACGCCGGCTGGGGCGGCGCCGTCTGGAAAACCATCGGCGAGCCCATCGTCAACGTTTCGTCGCGTTATTCGTCCGTGGATTGGAACGGCCAGCGCATGATGGGCCTCAACAACATCGAGCTCATCACCGACCGTCCTCTCGATGTGAACCTTCGCGAAATTGCAGAAGTCAAGAAACGCTATCCGAAACACGCCGTCATCGCTTCCCTCATGGTCGAATCCAGGCGCGAAGCCTGGCACACCATCGTGCAGCAAGCCGAAGACGCCGGCGCCGATGGCCTCGAACTCAATTTCGGCTGTCCTCATGGCATGAGCGAGCGCGGCATGGGCAGCGCCGTCGGCCAGGTTCCCGAGTATGCGGAGATGATCACGTCCTGGGCCAAAGAGAAAGCGCGCGCGCCCGTCCTCGTCAAGCTCACCCCCAACATCACCGATATCCGCGCCATTGCCCGCGCCGCTAAACGCGGCGGCGCCGATGGGCTCTCCGCGATCAACACGCTCAACTCAATTACTGGCATTGATCTCGATACCTTTACGCCGCGTCCCAACGTGGATGGCAAGTCTTCGCACGGCGGCTATTGCGGCCCCGCCGTCAAGCCCATCGCGCTTCACATGGTCCAGCAAATTCAGGGCGATCCCGAATCCGCGCTTCCGCTTTCCGGCATCGGCGGCATTTCCGATTGGCGCGACGCCGCCGAATTTCTCCTGCTCGGCTGCACATCGGTCCAGGTCTGCACGGCGGTTATGCATTACGGCTATCGCATCGTGGAAGAAATGGCCGACGGCCTCGCCAACTGGATGCGCGAAAAGAAATTCACGCGCATCTCCGATTTCCAGGGCCTTACTCTTCCCCGTGTTCAGGAATGGAAGCATCTCAATCTCAATTACAAAATCGTCGCGCGCATTCACGAAGAAAAATGCATCGGCTGCGCCCTCTGTTACACCGCCTGCTGGGATGGCGCGCACCAGTGCATTCATCTTGACCGCGTCCCCGGCGCGCACAACCGCCATGCCACGCCGGCGATGCACGAGCTTGCCAGCAAGCAAAAGATTGCCGTGACGCCGATCCCCAAGCTCGATCACGCTGCATCCGGCAACGGCCACGAACCTTACGCCACGCCGCTCGCGCGCATCCCTCGCGTGGACGAAATCGAGTGCGTCGGCTGCAATCTCTGCAATCTCGTCTGTCCGGTGGACGGCTGCATCACCATGGAAGAAGTGGACACGCATCTTCCTCCGCAGTCCTGGGAAGAGCGCTCTTCGGGCAAATCCTGCGAGCGAAAGGCGAGCTGATGGGACTTCTCATCCAGAACGGCACCGTCGTTACTCCGGAAAAAACTTTTCCCGCGGACATCCTTATCGAAGGCGAAACCATCAAGGAAATTCGCGCCGGCATACCCGCCGCTTCGCACAAAACGCTCGACGCTTCCGGCATGCTTCTCCTCCCCGGTGGCATTGACGCGCACACCCACCTCGACATGCCTTTTGGCGGTACCACTTCCAGCGACGATTTCGAAACCGGCACGCGCGCTGCTGCCTTCGGCGGCACCACCTGCCTCGTGGATTTCGCCATTCAGCCGCGCGGCACGCGCATGCGCGAAGCTCTCGACACCTGGTGGAAAAAAGCCGAAGGCCGCGCCTGCATTGACTACGGCCTGCACATGATCGTCACCGATCTCGCCGGCGCCGGACTCGAGGACATGGATGAAATGGTTCGCGAAGGCGTCGCCAGCTTCAAACTGTTTATGGCCTATCCCAATGTCCTCATGGTGGACGACGCCACGATTTTCAAGGCCCTCAAGCAAACCGCCAAAAATGGCGCGCTCATCTGCATGCACGCCGAAAACGGCAGCGTGATTGACGTCATCATTCAGCAGGCGCTCGCCGAGGGAAAGACCGCGCCCGTCTATCACGCGCTCACGCGCCCCACCACCGCCGAAGCCGAAGCGGTTCATCGCGCCATTGCCATGGCGGAAATCGCCGGAGCGCCGGTCTACATCGTGCATCTCTCTTCCGAAGCCGCTCTCAATGAAGTCCGCGAAGCCCGCAGCCGCGGCGTTCCCGCTTTTGCCGAAACCTGCCCGCAATACCTGCTTCTCACCATTGACGAGCTTCGCCGTCCCGGCTTCGAAGGCGCAAAATACGTTTTCACTCCGCCTCTCCGCGAAAAAGAAAATCTCCCCAAGCTCTGGGACGGACTCAAATCCGACAATCTCCAGGTCGTCTCCACCGATCACTGCCCGTTCTGCTTCGAAGACCAGAAAATCCTCGGCAAATCCGACTTCACCAAAATTCCCAACGGCGGTCCCGGCATCGAAAATCGCCTCCAGCTTCTCCATCATTACGGTGTGAACGAAGGCAAGCTCTCGCTGAATCGTTTCGTCGAAATCGTTTCCGCGGCTCCCGCGCGCATCTTCGGCATGTACCCGAAAAAAGGCACTCTCGCGCCCGGCAGCGATGCCGACATCGTCGTCTGGAATCCCAACGCCGATCACCTCATCAGCGCCAAAACGCATCACATGCGGGTGGACTACTCGATGTTTGAAGGCTTTCGTGTGAAAGGCAACGCCCGCCAGGTTTTTTCCCGCGGCGAACTCATCGTGGACTCCGGAAAATTTCTCGGCAAGCCCGGCCGCGGCGCCTATCTTCGCCGCACG
>DATJAD010000011.1:0-16971 GCA_035516615.1 Candidatus Acidiferrum sp.
TGCTCTGGCACTCAAACGAATCTCATCTCCTTAAGGAGTCAGCATGAAGAAACAGAAGGGTTTTTCACTTATCGAGTTGCTGATCGTCGTGGCGATCATTCTGATCATCGCGGCCATCGCAATTCCGAACCTGATCAAGTCGAAAATGGCGGCGAACGAAGCGTCTGCCGTGGGTTCTTTGCGCACGCTCACCACAGCGGAAATTGCTTATTCGACGGCTTGCCCCAGCATCGGTTTTGCGGCGACGCTTGCAGAACTGAACGCTGGCGCGAACTGCCCGTCCAGCAAGGACGAGATTGACAGCCAACTGGCGACCGGCACGAAGAGCGGTTATAACTTCACGGACCCCAACCTTGGCGGGACGAGCAATCCGGCCACACTGTTTTCAATTAACGCAGACCCGGTCTCAACCTCGTCTGGAACGCGTCACTTCTACGTTGACCAGACGGGTGTGATCCATTACACGTTGTCCGGTACGGCGCAGTCTACTGATTCGGCACTGCAGTAAATCTTGACCGAGCAGTTGATTTTGGGGGAGGCCTGAGGCCTCCCCCATTTTTTTTGCCATCGTAATTTTGCAGTTCCGAGACGCGACAAAAGGTGTCACTCGAAGGACGGAAAGTGTCCAGATCTGGCGGTGGAGCCGACAAAGGGCCCGTCAGGGAAAATAGGATTGAAGAGAATGCTGGACTTAAGAAGCGTGATGGCTAGAATGGTGCGGGCTTGATCGTCCGGATTGGCAAGGAATGTGCAATATAAAGCAAGCATACGGCTGACAGAAATGAGGCAGTGTAATTATTGTGAGTGCTGCAAAAGTTGCAGCCAGGGATCGCGAGACGGAGGCTCAGCCGAACCAAGCACGAATTCAGGGTTGAGGCGAATATGATAACTAACCAAGGACACGGGGAAATCAGGGCAGGACGAAGGCTCGGGGAAAAAGGGTTCTCGTTGATTGAGCTGTTGATCGTTGTCGCGATTATCTTGATCATCGCGGCGATCGCCATCCCGAACTTGCTGAAAGCGAAAATGGCGGCCAATGAGGCGTCTGCAGTCTCTTCGATTCATGCCATCAATACGGCTGAAATCGCCTACTCTTCCGCATTTCCCTCGATTGGATATTCCGCGGCGCTGGCGGATCTTGGGCCCGGCCCAGGCAACTGCTCGAACACTCCCACGGCCTCGTGCTATATTGACGCCGCGCTGGCGAGCGGCACAAAGAGTGGATACACATACCTCTATGTGCAAGATACTTCAGTCACGCCATCACTAGGATATAGCTTAAACGTTGATCCTCTGACGCCCGGTGTAACTGGACAGCGGCATTTCTATTCGGACCAGAACAACGTGACGCATTACACGCTCACGGGGACGGCAACCTCGACAGATTCGGCCCTGCAATAGGCATTCCTCTGGGTTAGCCATCACGAAGCGATGCTAAACTGGAGCTGTGAAGAGAGTCGTCGCTTTTCTGATCTCGAGTTGTTTTCTCGCTTCGTGTTTGAGCGCTGATCAGGCGCAACAATACGTTAAGAAGTTTGAAAAGATTTACCGCAAGGCTTCTACCCTGCGCGCGACTTTCCTGGAGACCTACTCCGAAAACGGTGAAGTGGTGCGGTCCGAGGCCGGCATCGCCTATTTCCGGCGACCGGGAAAGATGCGCTGGGAATACAACTCCCCTGAGAAAAATCTATTCCTGGTGGACGGTAAGACGGCCTGGTTCTATGTGCCGGATGATCATACCGTGACGAGGATGCCGGCCAAGCAGAGCGAGGACTGGCGCACGCCGCTGGCACTTTTGGCGGGTGAAGCCAAAGTGTCGCGCATCTGCAGCAAGGTGGAGGAGCATGCTTCAGAGCAGCCGTTAGACAAGAGCCTGGTCCTGCTGGATTGCGACCTGCGCGGCTCCGAAAAAAGACGCCAGCAGTCTTCGGAAGAAGCGCTTTCGCCGGATACGACGCCGGACGCGGTTCAATTTGAGCTCGTGCGTGAAACAGGCGAGCTTCGACGCGTGATCATTCACGAACGGGGAGATACCATTGTGGAATTTCGGTTTGCACAATGGGAATTCAATCCCTCGATTCCGGAGAGCAGCTTTCATTTCCATCCTCCCATGGGAGTTGCTATTGTGGATGGTGAACTGGGTTCCTCGGGCGGCGGCCAGGAGAAGCAATAGGCCAGTTGCTCGGCCAGAGTGCAGCGCGGATCGCTCTTAACATGATGTACACGTAGTATTTGCATGGAAACGGCCAACCCTTCCCGGCTACCCTGCATATCTTTTAATTGAGGTAAACTTAAGGCCTATGGGGGAATTTGTATGCCGGGTCGCTGACGCTGAGGGAAGAGTGTATTCCCACGTCGAGGCGGCAGGCTCGCAAACGGAAGCTCGTCAAAAATTGCTCGATCGCGGACTGTACGTCTATTCGGTGAATGCGCGGAACAGCCTTGTCAGTGGTCTGTTCCAGAAGACAAGCAGCCGCGAGGTGCGCGGGTCGGACTTCCTGATTTTCAATCAACAGCTCAATACGCTGATCAAGGCCGGGCTGCCAATCCTGCGTGCACTGGACCTTCTGGCCGAAAGAGCTGCTTCTCCGCGCTTGCGGCCCATTGTTGGCCAGATTCGCGACCGTGTACGAGAAGGAAAGTCACTCTCGGAGGCAGTCCACGAAGCAGGCGTTTTTTCAAAGGTATATTCGACGGCAATCCTGGCTGGAGAAAAGAGCGGCAATCTTTCCGGCGTGCTCGAGTTTTACATCACATACCAGCGAGTGACGACGGGAGTCCGCAAGAAGATTCTTTCGACCCTGGTCTATCCCGCCCTGCTCGTGATCGTGGCGATTACGGTGGTGAGTTATCTCGTAGCGGTGGTCATTCCGAAGTTTGCCTTGCTCTATCACGACATGAATGTTCAATTGCCGACTCCGACGAGGATCCTGATCGCAATTACGGTGGGTTACCGGTATTGGGTTCTGGGTGGGGTCGCCGCGCTCGCCCTGGCAATTGTACTGATCTGGCTGTGGTCGCGTTCGGAAGAGGGTGGAGCGGTATTCGACCGCCTTAAATTCCGCACACCAGTCATAGGCGAAACACTCCTGAAGTTCCAGGTGGCGCAATTTTCAAGGACGCTAGCCACGCTATTGTCCGGGGGAACGCCGCTGGTGGCCAGCCTGCAGACGGCGGGCGACGCCATCGCTAGCAGGCTGGTACGCGGGTCGGTCACGGACGCTACGCAGATGGTCCGCGAAGGAGAATCGTTGCACAGTGCGCTGGCGGCCACGAGAGTAATGCCGGAGCTGGCCTTGGACATGGTGGAAGTTGGGGAATCGAGCGGAGCGCTGGCGCCCATGCTGACCAGCGTGGCCGAGTTTTATGAAGAAGAGGTGAATTTACGCCTGGCCACGATGATTTCGCTCATTGAGCCGATTATTCTTGTATTTATGGGTTTATTGGTCGCGTTTATCCTTATTTCGCTGTATCTGCCTATTTTTTCTTTCTCCATTTCGGGAGGGGCAGTCAAGTAAGCGGGAAAACTCATGGGAACCACACAACAAAACGAAGCGGCGCTTGCGGCACTGAACGCCAGCGCGGACGCGCTCCACGAGCGGGAATATTCAAAAAAGCTGGCCGAGAGATACCGCTGTGCCTTCATTGATCTGCGGGAACACCGCATTGATCCCGAGCTCTTTCGCACGATCCAGGCGGACTTGATGTTCCGGTACAACTTTGTGCCGCTGGAAATGCAAAACAACGTGCTGGTGCTCGCGGTAGCCGATCCCAGCCAGGTGATGTTGAGCGACGAACTGCAGCTCTTGCTCGGGAAGAGGCTGATGTACAAGGTGGCTACGGCGCGCCAAATCGGTGATTTGCTGAAACGCACGGAACAGTCGCAGCGCGTGCTCGAACAGGCCACGGAAGCCTTCACGCTTACGGTCTCCAAGGAGGAAGAGGAGACCGAGGAGACCATTTCGGGCGACCGCCTCACCCGGGACACTACAGGAAGTCCGGTGGTGCGTCTGGTGGAAACGTTCATCTTTACCGCCTTGGAGCGAAGGGCCAGCGACATCCACATAGAAGCTCGCGACTCGGAAGTGGTGGTGAAGTACCGCATTGACGGCGTGCTGCAATACGCGACGCAGCCAATTTCGAAGGACCTGCACTCCGCAGTCATATCGCGCATAAAGGTTTTGAGCGACCTGGACATTGCCGAGCGACGAGTTCCGCAGGACGGGCGTTTTCGGGTCAAGTACAAGGGCCGGTACATTGATTTGCGCGTGTCCATCATGCCGGCGAGCCACGGCGAGGACGCCGTGTTGCGTGTACTGGACAAAGAGACGCTCTCGGAAAAGTTCCAGAGCCTGAGCCTGGACGTCGTGGGTTTTTCGGCGGAGGAAATGCGGCGGTTCCGGCGTTACATCCGTGAGCCATACGGCATGGTGCTGGTGACCGGGCCGACCGGATCGGGAAAGACGACCACGTTGTACGCAGCGATCAACGAAATCAAGTCCGATGAAGACAAAATCATCACCATCGAAGATCCCGTGGAATACCAGCTCCGCGGCATCACGCAGATTCCCGTGAACGAAAAGAAGGGGCTGACTTTTGCCCGCGGGTTGCGCTCGATCCTGCGGCACGATCCCGACAAAATCATGGTGGGCGAAATTCGCGACCAGGAAACTGCGCAGATCGCCATCCAATCGGCGTTGACCGGACACCTGGTTTTTACCACGGTTCATGCGAACAACGTGACGGACGTGATTGGCCGTTTTATCAACATGGGGGTCGAGCCATACAACTTCGTCTCCGCGCTCAATTGCATTCTGGCTCAAAGGCTGGTCCGCGTCGTTTGCGCTAATTGCAAAAGGACAAGGAAGTTGAGTCCACAGGAAGTTCAGGAGGCGGGACTCGACCCGGCGCAATGGGTCAATTTTATGTTTTCCGAGGGAGCCGGCTGCCTGGAATGTTCCGGCACGGGTTATCACGGACGCACAGCGATTTGCGAACTCCTGGATCTGACCGATCGCATTCGGGAAATGATCATAGACCGGCGGCCGACTTCGGAGATCAAGCGGGTGGCCCGCGAGGAAGGTATGATTACGCTGAGAGAGAGCGGCTTGGCGAAGATTCGCGAAGGGCTCACAACGCTGCGGGAAATCAATAAGGTGACCTTTGTTGACTGAGTCGCCCACGTTCCGCCACGGAATCTACAAGAATGCCCTGGTGCGGAGGATTGCTCTCTGGCTGGACGCCGCGCCGCATCCTCCGATTGCCGTCGAAATAACTCCGGACCGCATTGCTGGTGCGCGGTTTGGGCGCACGGGCGGGCTGGACGAATTCGCGGTTGAAGCGCTGCCTCCGGGCACGATCGTGCCTTCCGCAGTGGAAGCGAACATCACCAATTTGGCCGCCGCGAAAACGGCTCTGGACCGTATCTGCAGCCAGTTACGGGCTAGGGACGAAGACGCCGCATTGCTGCTGCCCGATCCGGTTGTTCGCGTATTCGTGCAGCATTTCGACCAATTTCCGCGTTCGCCGCAGGAAGCCATCCCCATGCTCAAGTGGAAGCTGAAGAAAAGCGTTCCCTTTGAAGTCGAGGAAACGCTCATCAGCTACATGCGGCAGGCGCCGCGGGAGGACGGCGTGGACGTGGTGACGGCGCTGGGGCGCCTGCGCATCATCAAAGAATATGAATCGCTGGCCGAGTCGGCGGGGCTCCATCCCGGCGTGGCTCTGAGTTCGTCGCTCGCGGCGGTGACTCTGCTGGAAGATAGGCGTCCAACTCTGCTCGCGCGCGTCTCCGGATCCTCGTTGACTACCGCGATTGTTCGCGAAGGGGTGCTGTGTGGCTATCGTTGCACGGAACTACCCGCGCAGTCGCACGACCTGACGCCGCAGGTTCTGCTCGAGGAGATCTATCCGGTGGCGGCGTATTATCAGGACACCTGGCAGGAAGGCATCCAACTGGTGAACGTGGCGGGACTCGGCGCGCGGCTGCCGCAATTTGTGGAGCCGCTCGAGTCGGAGTTTCATTGCCAGGTGCGTTCGCTGTTGCATACGGCGATTTCCGATGGGCGGCTACCGGCGGACGCGCGGCCGCTCGCGGACAAGGAATTGGAAGGAATCGTAGGATGGATGTTGCACAAGAATTGAGGGGCTCGATCACCGGCGAGAAGAGATGAGAGTACGGCTAAACCTAGCGACCAAACCACTGCAGACGCACCGCCCCTTCCTGGCTGCGTCGGGACTGGCGGGTTTTTTCGGAAGTCTCGTGTTTGTGTTGCTGGGCTGGCACGTGTACTCGGCCCGCCAGGCCGAGTCCGTCCGGCGCACGCGCACGGCGCAAAATCGGGCGGAGTTGACGAAGCTGCTGCGGACGCGCGCGGATCTGGAGAAGTATTTCAGTCAAGCGGATATCGCAAAACTGAGCGACCGCGCGGCTTTCTTAAATTCCATCATCGACCAGAGCAGTTTCAACTGGACGCAGATGTTCATGGATCTGGAGCATGTGCTCCCCAACGGCGTGCGTGTGGTGAGCATCCAGCCGCAACTGGTCAACGGGAATATGGAAGTGAATCTTGTCGTGGCTGCGACATCGGATGACGCAAAGCTCAAATTCCTGCGCACGCTCGAAACTTCAAGGGTATTTACGCGAGTGGTGCTGATCAGCGAACACGCACCGACAGGGTCGAATTCGGGAGATCAATCGGTGATGGAGTTGCAAGTAATCTACTCGAGGGTTTGATGCATCGCGACTTCACAATTCGCAGGCGGCTGATCATCGGAAGCCTGGCGGTGCTGCTCGCTGCGGATGCCGGATTGGCCGTCTACGGCTGGCACTTGGCGGCAGAACCGAAGACTCCCGAAGAAGCATTGGCGCGGCAAACCCGCCAGCTCAAAGTCTTGAGCGGGGAAATTGACCGCGCAAACAAAATCAAGGCCGACCTTCCAGCGACCATGGCGGATTGTGACCGCTTTGAGAAATCGCTGCTGCCTGCAAGTACAGGCTATTCGGTTGTGACGGCGGAACTCGGCGATTTTGCGAAAAAGGCGGGGATCGAGTTGCTGGGAGTTTCCTTCCACCAAACCGAAGTCAAGGACCGCCCGCTTTATTCCGTGGAGATGGACGCGGGAGTAAGCGGAAACTACCAGGGAGTGGTCAAGTTCATCAACGGACTGCAGCGTTCGCGGGATGTATACGTGGTGGAATCCTTGGCATTAGGTGCAGAAAGGCCAGAGTCGGGACAATTACAGGCGGCCGCCGCGGGCGACTTGATTCGCGTAAGGGTGCGGCTTCGCACTTATTTTCGGACCAACGGATGAAACAGCGGACCCAAGTCGCGCTTCTGGTTGGACTGATCGTGATCGCTGCGGCGGTGTGGATTTGGAGCAGCCGGGGGCCGGCGGCAGTATCGGGTTCGGCCGCTTTCGCGCAACAATATCCGGCGCTTGCGGTTGAAAATCCCGCGCTGCATTGGCCCAAGCTGGAAGCGAGCCGCAAGGCGGAATACAAGAGTTCTGGCAGGAATCCTTTTAGCGAGATTGCGCCCCCGCCTCCCGAGGTGCCAAAACGAGTTCCGAAACCCGGCGACCCTGGTTACGTTCCACCGACGCCCCCGCCTCCACCGCCTTTGCAGTTGCCGGTGAAGTTTTTTGGTTATGGCATGGTGCCCGTGGGCACGCAACGGCTCGCGTTCCTGACGGATGGGGACGATGTTTATGTCGTTGGCGAAGGAGAGACGCTTCTGGGACGATATCGCATCCTGAAAGTCGGCAATGCAAGCCTGGAGTTCGAGGAAGTCAGCACGGGGCGCCGTGGTTCCGCGACACTTGAGGATCAGGGACCAGTGGGATGAAACAGACTCAACCAACTTCGGCCAAACGGCACCTAGAGACCGGATACGCGATCCTCATGGTGATTTTCTTGGCCACGCTGATGCTCATCATGGCGATGGCTGCGGCGCCGAACATCCTGACGAATGGGCGCCGCCAAAAAGAGGAAGTGATGATCTGGCGCGGCAAGCAATACGTGCGCGGGATCAAGCTCTATTACCGGAAGATGGGCCATTTCCCGACTTCCCTGGACGACCTGACCAAGCCGCAGATGGGCAACATTCGGTTCATGCGCCAGGCCTATAAGGACCCCATGAACACGGAGGACGGCTCCTGGCGATTGGTTTACGTGGGGCCGAGCGGACAATTGATCGGCAGCCTCAAGCCGCCGCAGACGCTGCAAATGCCCGGAGTTCCCGCGGGGCAAATGGGAACACCTGCTTCGACTCTGGCGAGCGGCCAGAGTTCAACCTCGCCCGGACAAGGACAGTCGGCTACAGGCGGAAGCCAGGGCGAAACGCCTCAGTCAGGGCAAGGAACAAACACGGGCACGCAATCAGGTTCTCAAACGGGGACGAATCCTTCGGGCGGTAATGATACCTCTGGAACCGCGAGTCCTTCCTCCGCTACCGAGGATCAAGGAAATTCAAATAGCCTGTTTCCCGATGATTCCTCCACGAGCACGCCAACAATTATGGGCGGGAACATTATCGGCGTGGGCAGCAAGGTGAACCATCGTTCGGTCATCGTGTACGAAAAGGCGAAGAACTACCGCTTGTTTGAATTCGTCTGGGATCCGTCGAAAGATCCGCTTCTTCTGGGCGGGTCAGGAACGCCAATGGGCGCTCCGGCGGGAACGCTGGGGACGACTCCGGGAATTTCCAATCCCGGCCTCGGCAATCCCGGAGCAGCGCCGTTGAATCCTGCGCCGGCTCCGACTGAGCCACCGACCACGGACCAAAATCCTCCTTCAAATTGATGGCTGCTTCCTGTCTGATGAACGGGGCCTAGCGAGCTTCGTTCGGGAATGTGGGAGGTTCCGCGGATTGCAAACTTTTCCTGCGGCTGTAATCTCGCTGAATGCGGCGGACGTAATTCACAGTTTCCCGGTAAGGCGGGACCCGCCCGTAGCGCTGCACGCTTTGGGGCCCGGCGTTGTATGCCGCGAGCGCAAGAACAAGATTGTTATTGTAGCGGAGCAGAAGATCGCGGAGGTAGCGCGCTCCGGCCTCGATGTTCTGTTTCGGATCGAAAACGTCCCGCACACCCAGGCGCGAAGCGGTCCCCGGCAAGAGTTGCATCAAACCGCGCGCATTCCGCCGCGAGACGGCCTTCGGATTGAAATTAGACTCAACGGAAATGACGCTCACGATGAGATTCTGGTCGACTCCATAACGCCGCGCTGCCGAGCGGATCAATTCCGCATAGGCGATTTTCTCGGTGTCTCGGGCCGCGGGCAGAGAAGCAAAGATCTCCTCGGGTTCGATGCCGACCACGTCGGAGGCGGGAACCTCGGCAACTCCGCCAACGAGCTGGAGGCGGTACATGCCGCCAAGAAGTTCGTAGCTCGTAACGTTAAGGCGCTGCCCGCTGCGGAGCACGACGTAGTCCGCGCGAGCGGCTGGAACCATCGCAACGAGTCCGCCGAACGCCAGCATTGCCGCGAAAGTGCCTCTTACGCGCATGTGGCGGCCTCCCGGAACACAAAGCGCTCGATGGCGTCGGCCACGCCGCCTTCATCATTGGTGCGCGTCTCGTGCCATCCATGGGTCTTCAGTTCCGGCACGCCGTTGGCCATGACCACGGGAATCCCGGCGAAAGAAAGCATCTCCGCGTCGTTGTGGTTGTCGCCGATGGCGAGGATTTCCTCCCGGGTGTAGCCGCGGATCGTGGCCCATTCCGCCAGCGCCGAACCCTTAGTGCAGACAGGGTTCAACACGTCAATCATGGAGAAATCGCGGCTTTCATATAAGGTCACGGCCAGCGCAGTTCGCGGAGCGAAAGGCGCATTGCGCAACGCAGCTTCCGCGGCACGCATGGATTCCACGCGGCCTGAAAACATGACCTGGAGAGGGTCCTCGGTCAGGCAGGATTCCAGCGGGGAACTGAAGCCGATGAATTCGTGGTTGCGGTTGTAGTAGGCCGACCGCAGGGAGTCATCCGGGTTAATCTTCTCGAGAACCAGCTGGTTTTCCCTGGGACGATCAAAGACCACGGCAGCCGCGTCCCGCCACCCCTCGGTAGCTCGCAAAACCTCAAGCGCGGTTTCTCGCGGCAGCAAATGGCGCACGTGTGTGACTCCATCATTTGTGCGGACCAGGGCGCCGTTGTTGACGATCATTGTCAGGGGGCATTCGAGCTGGCGAGCCACAGGCATGGCAAAGTCGTAGCGGCGGCCGGTCACAAGCGCCACTTCCACGCCGCGGCTGGTGGCTTCGGCAATGGCCGCGCGATTGGCCGCGGGAACCTGCCAGCGGCTATCCAGAAGAGTTCCGTCAATATCCACCGCGATGAGGCGCACCGGCATGCCTTTATTGTATCTCGGATGGAGCTTGCTTCGGACTGGCCTTTCGGACGGGTGTTCGCCGTGAGGTACGAAGGCTGCTTACTCGGCTTAGCGCCGGAATCGAGCCCAGCTTTCTATCCTACGCGGTCGTGGTGCAGGCGATGCACTTGGAAACCATGAGCTCTGCAGCTTCAGAAAAACCGCGATCTCACCCGCTCGGGCAGTTCCTTCAAGTCGAGGAGAGTCAGAAAATCAATGGTCTTGAATTCGCGATCTATGGCCGGCGGTCCGCAGACGCGCGCGGAAATATCCAGGTAGGCGCGAAAAAGCCGCGGGACAGGCGGGATTGGAGTGTATTCCGCGGAGGAAACACACCGGCATCCTCGCTGGGGAACCGTTTGAAACTCCCTTCGGGCGAGGTGCTTGTCTTTCAGGGCATGATATAAAGCAAGAGCCTCGCTCTGGTCCTGGGTCGGTAGCGAACTGCAACCAAGCAGGAAGCGCGAACCGGCGCGGCGCGCATAATTCGCGATCCCTTTCCACAGTAGCTGCAGAACAATTGTGTTTCTATAGTCCGGGTGAATGCAGGCCCGCCCCAATTCCAGCAGTTTGCCGCGCACGCTTTCAAACGGGGAAAAGTCGAAGAACTGCTCGCTGTAATACCCCAGGTTGCCCTTCGCCCGGTAGCCGCTCTGCAACCGGTAGGTACCCACGACAAGTTCCTTCGCGACATCTCGGACCATGAGATGGTCACAGATAAGATCAAAGGAGTCCCGGTCGAGACCCGTCTTCTCCGACGAGTCCAGACCCTCCCTGAGCTCCCGGTTGAATACCAGGTAGCGGAGGAGTTGACAGCGCTTTACATCCCCGGGGCTATCGGCCAGGGAAACGCAGTAAGGCGGTGCAGTTGTAAGAGGTTGCGTGTTGCTGTGCAACAACCCGGCAAGGGAGGGCATGAGGGCACAGTGAAGTCTCTATGTTGCAGACATGTGTACGCCATGTGAAATCGTCATGTGGCGGGTTGATTGATCGCGCACACGGGGGTTAGGGGCGGAATGCTTCGGGGATCTGGTGGACGAGAGGGGATTCGAACCCCCGGCCTCCTCGTTGCGAACGAGGCGCTCTCCCAGCTGAGCTACTCGCCCACGAGTAGCAAAAAAAATCTTACCAGAGCAGCAGAGTCCTGCCAACCGCTGCAGAAAATGCGCTTTCCTACATTATGGTTGATCCGGCGATGCGCCGCCGTTGCGTTGCGCGATGATTTTCCGCGCGTTTTGGTATAAGGCCCGCGCCTGAGGGATGGACTCGATCGCCTTGTCTACTTGTGGATCGGCTTCGACGAGCACCTTAAGCCCGTCCTGCATTCCATACGTCGAAAGATAAACTTCCTGCTTGATCTTGCGGCGCACCCAGTCGTTTTCCTGCGTCATATCCGCAGCGGTGTAATGAATACTGTGTTTGGTCAAGTAATTGCGAAACTGCTGCATCACTTCATCGTCCACCTTAAAATCGTGGGTGATTGCGGGACGCTCCCCGAGAAAATAACGCGTGAAGCCCCCCACGCCGGCATCGGCGGGATAAAACACGTCATCCCGGAAGAGCTCCTGCTCGAACGGCGTCAGCTTCGGCTCGTCCACGATCACATCCGGCTTGATCCCTCCGCCTCCCGTCACCTGCCGCCCGCTATCGGTCAGCTTGATCTCTGTTGGATGCTCGGGAACCTTCCGCTCGTAATGATATTCGTAGAGCGATACGTCCTTGTAATCGCGCTGGATCAACCGCCCGCTCGGCGTGTAATAACGAGCCGTGGTCAAAGCCAGTCCGGTGTTCTCGCTGAGAGGTGATACCGTCTGCACCAGCCCCTTGCCAAAAGTCGTTTCTCCGACCACCAGCCCGCGGTCATGATCCTGAATCGCTCCCGTCACGATCTCCGTGGCGGAAGCCGAGTTGTTGTTCACCAGCACGACGAGGGGAACCGTCACGCCTTGGTTCCCACGCAGCGCATAATAGCGGCGCTCCGGCGAATTTCGCCCGTGATGCGAGACGATCAGCTGATTCTTCTCGAGGAACATGTCGCTCACCGCGACCGCCTCGTTCAAAAGACCGCCAGGATTTCCGCGCATGTCCAGGATTAGCCCGTCCAGCGAACTAACGTTCAATTGCTTCAAGGCTTCGGCAACTTCGCGATCCGTGGTCTCGTTAAAAGAGGAGAGCTTGATGTACCCGATCCCCGGCCGGATCATGAACGCAAGATCCACGGAATGCCGCGGAATTTCTCCGCGCGTCACGGTGAAATTCAAGGGGTCGTTGTAGCCCTCGCGCGTAACCGTGATTTTGACTACCGTGCCCTTGGGGCCCTTCAGCATGTCGGCAACTTGCGTGGTCGTCAGGCCATCCGTGGACTTGTCATCCACTTTGACAATCACGTCGCCTGGCCGCAGGCCGGCATTGAAGGCAGGCGCCCCCACGTAAGGCGCCATAACGATTGTGTGCTTGTCCCGAGGAGCGACGATCATGCCCACGCCGTAATACCTGCCGCGCTGGTCTTCGCGCAAAAGGGCGTACTGCCGCGCATCGAAAAAGCTCGAGTGGGGATCGAGGACGCGCAACATACCGGGAATGGCGCCCTCGTACACGGCTTTATCCACGTCAATCGGTTCGGCGTAATTCGCCTGTACAACGTCGAGCACCCGCGTGAATGTCTTCACGGAAGTCTGAAAATCGTCCGCCGACGCCGTCGTGGCCCGCACGGACGGGCCGTAGACCGCTCCCAAAACGGCAGATACCAAGAGTACTGTAACAACCAAAAAAAGTCCGCGACGCTGTGGTTTCATCCCTACCTCACCGAGCCACTCAATCCACAAATTATAGCACGCTCCGGCGGAAACTCCGGTTTGACAGTGCCTTTTCCCCTTTCTATGATGCCAACAGGCCCCCAAACGGCTACGCGCAACCATGCTCAGCGCCCCCCACCTCATCATCGTGTTTATCGTCGTGCTGGTCGTTTTTGGGCCGCAAAAATTGCCGGAACTTGCCCGCAATCTGGGAAAACTCCTGGCGGAATTTCGCAAAGCCTCCACGGACTTCAAGATGGCCTTCGAGGAGGAGATGCGCAACATTGAGCGTCAGGCGCGCGAAGCGGAATGGAAGAAGTCCCAGGCGGCCGCCGCGGCTGCGGATCAATCCGCGGTTGCTCCGCTGCCTGCTCCTGCGGAGACGCCTGCGGCGCCAGCCGAGGCCGCCGACCCGGTAATCTCCCCGGTTGCGGAGGCCGTTCCCCGCTCATCCGGCACAAATCCCTCGCCCGAGCCTGCGGAATTAGTGCCCGAGGCGCCTTCGGAGAACGCTCTCCACGATCATGAGCAACCCGCCTGAAAATCTTCCCAGCGCGTCGAGCCGCCCACAGGAGGATGCCGCGGGTGGCCAGATGACTTTCTTTGAGCATCTTGTCGAACTTCGCAAGCGCATCATCAACTCCCTGATCGCCATCGCCCTGGGTTCGATCGTAGGCTGGATCGCCGCGCCACATTTCGTGGAATTCATCACCTTGCCAATGCAGCGCGCGCTCAACGAGCACCATCTCGATCCGCAATTGATCTATACGAATCCCACGGGCTACCTCAGCCTTCTGATCACTCTAGCGATCTATTTGGGAATCGTGATCGCTTCGCCGATTGTTCTTTATCAAATCTGGCTCTTTGTCGCACCGGCACTTTACCGCCACGAAAAGAGTGCCGTCACGGGATTTCTGTTCTCCACGGTTTTTCTTTTTCTCGCGGGCATTGCTTTCGGCTACTTCATCATGCTGCCGCACGTCCTGGACTTTCTCATCGGCTTTCAGGGACCCGTGAAGCCGCTGATCAGCATCAATGAATACTTCGAGCTGATTCTGATCGTTTTGTTGGGGCTCGGCCTGATCTTTGAAATGCCGATCCTCATCTTTTTTCTCTCGGTCTTCGGGATTGTCACGCCGAAATTCCTGGTCCAGAATTCCAAGTACGCGATTCTGCTTATCACCATTGCCGCCGCCGTTTTGACTCCCACCCCGGATGCTTTGACCATGTTGATCTTTATGGCGCCGATGATCGGCCTTTACTTCGCGGGAGTCGGAGTTTCCTGGGTGGTCGTCCGCCGGCGCGAGCGGCGCCTGCTCGCGGAAGCGAAAGGACAATAAATGAATCTGTGTCGGAACAACTGGAGATGGCTGGGCATTCTCGCGGTCGCGCCGTTATGCTTGCCGGCTGGCTGCAAAGCGCGCGCCGATACCGCGCGATCCGCAGCAAGCGCTACCCCCCCATTCATGAGCACGGCGGCGCAGAATCCTCCGCAAGCCGACGCCCAGGCTCCGCCTCCGGAAAAGACGGGAGGCTTTGACGGGGGGCTCGCCTACGAATTTGTCGCCAAGCAAGTGAGTTTCGGTCCGCGTCCGGCGGGTTCTCCGGCGCTGGCCAAGACGCGCGACTTCATCATGTCTCAACTGAAAAGTTTCGGCTGCACGGTAGATACCGATTCCTTTTCAGCGGATACGCCCATTGGCCGCCTGCAAATGGAGAATCTCGTTGTCAAGATTCCCGGCGAACTCCCAGGCATCATCCTGCTGGGAACGCACTATGACACGCTTCGAATGGACAATTTCGTGGGCGCCGATGACGCCGGTTCCTCCACCGGGCTCATGATGGAAATGGCGCGCCTCCTGTGCGGAAAGCGCGGGCGCTATGCTGTGTGGATTGCCTTTTTCGACGGAGAAGAAGCACAGAAGCAATGGAGCGACCTGGACAGCCTGTATGGCAGCCGGGACATGGCGGCGCGCATGGCTTTGAACGGCGATTTGAAAAACATCCGCGCAATGCTTTTGGCGGACATCATTGGGGGCAAGCACTTGCGCATCATGCGGGATACTACCTCGACCCCGTGGCTCACACGCCTGGTCTGGTCCACCGCTGATAAGCTGGGCTACAACAGCGTTTTTCTGGACCAGGACACTTCCGTCGAAGACGATCACGATTCGTTCCTGAAGCGCGGCGTTCCCGCCGTGGACGTCATCACCGATTTTCCCAACATGGGCTACTGGCACACTCCCCAGGACACCATGGACAAAATCAGCGCCAGGAGTCTCGCCATCGTCGGCCATGTTTTTGTGGAAACGGTGAAGGAATTGCAAGAAAAATAAGGCGGAATGCTACTTTTCGAAGCTGACCTCCTTGCCCAATTGCACCCGCGAATGCTTTTGGAAATCTTCGTCGCTGCGATAGGGAAAGTCCGAACGGTAATGGCTGCCGCGGCTCTCCTCGCGCGCAAGCGCCGATCGCGCAATCAGCAAACCCAGGGTGCGCAGATTCTGCAGTTCGTGGTCGTCGCGGCCCGGTTTGTCTGCTTTCGGCAGTTCCATGCGTTCGAGCTTGGCAATCGCACTCGCAAGTTCCTTCCCGTTTCGCATGATGCCCACCTGTTTCCACATCACCTCGCGGATGGTGCCAAGCGTGGCTGGGGAAGCAGATTTCGCAGCGTGCTTTGCTCCGGGTGCTGATTCCACGTTGTCAGGCTTGGGTGCGGCACACCCGGGAAGGGGACTTGTACTTCGCTTCTTAATGGGTGCGTCTTTCATCATCGCCTGCCCGCTGCGTGCGCCGAAGACCAAGGCTTCGAGCAGGGAATTGCTCGCCAGGCGGTTCGCTCCATGCACGCCTGTCATGGCGATTTCTCCCGCCGCATACAGGCCCGGGATGGACGTGCGGCCCCAAAGATCGGTCTTCACTCCGCCCATCATGTAGTGCGCCGCGGGGCAGACCGGCGCCATGTCCGTGGACAAATCAAGACCATAGCCGAGGCAGCTTTCATAAATGCGCGGGAATCGCTTGCGCAGGAATTCCTCGCTCTTTGCCGTCATGTCCAGATAAACGTACTCGCTGCCGGTGCGCTGCATTTCGCTCACAATCGCACGCGCCACGACGTCCCGCGGCGCCAGCTCGTGTGCTTCGTGATATCTCTTCATGAAGCGTTCGAGATTCGCGTTGCGAAGGATGGCTCCTTCGCCGCGCAGCGCCTCTGAAAGCAGAAATCGCGGCGCGCCTTTGACCATCAACGCGGTGGGATGGAATTGCACGAATTCCATGTCCGAGAGGATCGCTCCCGCTTCGTAGGCGATGGCCATTCCATCGCCGGTCGCAACTTCCGCATTGGTGGTTTCCCGAAAGATCTGTCCCATGCCGCCCGTGGCCAGCAATGTCGCGCTCGCGCGAACTTCATGCTGCGTTCCGTCCGTCTCGTCAATGAAGCGCAGGCCATCCGCGTGCCCGGACTCGAGGATCAATTCGGCGGTGAAGGCGTATGCGCGAAGCCGCAGGTTGGGGATGGTGTGCGCCCGCGCCAACAGCGCCCGGCTGATCGCGCGCCCGGTGGAATCGCCATGAGCGTGGAGAATTCGCGAACGGCTGTGTGCCGCCTCCCTCGCAAACGCAAGTTTCGTGCCCGCGCGGTCGAATTCGGTGCTCCACTCCATCAGCTGCGTGATGTATTTGGGCCCTTCTTCAATCAGCAGTGCAGCGGACTCAGATCGGCAGAGGCCGTCCCCCGCGTTGATCGTATCCTGTTCGTGCAGGCCAATTTCGTCTTCATCGCTCAGCGCCACGGCAATGCCGCCC
>DATJAD010000012.1:0-20306 GCA_035516615.1 Candidatus Acidiferrum sp.
GATATTCATCCCGCGGGAATGATCGCGCTTGATATCGCGCGCATCGAAGCTGGCCTCATCCTGATCGAAGTGGATTACACTTCCAGCAAGAAATCGCTGATCGCATCGCAAAAATATTCACCCGCGGAAATTGGCCTCGGCAAACTCGTGGATTTGAAAAAGGAGAATTTCGTAGGCCGCGACGCCCTCGCCTCCGAGGCCAAAAAAGGCGGCCCCTCGCGCGCTCTCGTCGGACTCGAAATCAACTGGAACGAAGTCGAATCACTCTACGAAAAAATCGGCATGGCCCCGCAAGTTCCCGGCATGGCTTCGCGCGTCTCCGTGCCCGTCTATCGCGCCGGCCGCCACGTCGGCAAAGCCACTTCCACAACCTGGTCGCCCACGCTGAAGAAAATGATCGCGCTCGCCTGCGTGGACCGCTCCCATTCGGCGCTCGGAACTACTCTGCACATGGAAATGACCGTCGAAGCCGTCCGCCACACCGTTTCCGCGAACGTCGTCCCGCTTCCCTTTTTCAACCCTCCGCGCAAAACCGCCACCCCGGTCCTCTGATGAACGCACTCCACAAATCCGTCATTCTGAGCGAAGCGAAGAATCCCTCTTTTCTTCATACTGGAGAGTCTTGTTTCGCCCCAGTGAAAATGGCATCACCTTCCGTAGCTCACTGCACCAGCCGGTTGTATTTCTTCAGCACGGCGCGCAATTCGTCGTGCGGCAGGGCGATCACGCGATGATCGTTGATTCCTGTCATGGTTTCCGCAGCCACCATCGCGTTGATGACGGCTTCTTCGGTCGCGTCCACGACTCCCTCGAAGATCGGATTAAGATCGTCATTCGGCAGCATCTTGACGTCGAGAATGTTTCCTGGTTTTTCCGCGCCGGGATTCGCCGTGGAGAACGCAATGAAAATATCTCCTGAGCCGTTTCCGGAAATGCTGCCATCGCGCCCAAGTCCCAGCGTCACGCGCCGCGCCAACCGCTTCAGCTGCGTGGGCAGCAGCGGCGCATCCGTCGCCACTACCACGATGATCGAGCCGCGCTCCACTTCGCCGAATGGCGCCTCGGCATACGCTGGATCCTGCGGAATTTCCTTCCCGACGGGAACTCCCGCGATGCGCAGATTTCCCCGCGTGCCGTAATTGCATTGCACCAGAACTCCCACCGTGAAATTCCCTTCTTTCGTCTTCACCACCCGCGACGAAGTTCCCGTTCCCCCTTTGAACTCGTTGCAAATCATTCCCGTTCCGCCGCCGATGTTGCCTTCTTCCACGTGCCCGCCGTGTGCCGTATCAATCGCGTGGAACGCATCCGCCGCCGTCACGTGGAATCCATTGATGTCGTTCAGCCAGCCATCCCACGTTTCCGCAACCACCGGCAACGACCACCAATATCCCGTGGGATCCGGCTCCCCATGCTCCACGCGCCAGCGAATCACCGCGTCGCGCACCACGCCAACGCTGTGCGTATTGGTGATCATTACCGGGCCTTCGAGAAAACCGGATTCCTCGACCCAGGTTGTGCCGGTCATTTCGCCGTTTCCGTTTTGCGAAAACCAGCCAGCAAAAACGGCGTCGCTCATGGAATTTTTTCCGCGCGGAAGAATCGCGGTCACACCGGTTCGTACGGGGCCTTTGCCGATCACGAGTTTTCCTTCGCTGGAAATCAACGTTGTGTAACCGACAAGAACGCCGGGAACATCGGTGATGGCGTTGAACGCGCCGGGCGTGCCGTCAAACGGAACGCCGAGGTCGCGCGCGCGTGGTTTCGGCGAAGAATTTTCCTGCGCAAAAACAAAACCGGGGATCAGCAGAATGCAAACTGCGAGCAACACAAAGCGGGGATAAGTGCGCATCAATATTTTCTCCAAAAATGTTCGAGCAGATCGGCAACAGGAACCGAAAGAGTGTAACGCAAGTCAGGCGGAGAAAACCTTGGCGAGAGCTATTTCCAGTGCGCGGGCGATGAGCGCGCATTCGCTCGAATTGATGATGAAAGGAGGCGCCAGGAGAATGTGGTCGCCGCGCAAACCGTCCACACAGCCTTGCGTCGGATAGACGAGAACATCCTGATCGAGCATCGCCTGACGAATGCGCTCGGCGATGTTTTCGTCTCTTGGAAAAGGTTCGCGCGTGGATTTGTTCTTCACGAATTCGATGCCGAGAAGGAGGCCGAGTCCGCGAATCTCTCCGATATTTGGATGTGACGCAGACAGAGAAAGCACAGCGCGCAATTCCTTCGCCGCGGGAGCGACACGTGCAAAGAGATTGTTCTGCACGAGGTAATCGAGGACGGCGTTGCCTGCCGCGGCGGAGACGGGATGAGCCTGGTAAGTGAAACCATGCTGGAAGACGCCACTGCCTCCTGCGAAAACTTCGGAGACACGCTTCGAAACGAGCACGGCGCCGAGAGGTGCATAGCCGCCGGCGATTCCCTTTCCGACAAGGATGAGATCGGGCGCAACTTCTTTCTTCTGATCGGGCCAATGCTGAGCTGCAAAAGGCAATCCGGTGCGGCCCATGCCGGACATGATTTCATCGGCGATAAGAAGGATGCCCCGTCGTTTGCAGAGTTCCGCGATGCGTTGAACGTAACCATCCGGCGGCGCAGCAGCGCCGAGAGTCGCGCCAACAACCGGCTCGAAAATAAATGCGCAAGCAGTCTCGGATTGATTGTCAGCGAGAAATGCTTCGAGATCTTCGGCGCAAGCAATTCCGCAAGAAGGAAAAGTCTTGTCGAAAGGACAGTGGAAGCAGAAACAGGGAGCGATGTGTCCCCATTCGGCGAGAAGCGGAGCGTAGGGTGCGCGTCGGGCGACATTGCCACTAACGGTCATCGCGCCAAGCGTGCTGCCGTGATAGCTCTGGCGGCGTGAAATCACTCGGAAGCGCGAAGGTTCACCGTTTTCGAGATGGAATTGGCGCGCGAGTTTGATGGCCGTTTCCGTGGCTTCGCTTCCTCCGGAAGTGAAATAAACGCGGCCGCCGCGGAAGTTGAGAGGTGCGAGAGCGAGAATACGCTCGGCGAGTTTTTCGGCGGGCTCGGAATGAAATTGCGTGGTGTGCGCGAAAGCGATTTTTTCCGCTTGCGCAGCCATAGCTGCGGCAACTTCTTTGACACCGTGGCCAATGTTGACGACGGCGGCCTGGCCGGAAGCGTCGAAAAAGCGGCGGCCAGTGGAATCAATGATCCAGCAGCCTTCGCCGCGAACGGCAACGGGAAAGGACTTCTTGAAATTGCGAGGAAAAATTGCGGAAGAGTCCGGCATAGTGGCTCGGAATTGTAGCAGGGGATGTGCACTGAGCGCTTTATGGGAAGAGCACAGACTGAGGTCCGTGCCACCGTCAGGCTATTCGTAGTGAAGGGCGACCACGGGATCTACTTTGGTGGCGCGCCGCGCGGGAATGTAGCAGGCGGCCACGGCAACGATAGAAAGCGCAAGGGCAGCTCCTGAAAGTGTCATTGGATCTGTGGCGCTAACGCCGAAAAGCAAAGTCGCGAGCACTTGACTGAGCCCCAGTGCACCGGCGACACCAATCGCCACGCCGAGGCCAGCGAGCTTCAGTCCGTGCGAAAGAATTTGGCGAAGAATATCGAACTGTTGCGCGCCGAGCGCAACGCGCACGCCAATTTCTTGCGTGCGTCGCGTGACGGAGAACGCGAGCACGGCGTAAATACCGAGGGCGGCGAGAAGAAGTGCGAACAGAGCAAACCCAGCGAGCAGAGAAGATTGCAGCCGGCGCGGCGCCAGATAATCCTCGAGCATTTGTTCGAGCGGCATCACGTTGGTGATGGGCTGGTCTTTGTCGACCGCCCAGATTTGCTCGCGGACGTCGTTGGCAAGGGCCATAGGATCACCGGAAGTGCGCACAGCCAGATAGGATGGCGTGAAGAAGTCATGCTGCTGGTAAGGAAAATAAATTGTGGGTCTAGGCGGCTGGTCGAGGCCGGCCTGGCGCACGTCTCCAACGATTCCAACGATCGTGATCCAGGGCTGAAGAGTGGATTCGTCACGCTTGAAGCGCGTTCCAACAGGATCCCCTCCTGGCCAGAAATCTTTGGAGGCCGTTTGATTAATCAACGCAACGGCCTGAGTGCCGGCACCGTCGCGGTCGCCAAATGCGCGGCCCTCGATCAAACTCATCCCGATTGCCTGGATATATTTCGAGCTGATCATACGCCAGTTCGGAATCATGGCATGGCCCGGGAGAGAAGCGGGGCGGCCCTCGATGATTATGCCGCTGGCGCCGCCCCAATTTGTGAGCGGGAGCCATGTTGTGCAGCCAGCGGCCACGACTCCGGGAAGATGATTGATGCGCCCAAGAACCTCTTCGAAGAAGGCGTTGCGGCGCGCTACATCATCGTAGTTTGGAGAGGGTAATTCAATTTCCGCTGCGAGAACGTGCGCGGGCCGAAAGCCCGGATCGAGATCGAAGACGTTGATGAGGCTACGTAGCATCAAGGCTGCGCCGGAAAACAAAACGAGGGCGAGTGCGACTTCAGCGACGACGAGGACATCGCGCAGGCGCATCCCGGCGGCGATCGCACCTCGAGTGTTGCCCTGCTTAACCGCCGTAGCCAACCCGAGGCGCGAGACGCGTAGGGCCGGCACGATGCCGAAAAGCACTCCGCACAGAATGGAAATAGCGAGCAGAAACGCCAGGACTGCAGGATTGATTCCGGAGCCTTCGATTGGCGCGAGGCCATCCGGAACGAGACGCGAGAGAAAAGGCATTGCCGTGATGGCAAGGAGCAAACCAGCACAGCCGGAGATGCCTGAGAGGAGGATGCTTTCCGTCAGAAGCTGACGAATTATTCTCGCCCGCCCTGCGCCGAGGGCCATGCGCATACTCAGCTCTTTTTGCCTGCCCGCGGCACGCGCCAGTAGAAGATTGGCGACATTGGCACAGGCAATCAGAAGGACAAAACCCACCGCGCCGAGCAGAACAATCGCGGCGAGCCGCGAACTGCCTGCCAGGAGGTCACGGAGCGGAACCGCGTAGGCGCCGACTTTTGAGTTGGTATCTGGAAATTGTTTCGCAAGCCGTTGCGCGATGACCGAAAGATCGGAGTTCGCAGACTTGAGCGAGACGCCCGGCTTCCGCCGCGCGATGACGTGGAGATAATGGCTGTCGCGCTCGGTGAGGTCTTTGTCCGAGAAGCCGATGGGCGTCCATATTTGCGTTTGGCGATCGGGGAAAATGAAACCACGCGGCATCACGCCGATGATCGAGTAACTCGCATGATTCAACGATATTTGTTTGCCGACGATTTCCGGATCGCCGCCAAAATTGGCCATCCAGACGCCATGGCTCAGAATCACGACCCGATTTGCTCCTGGCTTGTCCTCGCTAGGCAGTATGTTGCGGCCGAGCTCCGGTCTGACGCCGAGCAGCGGAAACATGTTTGCGGTGATTTCTGTTCCGCGAAATTGCTCTGGATTTCGTTCGCCAATGAGATTGAATCTACGATTGCGCAAGGCAGCCATGTCCTGAAAAACGGTGTTTTGGGCTCGCCAGGAAGCAAAGTTTCCGGGCGCAGGCGTGTCTTGCGGAAAACCGAAGGCGGAAGCGTCCTCCCAAACCATGACGAGGCGGGTGGCATTGCGATAGGGTAACGGGCGGAGAAGAATGTTATAGGCGACAGCGTAAATGGCCGTATTCGCGCCAATGCCAAGCGCGAAAACAGCCACGACGAACAGGAAAAATGCGGGATTGCGCAAGAAGGAGCGGAAAGAGAAGCGGAGATCCTGGAAAAGGGTTTCGAGGAAATGGGAGCCGCGGGCGTCACGGCATTCTTCTTTGGTTTGTTCGAGACCGCCGAGATCGAGTCGGGCACGGCGATTGGCTTCTTCCCGCGACAGGCCGGAATTCATGTACTTTTCGATCTGGCAATCGAGATGAAAGCGGAGTTCGGAATCGAGTTCAGATTCCGCGGATTTGCGGCGGAAGAGGGAGCGAAGGCGGATAAGAAGATCGCTTAACATGGAAATGCCTCAAGGAGTTTTCCAGTTTGTGGCTGGGGTTGATGGTGGGGTGCGCTCACAGACAAAGTGGGGCGGCGAACAGGTGAGTGAATCCAAGGAAAAAACAGATTCCTCGTCACCCGCGGTCCGCATCCGCGGGCAGGCTCCTCGGAATGACAACGCGCAGCGGTGTTGGTCATTGCGCGCAAAGCTCCTCACTCGTAGCGGAGGGCGACCATGGGATCCACGCGCATGGCGCGGCGGGCGGGAATGTAGCCTGCGGCGGCGGCAACAATACCAAACAGGATCGTCACGCCGATGAAGGTGGCCGCGTCGTTCGGCGAGACGCCGTAGAGGACGGCGGCGAGCGAACGCGTGACAGCGAGAGCAGCCAAGATGCCAACTGCGATGCCGATGAGAGCCAAGCGCAGGCCCTGGCCGATAACCATGCGCAGGACTTGAAGAGGGCTCGCGCCCAGAGCCATGCGGATGCCGATTTCCTGGGTGCGCTGGCCGACGAGCTGGGACATCAGGCCATAAATGCCGATGGCCCCGAGAACCGCTGCCAGGATACCGAAGAAAACCATCAGTTCCATCACAACTCGATTTCCGGCGTTGGTGACGGCGATCAGGGAATCGAGCGGATCCACCGAGGAGACGGGTTGGTCGGGGTCCACGGACCAGATGGCATCGCGGATGGTGTTGGAAAGACCAGGAGCGGCGCCGGCACTGCGGAAAGCGATGCCCAACGTGTGTGTGGGAAACTGGGCATAAGAAACGTACATCTGACGCTCGGGGTTGGCGCGCAAGTAGTACATCTTGATGCCCTGAACCACGCCGACAATCGTGCAGACGGTGTGCTGTTCGCCAAACTGAAGTTTTTGGCCGAGGGGATCTTCATTTGGCCACAATTGCGTTGCGAGCGTTTGATTGATGACGGCGGACGGGACTGAGCCGGGAGCATCGGCGGAAGTGAAGGTGCGACCTTCGAGGAGGCCAATCTGGAGGGTGGAAAAATAATCCGGAGTCACCGCGGTGAAGCGGGCGCCAAGCCGCTCGCCGGGCGAAGGGGCGGGCTTGCCGACCGCTTCGATTTCGACGGAGCTGCCAAAGCCGCCAAACGGGACGCTGCTGGCGGCAGCAGCAGATGTGACTTGCGGCAGAGCGCGGATGCGAGCCAGGACCGCATCAGTGAAATTGCGGATGGTTGTTTCCTTCGCGTAGCGTGTCTTGGGCAATTCCAATTGGGCAATGGTTATGTTTTCAGGATTAAAGCCGGGGCTGGATCGGACGGAAATGACAAAGCTGCGCACGAGAAGGGTGGAGGAGATGAGAACCACGACGGCAAGGGCAATTTCCGCTGCGACGAAAATGCGACGGAGGCGCGCGGAACGTCCGCCGCCGGAGAGCTGGCCGGAGGATTCCTTGAGCGGTTTGTTCAGATCGAGGCGCGAACTTTCATAGGCAGGCGCAAGGCCAAAGATGAGGCCGCAGAGCAAGGCAATTCCCAGAGTGAAGGCCAGGACATTGAAATTGACATCCACGCGGCCGAAATTCACCAGGTAGCCGCGGACATGATCCGGAATCGCGGACTGAATCCAACGCATTCCCCATGCGCCGACAAGCGTGCCGGCAAGGGCGCCGAAGAAAAAAAGGAGCAAGGATTCGGAGATGAGCTGGCGGGCGAGGCGCCCCCGCGCTGCGCCAAGCGCACGGCGAAGCGCGAATTCCTTGGCGCGGGCGGTAGCGCGAGCGAGCATGAGGTTGGCGACATTGGCGCAAGCAATGAGAAGAATCAGTCCGACGATCCAGAAACAAATCATGACCTGGGTGGTGCCTTCGTGCCTGCCAACTTCCTCGGTCATGGTGTTCAGGAGGACGGTGAGGTTGGTGTTGGTCTGGGGATAGAGCTTTTCCAGGCGCGAAAAGATGGTGACGCAGTCCTCAGCGGCCTGGGATTGAGTGACGTTTGGATTCAGACGGCCGAATACAGCGAACCACGAGGCATTGCGGTCCGCGCGCTCTTTTTCCGTGAGCGCGAGGGTAGTCCAAAGATTGGAGATGCCCATGAGAGGAAGCTGAAAATTGGCGGGCATGACACCGACGACGGTGTAGGGTTCGTCGTCAATCCTGATGGAGCGGCCAAGGATGGCGGGGTCGGCAGCAAATCTGGTGCGCCAGAGACCCTGGGAAAGAATGACAACACGAGCGGCGCCGGGAAGATCGTCTTCCGGGGTGAACGACCTTCCGATGAGTGGTTTGGCGCCAAGGGTCTCGAAGAAATTCCAACTGACGCGGCCGCCTTCGAGGAACGCGGGAGGCCCGTCACCGGTGAGATTAAAATTCCATGAGGCCCAGGCGACGAGCTGCTGAAACGATTTGTTCTGATTCCGGAGATCGAAGAAATCCGCGGCGGAGGAAAAATCGTCGCTGGTCCAGCCCTTTTTCGTGTCGTGCGCCCGAAGGACCATGAGCTTATCGGCACGGGGATAGGGGAGCGGTTTGATGATCCAGGCGTCCACGTAGCTGAAGATGGCGGTGGTGGCGCCGATGCCGAGGGCGAGAGTGAGGATGGCGACGACGGTGAAGCCCGGAGATTTGCGGAGCATGCGAAGGCCGAAGCGGAGGTCCTGAGATAGGGTTTCGAGGAAGTGCACGCCACGGGCCTCGCGACATTCTTCTTTGGTTTGTTCGAGGCCGCCGAGATCGAGACGCGCGCGCCGACAGGCTTCCACGTAAGAAAGGCCGGACTGCACGTACTTCTCGATCTGGTGTTCGAGGTGGAAACGAAGTTCGGCGTCGAGTTCTGTTTCGGCGGACTCGCGCCAAAAGAGGGAGCGAAGGCGGATGAACAGATCACTGAACATGATGAACTCCTAGGCGGCGCCAAGAATCTGGGCCACGGCGGCGGCGAGCTTCACCCAGGCGTCTTTTTCGGCTTCGAGCCGGCGGCGGCCGCTTTTCGTGAGTTCATAGAATTTGGCGCGGCGATTGTTGTCCGAGGCGCCCCAGCGAGACTTGATCCAGGCACGGCGCTCGAGGCGATGGAGAGCGGGATAGAGAGAGCCCTGCTGGACGCGCAGGACGTCGCTGGAAATCTGCTGGATGCGTTCGGAGATGGCCCAGCCGTGCTGGGGTTCGAGAGCGAGGGTACGGAGGATGAGGAGGTCGAGAGTGCCCTGAGGGAGGTCAATGCGTTGCGCGGGCACGTGTTCCCCTTTCACTTCTACAGGGGGAGGCTACAACGTTTCTTGTCGAAGCGCAAGGGGAGAGTAGGAACGGAGAAAGGAGCGGAATTGCGCTGCCCAGGGCACTGAGGAGTGACGAAAGGGTCCGCGGGAGATGTGCTACGCTGGCAGGGAAATTTGCTGGGGGAAAAATGGGGAGAATAGCAGAACGGCTGAGCCTGATGGTGGTTTGCGCGCTTGCTCTGTGCGGAATGGCGAGTGCGCAGGATGCCAGCAAAGCGATTGGACTGCAAGTTGATTTGAGGGAGGCACCGGAGAGGATTTATCACGCAAGGATGGAGTTTCCGGTGAAGCCAGGGCCGCTGACGCTGGTTTATCCGGAATGGATTCCCGGGGAGCACGCACCGACAGGGCCGATTACGGACGTAACCGGGGTGCATTTTCGAGTGGGCGGAAAAGACATTGCGTGGCAGCGGGACGACGTGGACATGTATGCGTTCCACATGGAGGTTCCTGAGGGGGCGACGACGCTGGATGCAACATTGGACTACTTACTGCCGCAAGAAGCGGGAATCCAGGGCGTGCCTGACGCGACGGAGAAGCTAGCGGTGCTGCCGTGGAACGTGGTGGTCCTGTATCCGCAGAACACGAACACGGATGACGTGAATTTTATTGCGAGTGTGCAGATTCCATCGGGCTGGAAATTCGCGACGGCGCTTCCGATCGCGAAAGAGACGGGCGACGAGATCGATTTCGGGACGGTTTCGCTGACGAGCCTGGTGGATTCGCCGGTGATGGCCGGCGAGTATTTCAATACATACGATTTGTCTCCGGGTGAAAAGCCAGACCACCGGTTGAACGTGGCAGCGGACAGCGCGGCGGCGGCGCAAGCGACAGCGGAAGAGATTCAGGATCTGCGGCAGTTGGTGGCGGAAACATGGGCGATCTTCGGAGCGCGGCACTACCGGCACTACGATTTCCTGCTGTCGCTGAGCGATCACCTGCAGATCAACGGCCTGGAGCATCACGAGTCGAGCGACGACCGGGGACCGGAACGGATGCTGCAAAGCCCGGAGATTATGGAGACGCTGGCGGATTTGCTGCCGCACGAATTTTTCCACTCGTGGAACGGTAAATACCGGCGACCGGCGGGACTGGCGACGAAGAATTATCAGGAGCCGATGAAGGGCGATTTGCTGTGGATCTATGAAGGACTGACGCAGTACTACGGGACGATGCTGGCGGCGCGGAGCGGCATGTGGACGCCGGAGCAATTGCGGGAGAATCTGGCGTCGGTGGCGGCATATTTGAACAACCGGCCGGGAAGATCGTGGCGGGACCTGGAGGACACGGCGATTGCGGCGCAGTTGCTTTATACGGCGCGCAAGGAAGGATCATCGTGGCGGCGGGGAGTGGACTATTACGATGAGAGCACGCTGATCTGGCTCGAAGCGGACACGATCATCCGGCGGGAAACGAAGGGAAAGAAATCGCTGGACGATTTTTGCCGGCTGTTTTACGGAGGGGAGAGCACGCCACCGAAAGTCGTGCCCTACGCGTTCGAGGACGTGGTGAACGCTCTGAATCAAGTTGCACCGTACGATTGGAAGGGATTTTTTCAGGAGCGGCTCTGTTCACACGGGCCGGGAGCGCCGCTGGGCGGTCTGGAAAACAGCGGTTGGAGGCTGACGTTCGACGACACGATGAACGAAGACCAGGAAGCGAATGAAGAGGTGTATCAAACGACGGATGTGCAGTATTCGCTCGGGTTGATTGCGCATAATCCGGACTCGGATGAGAGCAGCAAGATTGAAGATGTGATTCCGGGTTCCCCCGCGGCGCTGGCTGGAATTGCGCCAGACATGGAATTGGTGGCGGTGAACAGGCGCGAATGGTCGCCGGAAGTGTTGCGCGCGGCCATCCGCAAGGCGAAGGAGGGCAAAGAGCCGATCTTATTGGAAGTGAAGAACGAAGGATATTACAAGACCGTGAGGATTGATTATTACGGCGGGGAAAGATATCCACATCTGGAGGCTACCGGGGCTCCGGATTTGCTGGACAAGATCGCGAGCAGGAAGGCGAAGGAAGTGAAGTAAGGGCGGAGAAAGGCGCGATGACGAAGACGAGGATGGGAGCTGCGTGGATGCCCGCGGAGGAATATGGGAGAGCGCTGCCGAAGTTTACGGTGAATTTGCTGGTACGAGAGGTGGCAAGATCACTTCCCTTTTATCGGGATGTGCTGGATGCAACCGTGCGTTATGCGGATGACGATTTTGCGGCGCTGACCCTGGTTGGGACTGATTTCATGCTGCACGGTGATCATACCTATGACCAACACCCAATGCATGAAAGATTGGAGGCAATCGGTCCGCGGGGAACGGGAGCAGAGCTGCGGGTTATGGGGATAGATCCGGATGCGGCGGAAAAGCGGGCGAGGGCCATGGGCGCGAAAGTCGTGCAGGGGGCAAAAGATTTTCCACACGGATGGAGAGATGTGATGCTGGAAGATCCGGACGGCTATGTCTGGGCGGTCGGAATCGCGATTCCGTAACCCAAGGCGAACTCGCACGTGAAAAAGCGGGAGCAGCGTTCAGGGCACCAGATCGCGCTCAGGACGTACGCGCAAGGATGATCAGCGCGAGGCCCGACAGAAAACAGGCAAACATGAAAATCAGGAGCCGGGATGTGCCCGAGGGAGCGGAGCGAAATTCCCTCCAGATGAAGACGCCCCAGAACGCCGCGACCATGGTCGCACCCTGACCGAGACCGTAGGAAATGGCGAACCCGGCGCGGCCCGAGGCGATGATGTTAAAGGACATTCCCACGCCCCAAATGATGCCGCCGAGAATGCCGGTCGCGTGCGCGTGAAGGCTACCCCGAAAGTAGTCGGCATAGGAAACGGGCTGGCCCACGAACGGTTTCTTCATCACCAATGTGTTCAGGATCAGATTGCTGAGAACAATTCCCACGGAGAAAATGAAGACCGCGGCATAAGGGCCGAGCTTTCCTTGCCGCGGATGCAGAAAGTCCGGATACATCGAAGCAGCGACGAAGCGATAAAAAAATCCCATCAGGATGCCGCAGGCAAGGGACAAAAGAAGTCCTTTCGCACTGACGCCGGCAGAGCCGCCGGGAATTCTGCGGTAGGCAAGCGCGTCGAGGATGATGGCGAGAGAGACGAGCAGCACACCGCCGAAAAGCATGGCGGGATTCCCCAGAGGAATCGCGATGTAATTCAGGATCACTCCCAAGACCAGAGCCAAGCCGATGCCGACAGGAAAAGCGACGGCCATACCGGCGACGTCAATCGCGGCGACCAGCAAAATATTCGCCGCATTAAAAATCGCGCCGCCGAGCAAGGCGGATTCGATGCTCGCATGCGAGGCTTGAGAAAGATCGGCAAGGAAGGGACGGCCTGCGCTACCGGAGTTGCCCAACGTCAATCCCAGGATCAAGGAGAGCAGAAGGACGCCGATCGCGTAATCCCAGTAGAAAAGTTCAAAGCGCCAACCCTTGCGCGCGAGCTTCTGGGTGTTTGCCCAGGAGCCCCAGCAGAACATGGTGATGATGCAAAAAACGACGGCCCACGAATAACTTTGCAAAACGAACATTCCGGCTCCTTTTCTCGTTTCTTCCTGTTCGATTGCAGCCCGGGAGACGGGCCAAGTGCTACTTGCTTCGCGCCTTCCATTCGGATTCGAATTCAGCGCGGGTGGAAAAGGACTTTTGCGTGCCGACGCGAGTCGTCGAAAGCGCCGCGTAAAGATTGGCGCGCCGCAAAGCTTCCCGTTCGGGCAAACCTTCCGCAAGAAAGACGCTTAAGCTGCCGATGAAGGCGTCGCCGGCGCCGGTGGTATCTTTCGCGGTCACGGGAAATGGAGGGATGAACTCGCTGCCATCTTTCCCGGCGAGCAGCGAGCCTTTATCTCCGAGCGTGAGAATCACAGTGCGGAATCCCTGCTCGATAAGGGAGGCAGCACAGCGAGCGGCGCCATCTGCGGTTTGCACGCGCAAGCCGGTGATGGTTTCCGCTTCGCTCTCATTGGGAATGAAATAATCGGCAGCGCAGAGTTCGGAGATGTTCGCGGGTTGCGCGGGAGCGGGGTTCAAGATGCAACGGATACCATGCGAGCGGGCAAAGCGAAGCGTGTGGCAGACGGTCTCCATTGGAATTTCGAACTGCAGGACGATCGTATCCGCGGCGCGCAAATCGTCCGCAGCGGCGTACACATCGTCGGGCTTAAGCAGATCGTTCGCGCCCTTGACGACGATGATGCGGTTCTGGCCGTTTGACTCGACGAAGATAGGCGCGACGCCGCTGGAGACGCCTTCGACGATGCGAACGTGCCTGGTGTCAATTCCAAAGGATTCAAAATTCTTGATGGTGGCCGAACCGAAGAGATCGTTGCCCACCCGGGCGACCATCATGACTTCCGCGCCGCATAACCGAGCAGCGACGGCTTGATTGGCACCCTTGCCGCCGAAGCCAAGGTCAAATTTCTGCCCGAAGATAGTTTCTCCCGGGCGCGGAAAAACGTCGCTGAACGTGGTGAGATCCACGTTGGCGCTGCCAACAACGGCGACTTTGGGTGGTCTGGCCACTCGCACTCCCCGCAGCCAAATGAGCGGCGAGAGTATATCACCAAGGAAAAATCGAATAGCAAGTGGACGGCACGCCCAAGGTCCGGGCGGGGAGGAAACTTGGAAATAGGCCGGAATCGTGACATGATCGGGCTGCCGTGAGAGCCCGCGGAAGTTATCAAAACAATCGAGGAGAAAACATGAGAAATCGCGTGTATTTGCGCCTCGTGCTGACGATTGCACTGGCAGCGTGCGCGGCCCGGACAGCCCCGGGACAAGAGGCGGCGAAACATCCGATCACTTTCGATGATTTGAACCAGATGCACAGGATTGGAGATACCGCGATTTCGCCGGACGGCAAGTGGGTGGCATACACGGCGGCGACTCCCGATATGGAGGCGAACCGGAACGCGAGCAATATCTGGATTGTGCCCACGGCAGGCGGCGAGCCGCTGGAAATGACGCAGAGCGGAAAGGACTCATCACCGGTGTGGTCGCCGGATTCGAAGGCGATTGCGTTTTTGTCGGCGCGCGGAGGCGAATCGCAGGTCTATTTGCTCTCGATGGACGGAGGAGAGGCGCGGCCGATCACGCATCTTTCCACGGGAGTGGACATTGTGAAATGGTCGCCGGACGGAAAAACGATTGCATTCACTTCGTTCGTATACCCGGACTGCAAAGACGATGCGTGCGATAAGAAACGGGATGAAGAGAAAGAAAAAGACAAGGTGAAGGCGAGGGTTTACGAACAATTGCTATACCGGCACTGGACGCACTGGTTCGAGGGAAAACGCTCGCACCTATTCGTTGAGCCGGCCGATGGATCGGGCGAAGCGAAGGATTTGACGGCGGGCGCGAATTACGATGTTCCACCGGACGAGCGAGGAGGGCCGGAGGACATCGATTTTTCGCCCGACTCGAAGGAGATTTGCTTTACGGCAGTGACGGATAAGGTTGAAGCGATCAGCACGAACGGGGACTTGTTCACGGTTCCGGTAACCGGAGGAGAAATCAAGAGGATTACTACGCAGAAGGGATTCGACGGAAATCCCGTATATTCGCCGGACGGAAAGTACATCGCGTATCACGCTCAAATAACTCCGGGATATGAGTCGGACCGGTGGCGGGTGATGCTTTACGACCGGGTGACGGGAAAAATCAGTGATTTGACTCCTACATTCGACCGGAGCGCGGAGGAACTGGCATGGTCGCCGGACAGCAAGACGATCTATTTCGTCGCGGAGAACGAGACTTTGCTGCCGGTTTACGCGATGTCGGCGACAATAGGAGCGACACCAAGGAAACTGATCGATGGTTACAACGGACCGGTCTCGCTGAGCGGTGACGGCAAGACGCTGGTGTTTACGCGGTCGAGCTTGACGATGCCGGCAGAGGTATTCGCAGCGGCAAACGACGGAACGAACGTCCGGCAACTGACGCACGTGAACGACGCGATTCTCTCGAAGCTGGACATGAACGCTGCGGAAAATTTCTGGTTCACAAGTACGGACGGAACGAAAGTGGAGGCCATGCTGATCCGGCCGCCAAATTTCGACGCGAAAAAGAAATATCCCCTGCTGGCGCTGCTGCACGGCGGACCGCAGACGATGTGGACGAATTCGTGGGGCTATCGCTGGAACGAGCAGGTGTTCGCCGCGCCGGGTTATGTGGAGCTGATGATCGAACGGCGGGGCTCGACCGGATACGGACAGAAGTTCACGGATGAAATCGCAGGCGATTGGGGCGGCAAAGCCTATGAAGACATCATGAAAGGCGTGGAGGCGGCGATCGCGAAATACCCGTTCATTGACAGCACGAGAATGGCGGCGGCAGGCGGGTCATACGGCGGGTTCATGGCGGACTGGATCGCCACGCACACCGGACGATTCAAAGCAATCATCAGCCACGCGGGCGTCTACGATCAGACTTCCATGTACGCGACGGAAGAACTCTGGTTCAACGAACACGACATGGAAGGAACGCCGTGGTCGAATCCGGAGAGCTACCGCAAATGGTCCCCGGTGACCTACGCGGCGGATTTGGGCAAATACAAGACGCCAACGCTGGTATTTTGCGGAGAGCGGGATTTTCGCGTGCCGTACACGCAATCGCTGGAATTTTTCAACGCGCTGCAGAGGCAGGGAGTGCCTTCAAAGCTGGTGATCTTTCCCGATGAAGGACACTGGGTGCTCAAGCCGCAGAACAGCAAGTTCTGGTACAAGGCGTTTCAGGACTGGCTTGCGGAATATTTGAAGTAGTGGCCCCGCGGCGAACGAAACCGAGCGGGTGTTAGACGCGAGCGAAAACGCGGCGGACAAAGCGGAAAAGTCGCGCGAGCAGATAGGCGCACAGCGCGACGAGCGCAACGACGATCACGACGGTTGCCACGGGATGTTTGGTGGCAAACCATGTGAGCCAAACGGCAAGCAGATCTTCCCCAAAACTAAGAGCCCAGTTGCTGAGAGGTTCCGGCGAAGTGTTGATGGCGGCGCGGGTGGTGGCTTTCGTGCCGTGGGAAGTGAGCGCAACTCCGCCAGCCAGAAGGGCGGCCATCCAGCGCCACTCCGGAGGAGCACCGCCGACCGCCGCATATGCGAGGATCGCGGCGGCGGGAGGACGAATGAACGTGTGAACGGCGTCCCAGATGGAGTCGAAGTACGGGATCTTGTCGGCCAAAAATTCGACGAGGTAAAGTGCAATGGCGATGCCGATGACGAGAGGATGCGAGAGGACGGCGAGCGGCTGAGGAAGGTGCACGATGCCGTAACGCTGCAGCAGCCCCAGAGTGGCAACGGTGGCATATAGATTGAGGCCGGAGGAAAAGCCGGTACCGAGAGTGAGAGCCAGCAGTTGGATCGGATTCATGGCGGTTCCTGGCCGTGCCGCACCGGAGCGACGGCTCAAGTTAACATGAACGGCAGGAAGATAGGCAGAGTCTTCTGGGAAACAATTGCGGATGATAGAATCGAGCAGCAGTGCGCCCGTAGCTCAGTTGGATAGAGCGTCTGCCTTCTAAGAAGGCAAACGAAAAATCTAAATGCTTTGCTGGGCGTCGCTTACAGGTCCTCTCTCCCGAACTCCCGCCCTCAGTTGTACCGAATTTGTACCGAAATTTTGGGATGAACCCGTGTAGTGAGACAGTTTGAATTGCTACCTGGCACACTGGCGTGGACCATTAGTCTCCGGCGAATACCTTCTTCCAATCCTGCTTCATGCTCACAACCGTCCATCCGTATTGTTTCGCCAAAGCCAACGACTTCTCGGCGCCCGAAACGTAATCGAATTCGCGCGCCGCGTCATCATGGAGGACGAGGAGCCGCAACGCCGGCCGCGGCGGCCGGTTAGCGAATTGCAGCATCGGGATGTCGCCGTTGGAATTGCCCGCGGCGAGAATGGGACGCTTCCCAATACGGCTCCAGACCCTCGTTGGCTTCATCGCCCCGTCGTCGAAGACATCGAGTTTGGCTTTCATCAGCAGGTCGCCGCCGTCACCGTTTTCGCGAAAACCGATGGACGTGCTGGTCCCGACCACACGCTCCGAGGGGATGCCATAGATCTCGTCGGCGATCCGACGTATGAAATCACGCCCGCCACCCGACACAATGTAGTTCGTGAATCCGTGCGCTTCGAGAAAGCGCAGGAGTTCGACCATCGGCGCGTACCCGCAGTCGCGATACAAGCGCTTCAGCGTGGGATGTGACTTTGTTTGGAAAAAGGTATCCACACGCTCGGCAAATTCCTCCGTCGTCAGACCTTCGAACGCGGAGAGCACACCCTTCGCTATGGCGGGCATGTCGCTTTCGTCACCGCCATAGTGCTTCTTGATGGCCGTCCGGAACCAAGCCATGTCCTTGTCGACGGCCGCCTTCCACGGCTGTTGATCGCGCAGCGCCGGATTCTGCTGGGCCATTTCCACCCAGCGCTCCATGATGTGGGCGAGCTGAATGACCGGCTGCTCGCACCACAGAGTGCCGTCGTTGTCAAAGACGGCGATACGCTCCGGCACGGGCACGAAGTCCGGACTGCCCTCGGTGGTCACGCGCTTTACAAAAGCGAGTATCGATTGCTTTGCCGCTCCATCGCTCCACGAGGGAAGCGCGGCCGCAATCGGATTACTTTGCTTGTTTGCAGTTGCCATAAATCACCTTAATGTTTTAGATCAAATCCTTTGAGTTTCTTTGCAGCCGTGCCGAACGGACCAAGTTGGTACACTGCCGCATCAGCGGGCGAGAAGGTGAATGGGTCAAACGGTTCGGCCAGCATCTCGTCCAGGTACGCACGCGACCCGAAGCCTGTGCTGACGTGCGGATTGAAACGTTCTCTAGCGCATTTCGACGCGAACGCCGCAACGTACTCGATCATTGCCGCATCTGTGGCGGGGTTGTCGTGCGGAGCAGTGAATGCAGCGATGGTTGCTGTTTTTACGGTGAACGGAGTCGTGGCGGCGATCACATCCGCCTGTAGCTTGACCAATGCAGCCGTAGGCCTGGCGCAAATTCCCGCAACGCCCGAGTCGCCCGGCACCGCAGCGTAGTAGTATTTGAAACCCTCCAGATTCATCGAGGTCACATTGGCGTTCTCGAAGACCTTGCCGACAGCGGCATAGACATTGTCCAGATCTTCGGCAGGGACGAAACATTGGAACAATGTGATGTGCGGATGATGCGTCGCGTCTAGTGCGAAACCTTTAGGGAACGCCTTCAACAGGCGGGCATTATTAGCCTCCGCGCGCCGCAGCATCCGGGTGTCCGGTTCCAGTAAAACGTCGATAGCGACAATCGCGTTTGTGGCAGTCGGCATGATTTCAGCTCCTGTCTAATCGATACCGTCGAGACGGGCAGCCCGATGTGGGCTGCCCGTCCGAACGGATATGGATACGAGCCGGTAAGGCGTTAGCGGCAGCCGCCTGCTGCACCCTGCGCCAGCTTCTCCATCACCAGCTTCAAGCTGAAGCTGCCAGCCTCCTGGCTCGGCGGGAATTCCTTGAACGTGGCGAGGAACTTTCCGACAACTTCCTGCGCCGGAACGAGGATGAAAACATGGTCCAGGAGCCAGTCGTAGTACGTGTTCGAAGTGATGTCTGCCCGCTCGAATGGATCGGTCCGCAGATTGAAGATCTTCGGTACCCGCAGCGTAACGAACGGCTCAGCCCAGATCCGCAGCGTTCCCTCGGTACGCTGTTCCTCAAACACCATTTTCCAATTGTCGTAACGCAGAGCGACCAGTTCGGAATCGTCATTGAAGTAGAAGAACTCCTCGCGCGGACTCTTCTTCGTCTCGCCGGTCAAATACGGCAAAAGATTGTAGCCGTCGAGATGCACCTTGAAGGTCGTGTCTCCAACTTTCATGCCCTTCTTGAGTTGCTCCGCGACGTCAGGGACGCCTGCCGCCGCCAAGAACGTTGGAAACCAGTCCAAGTGCGAAATGATCTCGTTGGAAACCGATCGAGCCTTGATGTGGCCAGGCCATCTAATCAAGCAGGGCACGCGAAAGGCGCCTTCCCAGTTCGAGTTCTTCTCGTTACGGAAGGGCGTCATGGCGCCGTCCGGCCAGGTATTCATGTGCGGGCCGTTGTCAGTGGAATACAGGACGATGGTGTCGTCTGCCATGCCAAGATCGTCCAGCGCCTTGAGCACCTGACCGACGTTCTTGTCGTGGTCGATCATGGTGTCGTGGTAGGGACTCTGCCAGCGGCCTGACTGCCCGATGCTCTCGGGCTTGGTGTGCGTGCGCAGGTGCATGTGGCTGAAGTTCACCCACAGGAATACGGGCTTGCCGGCGGCCTTCTGGCGTTTGAGGTAGTCCACTGAACGATCCGCAACGTCATCGTCAATGGTCTCCATACGCTTCTTGGTCAGCGGGCCTGTGTCCTTGATGGTCTGCTTGCCGACCTTGCCGAAGCGCGGATCTACCGTGGCATCGTCCTTGTCGGTGGCCTTGCAGTCCAGCACGCCGCGCGGTCCGTACTTATTGAGGAAGTTCGGAAATTCCTTGGGATTTGGATAGTCCGGCAGTTCCGGCTCCTCGTTTGCGTTCAGGTGATAGAGCGAGCCGTAGAACTCGTCGAAACCATGGACGGTTGGCAGATGTTCATTCCGATCGCCAAGGTGGTTCTTGCCGAACTGGCCCGTGGCGTAGCCCTGAGCCTTGAGCAACTGGGCGATGGTCACGTCGCGGTGCTGCAGGCCTTGCGCGGCGCCGGGCATGCCAACCTTGGTGTTGCCTGTGCGGAAACCGCACTGGCCAGTGATGAACGAGGAGCGCCCAGCGGTGCAGCTCTGCTCGGCGTAGCTGTCAGTGAACCTCATGCCTTCATTGGCAATGCGGTCGATGTTGGGCGTTTTGTATCCCATCAAGCCATCCGAGTAAGCGCTGATATTGGTCTGCCCAATGTCATCGCCCCAGATGACTACGATATTCGGCTTGTTAGTTGCCATAATTAGTTCCTTCCTTTGAGTTAATTCTTGATTTCTAGTTGCCGGCTTGCGCCGAGATTTCTTGAGAACTGCTTTACGCGTTCTTGCTGTCATATTGCCGCCCCCTGCTCCGCTCCAGCCGTCGAGAAGTTCACTCCA
>DATJAD010000013.1:0-5947 GCA_035516615.1 Candidatus Acidiferrum sp.
CGTGACGCTGGAACTGCCGCTGTTCCCGGGATACGTCTTCGTGCGGATGGCGCTGCGGGACCGGCGGAAAGTGCAGCAGATTCCGGGAGTGGCGCGGCTGGTGGAGTTCGGCGGAACTCCGGCGGCGCTGCCGGAGGAGGAGATTGAGGCGCTGCGAACGAGCCTGGCGAGCGGAGTGAGAGCGGAGCCGCATCCGTTCCTGACGGCGGGACGCAAAGTGCGGGTGAAGTGTGGGCCGCTGGCGGGAGTCGAAGGAATTCTCTTGAAGCGGAAGGGAAAGTTCCGGGTGGTGATTTCGATCGAGTTGATCCAGAGATCGGTGGCGGTGGAGATGGAGATTGGGGAGGTCGAGGCGCGGGGAGGATAAGCCCATCGCTTCGCCCGGGCAGGGGGGTATCCCCCCACCTTTTTTTGCAAGTGTTGAAAAGAAAGAGAGTTGCGGGAGAGGCATTCGTAAGTGTTGATTCCAAAGGTAGATAAAGTGGCTTGTTTTGTATCAGTGTCGAGGAATTTGGGACGTGTTGAAACTGCACGATTTAGAGAGAGATTTTTCGCAAGTGTTGCGGTGAAAGAACTTAGCGGCGGGGTTCGCAGCAGGGCGGGACGAAGATCGAATCTCATTTCTAATTATACCGTACATTACACGACTTGTCAATAGAAAACATGGGCGGGATAGCAATCTACGAGCAGCCGCGCCAGCCAAGCAGCCAGTTCGTCATGCGGTGCGCGGACCGGCATCTGTGGGGCCCGGGAGGGATGTGCAGTTGAGCACACAGGAAACGCAGACCCCGGCTGGACTGGCGCAGGGGACTGCCCCCTCGCGGCCAGCGCCTGGGGGGCATTTTCGCGCGCTGGGGAAGAACGTACTGCTGAAATATGCGAGCGAAAGCTCGCGATTGTTTCAGTTGGCATTCTTCGTGATCGTGGCGCGGCGTTTCGGGGCCAGCGATCTGGGCAACCTGACGTTCCTGCTGATGGCCGGCTCGCTGGTGGCGCTTTTTGTCGGCGACCTGGGAATCAACACGACGGCCATCGCGCGGATGAACGCGCACCGCGGAGCGAAGCTGGAGAGTATCGCTTCGGAGGCGTTGTTCTGGAAAAACGCGTTCAGTCTTGCGGCGATTGTGCTGATCTGCGGGGTGCTCTACGCAACCGGAAGTTCGCGGTCGTGGCTGATGATCGGGGCGGTGGCGGTTATTTCCCTGGGGTCCATCTGGCTGGAATTTCTGTGCGCGCTGACGAATGGAGTCAACCGGCTGGAAGCGGAAGTGTGGATCCGGATCGCGTACCGGGGAGCAGTTTACGGGGGCGGCGCGTTGGCGGCGCTTTTCGCGAGCCTGCGGAGCGATCTGGTGTTCATGGCCGCAGCGGTGATCGTAACGCTGGCCGGAGCATTCCAACTGCTGCGAAGGCGGATGCTGCCAGTGAAGGTGATTTTTCGCCCCCAGAAAGAAGTGGGCCTGCTGAAAGAGTCGCTGCCGGTGTGGGTTACGCAACTGGCGCAATTGAGCTATCTGCGGTTCGACATCGTGATTCTGGGGCTTCTGCACGTAACCGCGAGCGAGATCGGCTGGTATGCGGCTGCGTGGAAGATCGTGGACGTGCTCTCGGGAGTTCCCGCGCTGCTTTCCGCTGCCGCGCTTCCCTTGATCAGCGGAGCGACCGGCGGAGCCAGCGTTTCGGTGATTGCTCCCAGATACCTGAAGCTGATGTACGTGCTCCCGTTCCTCTTTGCGCTGCCGTTGGCCATCGGAGCGGATTGGGTCACGCGGCTGCTCTACGGGGCAGGCTTTGCAGGGACGCCGCGGGTGCTGCAAATCCTGGTGTGGGCTCTGGTTCCGGTTTATGCGCACACTTTTCTGGCGATTGTGGCGGTGGCAACGCGGCGGCAGGCGGATGCAGCCAAGCTCGCAACGGCCGCCTCGATTCTGAGCGTGCTCGCCGCAGTGATTCTGGTGCCGAAGCTGGGGTATGAGGCGATGGCGGCGGTGAGCCTTGCCGCCAACGCATTGTTCGCATGCGCGATGGTCTGCAAGTTCCGGGATGCAACCGAATCCATGCAGGTGGGCACAGGGATCAAGTCTCTGCTCAGCGCGGCGGGAACCTTCTGGGTGTGCACCTACTTCTTGCCGGACACGCATCCCGTGCTGCTAATGGCCGGAGGCACGGCGGGATATTGCGCGGCGCTGGTGCTTTTGAGGGTGGTCAACCTGAGGCACCTGGGCCGGGGTTGGCGATTCCTCGCTTCGCTAGTATGGGGACGCGAAGTGGGAGGCGTGAGCGCAGCGTGAAGGTGCTGATGATTTCCAAGGCGCTGGTGGTGGGCGCGTACCACGCAAAGCTGCGGGAGCTTGTGCGCTTGGGTGTGGAGTTGACGGTGGTGACGCCGCCGGCCTGGGGCAGCCAAGCGTTGGAGGCCGTGCCGCAGGACGGTTACGAACTGCTGGTTAGGAGGTGCACATTCAGCGGGGCGCCGCACGTGCATTTCTATCCTGGAATTTCCGAGGTCATTGGCCGGGAGAAGTGGGACCTGGTGCACATAGACGAGGAAGCCTTCGTCGCGGTGACGTACCAGGCGCTGAAGGCGTGCGGGCGCCAAGGAAAGAAAGCGCTTTTCTTTACCTGGCAGAACCTCCGCAAGGCGTACCCGCCGCCGTTCAATCACTTCGAACGGTTTTGCTACGAACACATAGCAGCGGCGATCGCAGGGAGCGAGGAAGTGCGTGACGTGCTGATGGCAGGGAAATTTTCCAAACCCATCGCGGTGATTCCGCAGTTCGGAGTGGACCCGGAATACTTCCAGAGGAGGGGTGCTTCTGAGCTCAGGGAGAAACTAGGGCTCAGCGAGGAATTCGCGATCGGCTACGTGGGCCGGATCGTGAAGGAGAAAGGAATCGCCGACTTGGTTGAAGCCCTAGCGCGGCTGCCGGAGCGCTGCGTGCTGGTGCCGGTGGGAAGCGGGGATTTCGAAAGGGCGGCAAGAAAGCTGGCGGAAAAGCTGGGAGTGGCGTCGCGAATCCGGTGGGTGCCGCACATCGCGTCAATGGAAGTTCCGGAGTACATGAACGCACTGGACGTGCTTGCTCTGCCCTCGCGGACGACGGCCCGCTGGAAAGAACAATTCGGACGGGTCCTGATCGAGGCGATGGCGTGCGAGACGCCGGTGGTGGGATCGAATTCGGGCGAGATTCCACAAGTGATCGGGGAGGCCGGAATGGTGTTCCCGGAGGGAGACGCAGCGGCGCTGGCGGAGCGGTTGCGGCTGCTCTATGAAGACCCGGGCGTTCGAACGGAACTGGGCGCGAAAGGGCGCCAACGGGTGCTGGAGCGGTTCACGCACCGGCGCATCGCAGAAGAGACGGCAAAGTTCTATCGGAAGGTTTCGGGGACTCCAGTCGTAGCGGACACGGTGAAGAATGACCGAACTGGCTTTTGATCGCAATTCGGCGCGGGGGAAGCCGGGGAGACAAGGCGTACTGTCTCTTTGCTTCGGTTCATCCAGAGAGGTTCTACAACCCCTAAGCATGGCGGGCGAGTGATGTCCATTTCGGTGTATGGAGCGATTTTCATTCCGATTGCGTTTTGGATTTTCTTATTTCGCCCGAAGTACCTTGTTCCGCTGATGTTGGTAGCATCGGCGTTTGTGGCTGCGCCGGTTCTGGAATTTTCGCTCGGAGATTTTGATCTCGGAATCAAGCCATATTACTTTGCGGCAGTTCTTCTTGCGATTCGAGCGCTGCCTGTATTGCTCAAGTACCCTTTGCTCAAACGCGGCTTGGAACCATCGGTGAGCCGAATTGTGGGATCGTTTGTGGGATTCTGGAAATGGGCCCTGGTCTCCGCTTTCGTCTTTCCCGTTGTGTTCAAGGGCCTTCAAGTGATCAATCCACGAGCCGTGGACGGTGACGTCGCGGCAGCGTTCGCTCTGGGGGGCGAATCGAGTCCCCTTCACTGGAGCTTCGAAAATCTGGGGCAGGCTGCCTACCTGACTTTGAACCTCGTGGCCGTGCTTTACGTGATCGGGTCCCGGCGGAGCAGCGGCCGGACTGCGGATATCTTCGGCACGCTTCGGGGAACCATCATCGTCGTCTCCCTAATTGCCCTGCTTCAAGGTGTGGTGGCGTGGGAGGGCTGGAGCTTCCCGCTCTTGTTCTTTCACAGCAACGCCGCCTATTCGACTGGCTATGACGAGGCGATCGAGGGCCTGCGCCGGGTGAATTCGACGTTTAGCGAAGCCTCCTATGCGGGGGGCTTTCTGGCGGCAGCCGCGCTGGGATTATTGGCTGCGCGTTTGCGAGGCGGCCGAGTGAGTCCGTTCGTAATCGCCCTGGCGGTCATCGGGCTCATCTTGACAACGGCGACGACGGGCTACGCGGCGTTCGTTGTGGGCGGCATTTTGCTTTTTCTTTACTTCGCGCGAGACAGCCTGAGACGAAGGATGACCCGCCAGCTTTTTAGAAAGTGCTTGTACTCCGTTTTGCTCGTCGCAGGAGCAGCGGCGGTGCTCCTGGCTGCAGATGTTCCCCTGCGGCAGGCAGCGATGGAATCGACTCTCGGTAAAGTGGATACGGTCTCGTTCTTTGCTCGCGTTTCTGTGGACGTATATTCGATGAAGCTGCTGGTCAGCACATATGGCTTAGGGGCAGGGCTTGGAAGCAATCGTCCCTCAAGCCTCGGGGCATATTTGTTGAGCAACGTTGGGGTGGTCGGCTCGGTACTCTTTGTTCTTTTCGTGTTTAGGCTGATCGTGCAGTTATCGAAGCGCGCACGTCTCGCAGGTGGTAGTTCCTTCGCGATGGTCATGTGGATGTTGGCAGGAATCCTGGTGGCACAAAGCGTTGCACTTCCCGATCTGAGCTGGCCACCTCTTTGGGGAATCCTGATTTCGGCCGTGAGTCTGCTGGTGTCCAGGAATGAAATCGCGCCTGAGGGTGTTCGGGCCGGCGTTTTCGTAGCGGCGCAGAGACGCCTGCCGGCTAGCCCGGCGGCGGCGTAAATAATCTTCGCTACATATGCCTATTGCAATGAACACGCGGGTACTGGGCGCGCGGGTGACAGGCGTGCAACGGTACGCGATGGAACTGCTGACCCGTTGGAACGGAAACGCAGAACGAATTGCCCCGGATCGCGCGCGCCACGGATTCGCGGGGCATGCCTGGGAGCAGCTGATTCTCCCGAGAAAACTGCAGGGCCGATTGCTGTTCAGTCCGGCGGGTAGCGGGCCGCTGGAGACGCGGAACCAGGTTGTGACCATCCATGACATGGCGGTGTTCGATTGCCCCGGAGGCTTTCATTCGCGTTTTGCCGCGTGGTACCGATTTCTGCTACCCAAGCTGGCCAGGCGCGCTCGGCGAATCATCGCCGTTTCCGAGTTCGTGAAGGAACGCATCGTGGCGCTTGCCAATGTGAGCGCGGACAAGATCGCGGTAATTCCGAACGGAGTGGACGCGCGGTTTTCTCCCGAGGCAATTTCGCGCAAGGACGAGATGGCAAGGTCCCTTGGGCTGCCTTCGCCACGGTACGTCTTGACGGTTGGATCGCTGGAGCCACGTAAGAATCTGGCGCGGCTGCTTCGGGCATGGAACCAGGTGGCAGATCAGATCCCTGAGGACGTGTGGTTGGTGGTTGCCGGAGCGAGGGGCAGCTCGCGAGTGTTCGGGGACGTGGACCTAAGTGCTTTACCGGCAAGAGCTTTTCTGACGGGGCGCGTGGAAGAAGCTTTACTACCCGCACTATACGCGGGGGCCATAGCGACGATTTATCCCTCCATATACGAAGGATTTGGTTTGCCCGCGCTGGAGGCGATGGCCAGCGGAACGGCTGTGGTTGCGGGGAACCGCGCTTCTTTGCCAGAGGTAGTTGGCGACGCGGGATTGCTTGTGGATCCATTCGATGAGGCAGCGATCGCGGAGGGGATTTACCGGCTGATCTCGGACGCAGCTACGCG
>DATJAD010000014.1:0-3868 GCA_035516615.1 Candidatus Acidiferrum sp.
GCCAACATTCGCCGCGCCGGCCTGGAAGGCTTGACCCGCGTTGTGGCCCGTTCGAACGCCGAAAAAATTCTCGATTATCTCGAAAAGCACCCCTGAGCTGTTAACCGCACTGCGCATCGAAAGCCGGTTAGGCCGTGTTGCGCGCGTTGAATTGCTGTGCTACGGTGAGTTCAGGAAGGCGGCGGCCAGGTTGCCGCTGGAGGTTCTTATGGCTGACAATGTAGGATCCAAAGTCACTTATTTTCTCGTCGGGCTCGGCGTTGGCGCCCTGGTCGGAGTTCTTTTTGCTCCCAAGTCCGGAGAAGAGACGCGCGATTATCTGGCGAAGCGGGCCGATGAGGGCCGCGAGTACACACAGAAAAAAGCGCGTGAATTGCGCGAACGCGCTGATGATTTGATCGAGCGTGGCAAGGAAGTGGCGTCACGCCAGAAAGATTCGATCGCTGCTGTTGTCGAAGGCGCGCGCGAAGCATACCGCCGCGAAGCCGGCAAGTCCTGAAAAAATTCTGAGGGCCATGTGATGCGCGCTCTCGAAACGGGACGCGCGGGGTGAACATGGAAAATTGGGTAGCCATCTTTGCGGTGATCGCGGCGATCGCTCTCGTCGTGCAAGTCATTATCCTCTCCGCGCTTTCGCTGCAACTGCGCAAAACGATGGAGCAGGTCAATCGCACGATGAGCGATCTGCAGTCGCGCGTAAATCCCATCCTGACGCGCGTGCAGATTCTTCTGGAAGATACGCAGCCGAAAATCTCCAACTTGGTTTCCGACGCCGCGCACGTGGTCTATCTCACGCGGAACCAGGCGCAAAAAGTGGATCGCGTTTTCACCGAAGCGGCGGACCGCCTTCGTGGGCAATTGATTCACACCGACCGCATTATTTCCGGGGCGCTCGAAGCCGTCGAGGAAGCGGGCTCACAATTTCATCGCCGCGTCTGGCGTCCCATGCACAAAGTTTCCGCGCTCGTGGAGGGGATTAAGGTGGGCATTGATCTTCTTCGTTCAAGGAAAAGCGGCAGCACTCACCGCGAACGCGAAGAACCGCGCGAACAGGAAGAAGAACTCTTCATCTAGAAGATTCAGCCTCACATTTCCAGCCGCTATTTCTGGCCTGTTTCACCGCCCTTTTTTCTCCGCACTGCGGATCCATCCGCCGCCGAGAACCGCATCGCAATCGTAGAAAACAGCGGCCTGTCCGGGAGTGACGGCGCGCTGCGGAGCGTCGAACGTAATTCGCGCGCGCGAATCTTCCAGCGCTTCGACGGTCGCGGTAGCGCGTTCGTGCTTGTGGCGAATTTTCACGTGCGCGCGAATGGGTCGCTCGGGCGCCGCGATCGAAATCCAGTTCACATTTTCCACTTCAAAGGAAGATGTACGCAGCGCATTGTCCTCTCCGACGACCACGCGATTGCGCTGCGCATCAATTGAAAGAACATAGAGCGGCTTGCCCGCGGCCTCTTTGCTGCTGCCACTCGCGGTGGCGAGGCCGAGTCCCTTGCGCTGGCCGATGGTGAAATTGTGCACGCCGGAGTGTCTCCCGATCACTTCGCCGGATTCGCTGACGATTTCTCCCTTGCCGGACGAATGTGGAATCGCATTTTCCTTTGCATACGCGTGAATGAACTGCACGTAATTTCCATTCGGCACAAAGCAAAGTTCCATGCTTTCCGGCTTTTCCGCGACGGGTAGATTCGCTTCTCGAGCCAGAGTTCGGACCTCTTCTTTTGTCAATTCGCCGAGCGGAAATTCGCTGCGCGACAGCTGTTCCTGCGAAAGCCCCCACAAAAAATACGATTGATCCTTGGAATCATCGCGCGCGCGCAGCAATTGAAAGCGCCCGGAAATGCCATCGCGGTGGATTCTTGCATAATGTCCCGTGGCGAGACGCGCCGCTCCGATTTGCCGCGCCATGCGCAGCAGGGATTCGAATTTCACGTCGTTGTTGCAGTGGGTGCAGGCGATCGGCGTGCGCCCGCGGAGATAATCTTCTACGAAGGGACGGACAACGCGGTGTTCAAACTCGCGCTCGAAATTCACAACGTAATGCGGAAAATTCAGATGCTGCGCCACACGCTTCGCGTCGTAGACATCGTCGAGCGAACAGCAACGGTGCCGCGCCGTGCCTTCGCCTTGCAATTCCGGAAGACGCCGCTGATCCCACAACTGCATGGTGAGCCCGACGATCGCGCGCCCTCGCTGCTGAAGAAGGGCGGCGACAGTGGAAGAGTCCACGCCACCGGACATGGCCACGGCGACCAGGCCGGATTGCATTTCCGCGCGCTCGGGAAGCACATCGAATTGGGTGGAGTTGGACATGGTAACTATTTTAGCGGATCCATCCGGGGGCGCAGAAATCGAAGAGGGATTCTTCGCTGCGAAGACTCCGCTCGGAATTGCGGGTTATGTTCGGGTTACGTCCTCCTTTTGGTAGGTCGGAGAAAATTCACGAAGCTGCGCGACAGCAGCGGGAATTGTGTCGAGCGCGTATTCAATTTCCGCGGAAGAGATGTGGCGGCCGAGACTGAAACGAATGCTGGCACGCGCATCGTCCGCGGAAAGTCCAATCGAAGTCAAAACGTGAGAAGGCTCTACCGCGCCGGATGAGCATGCGGCGCCGGTGGAACAGGCGATGCCCTTCATGTCCAGCGCGATGATAAGGGCTTCGCCTTCGATGCCGGGAAAGGTGATGTTGCTCGTGTTGGGCGTGCGTGGCGCTTCGGCCGCATTGATACGCGCATGCGGAACGCGCGAGACGAGGCCCTGCTCGAGTTGATCGCGCAAGCCACTGATGCGCGCAGCATCTTCTTCAAGCGAGAGGCGCGCGAGTTCGGCAGCTTTGCCGAGGGCGACGATGCCAGGAACATTTTCCGTGCCGGGACGGAAACCGCGCTGATGGTGTCCGCCGTAAAGAAGCTGCTTGAGGCGGGTTCCGCTGCGAATGTAAAGCGCGCCGATGCCTTTCGGAGCGTAGAGCTTGTGGCCGGACAGCGAAAGAAGATCCACGCCGAGCACCTTGACGTCCACGGGAATTTTTCCAACGGATTGCACGGCGTCGGTGTGGAAGTAAACATCGTTCTGCGTGGCGATGCGGCCGATTTCCGCGAGCGGCTGAATCGTGCCGAGTTCGTTATTCGCGTGCATCACGGTGATGAGAGCGGTGTGCGGACGGATGGCATCGCGCAACTCTTCCGGATCCACGACGCCACTCGTTCTAACCGGCAGATAAGTGACGCTGGCGCCTTCTTTTTCGAGAGCCTGGCAAGTATTGAGAACTGCTTCGTGTTCAATCGCGGTCGTGATGATGTGCTTGGTCGCTCCCGGCGTGGAGCGAAGGATTCCGAAGATGGCGTGATTGTCCGATTCCGTGCCGCCGCTGGTGAAGACAATTTCCTGCGGCCGCGCACCGAGAAGCGCGGCGACCTGTTCGCGAGCGGTTTCCACGGCGGCCCGGGCGCGCTGGCCGTCGGTGTGGATGGAGGAGGCGTTGCCAAATTCAGTGGAGAAATAGGGGAGTATCGCGTCGAGGACCGCGGGATCAACGGGGGTGGTGGCGTTATGATCGAGGTAGATGCGGTTCATGAGTCAGCTCTCAGCATAGCGCGGAGATGCGGAAGAGGCGAGTGGGTTGGGTAGTCTGGGTGTGAGTGCTTTCTGGGCCGGCGTGCTGTGCAAACCCGGGCGGTGGCAAGGCATCGCAGTCCGGGGAATCGGCAGCCAGCGGGGGAGCACCCCGCATTTTCCCGGAAGTGTGGCAAACACAGGGTTTGTAAAGCTTTGTTTTCGGATGTGTGGCAATGATTGGAGTCATCTTGTTGGGGCCGCAGGTCAAAACGGTGACGGCATCCGCTGTCGTTTTCGCAAGTATGCG
>DATJAD010000015.1:0-49070 GCA_035516615.1 Candidatus Acidiferrum sp.
TGTCCGGCAGTGCGCAGAAGCTCCAACTGCGCCCTTTGGCGATCAAAATTGGCATCCAGATATGCGAGCCACTTATCGTTCTCATCCAGCCGGGCTTTTTCCATGTCGCGCAAGTTCACTTTTCCCTCGTCGAATTTCGCCTGCAGCATGGCCACGTTCTGCTGCGCCAGTTGCAGCTCCAGGCGCGCGACTTCCTTGGCCGCGTCCTTTTCGCGCACTTGCCTGGTCATTTTTCGCACGTCGGAGCTAATCTGGCTTTTCTTGCTGGCAAGCGCAACCTGGGCGGCCTGCAGGTTGACCTCGGCCACGCCTACGTTCGCTTTCACCGCCGGGCTGAAAATGGGCACCTGCACCTCCACGCCCGCATTGTAATTGTTAGGCTGGAATGTATTTGGCTGGAAATATTTCTCGTAGTTGTTGAATGTCGCGAGTCTACTGTAGATGCTCACCAGCGCGAGCGTCGGCCAGTAACCGCGCTTCTCACCCTTCAGCCTGAACTCTTTTGCCTTAACGTCGGATTCCGCCATGCGAATCTCCGAATTGTTTTCCAGGGCCAGCGCCACGAGGTTGTCGCCCTCCTGCTCGGCGGCTCCGGGAAGATCGGCGGCGGCCAAATCCATCGGCTGGTCCGCGCCAAGTCCCGCCTGGTTGCGGAGAAAGGTGCTCAGCTCGTCGTCGCGATCCTCGAGTTGGAGGATTCGTTGCGCGATCTGGGCTTGCGTCAATTCGGCGCGAGTTATATCCATCGGCAATTCAAATCCCTGGCCTTCGCGTTCTTGAGTGATGGCCAAAATTCTTTCCGCGCTCTCTTTCTCCTTCTCCAACAAGTCCAGCGAATGCCGCACTTTCACCAATTCCAGGTAGGCACTGGCTGTTTGCGCAATCACCGTATTGCGCGCGTCCTCCAGATTGATTTTTTGGGCTCGCGCCTGTTCCTGGAGCTCCTTGGCTTGCCCTCGCAACGGTTCATTAAAAATTTGTTCGTTATATGTCACGCTGAACACCGAAGGGGCACGACCGCCAGGCGTCTCAGGAATACCGTAGGTGTATCCCGCTCCAGATCCTGCGTAGAGCGTTGGCAAAAATGCGGCTTTCGAGATCAAAGCAGAGTGATTCGCAAGCCTTTCCTGAATTTTGGCCAGTTGAATGTCTTTGCTGTTTTCCAGGGCCAGATCAATCGTTTTCTTCAGGGTTAGGGCGACGGGCGCCGTGCCGGTTGGTTGCGAGTTCGGGGGCGGCACAGCCTCCTGCCCTAGGGCAGGTAGGCCGAACAGGCCTAGCACCAAGATTGATCCCGCAACATTGCTGAATGCGCGCATTCTCTTGCTCCTTCGTTTACCTCGAGCAGGCAATTGAGGCATCCCTGAGATCATTCATATCGCAGCGATTCCACAGGCTGAAGCCGGGCCGCCTGATTTGCCGGCAAATAGCCGAAAAATAAGCCGGTCGAGCAGGACACCACGAACGCGATAATGACGCTCGCTTCAGAGACGGGCACACGCAGGTTTCCTGGAAGAAAAAACTGCGCCCCCACCGGAATCGCCAGCCCGATCAGGATCCCAATGACGGCTCCGCCTCCGCTGATCAAAAAGGCTTCGATCAGGAATTGATAAAGAACTTCCCGGCTCGAGGCCCCGATCGCTTTGCGGATGCCGATTTCCCGGGTGCGTTCCTTGACGGTCACCAGCATGATGTTCATGATGCCGATCCCGCTGATGAGCAGGGCGATCGCGGCAATCACGATCAGCACAATCGTGAGCGCGAGGGAAATGTTTCGTGCCGCGCTCAAGATGGCGGTCAACGTCTGGACGTTATACTCGGCTTCGGCCGGATGCCGGCTCTTGAGCAATTGCGCCACCTGACGGCGCACGGCCGGCACCTCCTCCGCGGTAGCCGCCTGCGCATCCAACACCTTGAGCGTGCTGACCCCCGTGTAATACTTTATCAGGCCGAAAGGAACGAGCACCGTTTCCGTCTGAATGTCCGAAAGCCCGAACGTCTCCACGCGCTCCTTGAATACCCCGATTATCGTGAACGTGAGCTCACCCAGGCGCAGGTCGCGTCCTACCGGATTATCCTGGCCGAACAATCGCGCGGCCAGCTCCGGAGTGATCAGGCAGTTCTTGCTCCGCGCTTCCCAGTCCAATTGGTCAAAATATCTTCCCCGCAAAACAACCAGACGGCGGATTTCCTGGTATCCCGGCGTCACTCCAATCAGAGTGACCGCTCGTTCCACTCCCTGTGAAACAACTGACATCTGCAAATCGCTCGTGCCAGCGACCCGCACCACTTCGGGAATGGAATCCTTGATGGCCTGCATGTCGTCCACCGTCAACCGGTAGTCGAGCGGTTGGGTCTTGTCCTGAGTCTTAACCAGCTCCACCCAGATCAAGTTCGAGCCTACGCTCTCGATCTGTGAAATCACAAATTTCCTGCCGGTGAGGGCGACGGTGACGACCAGAACGATGGAAGCGCTTCCGATTACCACGCCCAGGCAGGTCAGGAAGGCGCGGAGTTTGTTCGCGCGCAGCGCATCAATGGCAACGCTGAAGGTCTCGTGAAGGTCCATCATGGCATGTCAGTGTTTCGGCAAGTGCTTGAGCTGTTCGCTCATTGCCTTGTTCTTGGGATCCAGCTTCGCCGCGGTCTGGTATTCCCTTTTCGCCGCAGCGAGCTGGTTCTGCTCTTCCAGCGCGCGGCCCAGCCACAAATGCGCCCAGGCGGGACTCGGATAATTGTCGCGTATCGGCGCCGTTTGCAGGTATTTCCGCAGCCTTCCTTCCGCCTCTGCCAGCTTTTCTTTCCTTAGGATGGAGGAAACCGCCCGGTAAAAATCCCCTCTCGGATCCGCCGGAGCGGCTGCCTCTCCTTTATTGGCCACCTCGGCAAGCATGTCCGGCAGGCTGCGCTTCATTGCGTAGTCCCCGATGTCGTAGATCATGTCCGCCGACCTGGGATGGCTATTCAGCGCCTCATTGAATTCCAGTTCAGCCGTGGCGAAATCGTTTTTGTGCCTGCGGCAGTTCCCCCTGGCATAGTGGCCTTCGGCCGCGTCGAGCTTCGCGATTTGTTCGATCTCAGGCAGAGCTTTGTCCTCGCCTCCGCCGGCGATTCCCGGTGCGCTGCAATCATATTCAATCAATGCCTGCATCGCGGAAAAATTCCGCTCGTCCAGCTGTACAGCGAGCGCGAATTCTCGCCGGGATTTTTTCGCCAGGGAAAGAGCGGAAAACCAGAATGCGTTGTCCGCCTTGTCCCCGTAAGCGCGCCCCAGCCATTCGTGAACCTCGGAATTATCCGGATCCAGCTTCACCGCCTTCTCCGCACTCTCGATCGCTTTGTCGTGATCGCGCATCTGGAAATACGTCTTTGCGAGCAAAAGATAAATTTTCGGGTCCTGTGGGTTCTGGGAAACCTTGGCCTTCAGGATCTCCACCGCCTCGGGATAGTTCCCCCGTTCGTACGCCCTGCTCGCGTCTTCCGCCGCCTCGCTCTGTTGCGCCGTGGCTGCAGCGGCAAAAACCGCGCATAGCGCCGCCAGCAAGAACAGCGGGCACCTAATCGTCACTGACGTGCCTTGGGAAATTGTTCGCCTCCATGTTCACGACTTGCACCGGCATACCGTCGCGCAGATCCACGTCTCCGGGCAAAGCCACGACGTCGCTTTCGCTCAGCCCGCTGAGGACTTCGTAGCTGGTAGCGTCCGCGATTCCCACTTTAATTTCCCGCTTTTCCAGAGTGCTCTTCCCCACTCCAAGGTCGCCGCCTTTCACCACAAAGACAAACCGCTTTATCCCATCCGCTTCCACGGCGCCTCGCGGAATGGTCAGCACGTTGATCCGTTCCCTGGAATTGATGCGCACGTTGACATTGATGTTCGGCAGCAGTTCGAGCTTGCTGTTGTCCACCGAGCACACCAACTCTCCGACGCTCCGCATTCCGCGCTGCACCACTTGTTTCGGAATCACTTCGGTAACGCCTTGCCAGCTTCGGCTCGGAAGCGCATCCCAGGTAATGCGCACCGGTTCATTCGGCTCCAGGGAGCCCAGGTCGGGTTCGTCAATGAAGGCGCGCACGCGGACCTTGTGCAGATCGGCCATTTCCGCGAGCAGATCTCCTACCTTCACGAAATCTCCTCTTTTCACCGGCAAGGAATATAGCGTTCCGTCCGCCGGAGCGGTGATCCGCCCGTCGGCAACCTTTTCCTCGAGCGAGGCCACTTCGCTCTGGGCTTGCTGGACCTGCAATACGCTGCGCTGCGCATCGAAACCGACGTTTCGGTCGAATTGATCTTTCACCGCCTGCAGCCGGGTCACGTCCGCCTGAGCTTTCGCCAATTTCAATTCGTTGGCCGCCAGCTCATCCTTAGTCGCCGCTTGCTCCTTCAGCAATTTTTCCAGCGCGGCTTGATCGCGCTGCACTTTGTCGCGCGCGGCCACGGCATCCGCGAGATCGGCTTTCACCTTTGCGACCTGGTCCGCCGGTCCGCCCATTCTTGCGGTTCGCAGATCGTTCTGGGCACTCAAGAGCTTCTGCCGGGCTTGCGCCAGTTGCGCGGACGCATCCTTTACGTCCAGGTCAAGGAGAAGCTGGCCCTTCTTCACCTTTTGTCCCTCCGTCGCATGCACCTGCAGGACGAAGGTATTGAGCTGCGCGCGAATGACGTAGGGAGAAATCGGTTCCACCTTGCCGTTGCTGGTAATCGAAGAAACTAGATTCTCGCGCATGGGCGTCACTGCCGAGATCTTGGCTACGGGTTGCCGCCCGCTCAGTTTCACGAGCACAAACGCCACGACTCCCGCTCCCAGCAGGAAGAACACGATGCGATTGCGTAGTTTCCTGTCCATCTCCCTGTTTTTGCGTCTCCGTCAGCCCGGCGCAGAGTTCGCGCTCATGCGCTGCGGCGCCAATTCCCTCTTCGGCAGCTTTTCCTTGGCTTACTACCCTGCCCGGCGGGCCCTGACGAAAACATCTTAGCAAGAGCGCGCTGGCATGCACCAACCAATCGCGGGGCTTCTGCCCATGAAGTAAGCCAGATGCGGCATCCTTTTCATTGGATGCCGGCCATGGCCAACAGCGTGCATTCCCGTCGAAATTGCGTGATGCCACCCGGATTGCAGGCCGAGACATCCGGCTCCGCCTGCGGTAATCTTTGGTGGCCACTTTTCGTAATAGGCTTTGGAACGGTTTCGCCGAGTCTTAAAGCTCAATAGGAGAAGCTTTTCGTGATTGAAGCGCGTGGTCTGTGCAAGACCTTTCAGGATAAAAAGCGCGGCGAAGTGCGTGCCGTGGATCATGTGAGTTTCGTCTGCCGGCCGGGACAGATCTATGGCTTGCTCGGGGCGAACGGGGCCGGCAAAACGACCACTCTGCGGCTACTGGCAACGATACTGGAACCCACAGATGGAACAGCGGTCATCTGCGGCCACGATGTAGTCGAAGAACCCGGGAAAGTGCGATCTATTGTGGGCTTCCTTTCCACAGCGACTGCGCTTTATCCCCGCCTGACCGCCCAGGAAATGGTCGAATACTTCGGACGCTTGAACGGGCTGGACAATGCCACCATCAAGAAGCGCGTGGACGACATGTTCAACCGCCTGGACATGAACGGCTTCCGGGACCGACGGTGCGACAAACTCTCCACGGGCATGAAGCAGAAAACCTCAATTGCCCGCACGCTCGTTCACGATCCACCGGTCATGATTTTCGATGAGCCCACGCTCGGCCTCGATATCATGGCGGCACGCTCCATCATCGCGTTTATTCGCGAATGCCGCGACCGCGGCAAAACCGTTATTTTCTCCACCCACGTCATGAGCGAAGTGGAAAAACTCTGCGACGTCATCGGCATTATCCAGAGCGGCAAACTCCTCGCCGAAGGCACGCTCCCGGAACTTCGCGAAAAATATTCCGAACACGATCTGGAAGAAATCTTTGTCAAGGTTGTGGCGCCCCACTACGCACAGTCGGAGGCCGTCTGATATGTCCATCCGCAACATTGGCATCGTCTATAAGAAGGAACTTACCGAGGCGCTGCGAGACCGCCGCACTCTGATCACCACTCTTGTCGTGCCGTTGCTGCTTTTTCCACTGCTCAGTGTGGGGTTCGGCGCGCTAGTTGCCGCCATTATCGGAAAGGCACAGGAGGAAGTACCCAAAATTATGATCATCGGTGGCGAAGATTCTCCTTCTGTCGTCGCCGGGTTGAAAAAACTGGAGAAGGTGAATATCGTCCCCCTCGCCCCGGACTGGAAAGACAAAATCATCAACAAACAGGTTCCCGTGGTTATCGAGATTCCTACGGGCTTTGAAAAGGACCTTGCTGCACAGAAAGACGTGACCGTAACGATCTACGACTACTCGGGAGACTTGAAGTCGGAAGTGGCCCGGGGAAAAATTGAAAAGTTCTTCGACGAGTACCGCGACAACGTCATCAAAGCCCGTCTCGCGGCAAAAAATCTACCCGCCGCGCTGGTCAAGCCATTTGACGTCCAGCAGCAAAACGTCGCTCCCCCCGAAAAGTCCGGGGGCGCGCTGTTCTTCGGCGGCTTTATCGCCTACATCGTCGTTTTTCTTTGCTTGAACGGCGGCATGCATCCGGCCAGCGATCTGACTGCGGGCGAAAAAGAACGCGGCACCATGGAAACCATTCTCTCTAGCCCGGTTTCGCGCGCGCACTTGGTTCTGGGCAAGTTTCTTCTCGTATTCACCACGGCACTGGCCACCGCCGCTCTCTCCGTGATCTCCATGGCAGTCTCGTTTGCGATCGCCAATAGCTTCCATGCGAAACCGATCCAGACGGGAGATTCCGGAATGAATTTTCACATCGGCTTCGGCGCTGCGCTCTCCGTATTTATCATGGCGGTGCCTCTCGCGGTGCTGTTCGCCGCGGTATTGATCACCATCGCTTCCTTCGCCAAGACCAACAAGGAAGCGCAAACCTACATCATGCCGTTGATGTTCCTGGTGATTATTCCCGCCATCGCCGCCATGCTACCCGGCGTGGAGCTCACGCCGAAGCTGGCTCTGGTGCCGATCCTCAACGTCAGCCTACTCTGCAAGGAACTGGTCATCGGCACGTACCATTGGAATTACATCGCCATCATCTTTTCTTCCACTTGCGCCTACGCGGCCGTCGCTCTCTTCCTGGCCGTCAAAATGTTTCAACGCGAGTCCGTGCTTTTTCGTTCCTGATTCTCTTCCCCACTGCTCGCGTCCGGACACACGAGCCCCTTCCGCCGTTCTCAGACGGCCGCAGATGGCTTTTTATTTCAGGCTGCTCTCTTGTGGCACTCCGTGCATTTGGTGGGAGCTTTGGCGCCCGCGGCGTTTTCTTTCAGGTGGCAATCAATACAAAGCCCCTTTTTCGCCATGGGATCGTGAAACGCCGCCTGCAGCTTGGTGGTCATCGGAGCTTGCGCCACTTTGGTATGACAATCCTCGCAAGCCTCATGAGCGGTTTTCATTGGCTTTTGTGGCTTTGAAGCGTGGTGGCACGTCTCGCAAGGGATGTTCTTGGCGATATGCATGGCGTGATCCATCGTCACGGTCCCGAGAGGCGAGCCCTTCAAAACGACCGTCTTCGGCACATCTTCCGCCCGAACGGCAATCATGCAGCTCAGCAAAACCAGAGCAAATGCCGCTGCGGCACCAAATAGGCCTTTCCCTTTCACATTGCACCTCCGGCGAACATTCAATTTCCTGCTACTGTTTTCCGAATGAGAAGTGAACTCCGCCCACCTGTCTCTGGGCCCCGCCGCCTGCGGCATTATCGCATTGTCTGGCGGCAGCGCGAATACTGTTTTTCAAGCACATCAAAACGCGCACAATGCCCGCCAGAGCGAACCATGGGCTGGGTTCCAGAGAGCTTTCGAGCGCTGTAAGAAATCGAAGCCGGTGCGGGCACTTGACGCAGAGGATGCAACAGCTCACTATGATTTCAAGACTGCTGGCAGGCCCATGGCGGCGGAGGAGTTTTGCCATGGTGTTCCCATGCATCTCCCAAATCGCTACGCGAACGTGCGTCTACCGGACGCTGGCGGTGTGTTGCCCTGGGAGGCAATTACCTGCCGAAGTGATCGTCGCAAAATGGAAAATGACTGACGGTAAGTGGAGTCCGTGGAAGGTTATTGATTGCCCGCTCTTGCCGGCTGGCTTGATTGATTGCGAGAAGCAATGCCTGTCACAGGTAGACCTGTCAGCGGAATGATGTTGGAGGAATGGCTTCTAAGCCAGGCACGAAACCTCTGAGGAGAAACTTCCGTATCTAAATCCAGATGCGGCTAATCGCGAAAATCCTCCTGGTTCTCGCCCTCTTTCCTCCTGCCCTGGCGGCGGTGGCCGGCTGGATGGCTGCTCCCGCTTTCCTCCATCCCCTCCGCCGTGATTTGACGGCCGACCAGGTTCGCGACGCCAAAGTCACCTTCGCCCAGATTCAAGCGCACTGCGACGAATTTGATGTCCGCACTCCCGATGGCGTTGTTCTTCGGGGCTGGAAAGTCCGGCCGGCGCATCCGAACGGCTCCTGGGTGCTTGTCTTTCACGGAGTCGCGGACAACCGCATGGGCGTCCTCGAGCACGCTCGCATTCTGTTGCTGGCGGGCTACGGCGTGGTGATGATGGACGCTCGTGCCCATGGCGCGAGCGAGGGCCCCATTGCAACGTACGGTTGGCTCGAGCGCAGAGATACCAGCGCGGTTCTAGACGTGCTCATCGCATCCGAGCAACCCGCGCATATTTTTGCTCTGGGAGAATCCATGGGTGCGGGCATTGCGCTGCAATCCGCGGGCGCCGATCCGCGGATCGAAGCTGTGGTCGCCGAAGCGCCGTTCGCCAATCTCCTGGAAGCCGCCTACGATTACGCCGGACTGCGCGAATATCCCTGGCTTGGAAAAACGCTGTTCGCGCCGGGCGCATGGATGCTCATCTATCACGGCGAGCGGCTCGCCGGATTCCCCGGCGCGGAAGTCTCTCCGGCGAAGGCAGTCGCCTCACGTCCCTTTCCTGTTTTCCTGATTTGCGATGGAAATGACCGCGCTCTGCCCTGCCGCCATTCGGAAATGATTTTCGATGCCGCGCGCGGGCCGAAGGATTTCTGGAGAGTTCCGGGCGCCATGCATACGGGCGCATTGGGAGAGCAGCCGCAGGAGTTCCGGCGTCGCGTCCTGCAATTCCTGGAAAAATATCGTTCGGACTCCTGATCCTTGCCGCGGCGACGACCGCAACTAGACGGCCTTGAGGATCAGCAGTACTCGATCGTCCTCGTACGTTCCGCCGTGCGCGTGCTTCTCCACTTCCTCGATCACTCCTTGAAGAATTTCGTCCGCGGTCCTGCCGCGGAGCCGCGCCACCATTTCCGCCAGCCGCGGCCTCCCGAATTCGTTTCCCGCCGCGTCCATGGCTTCGGTGATCCCGTCCGTGCAGGCCACCAGAACATCGCCCGGCTGCAATCGCACCTCCGCGCTTTCGTAAGCCACATCCGGCAGCAAACCGACGATCATTCCGCCTTTTTCCAGCCACTCGATCCGCCCATCGCTCCGTACCACCACGGGCGGAACATGCCCCGCGTTCACGTAGCGCAGGCTTCGTCCCGCATTTTCTACCCGAGCCACGAACATGCTCAGATACTTTGTCCGCCGCCCGCCGGAGAGCGACACGGTCCTCATCATTTTATGATTGATCGTTTCCGGCAGCCGCTCCAGCGGCCCCGGTTGGTCTGCGATCGCGTGCAGTGTGGCCTGCACGTTGGCCATCACCAGGGCTGAAGCCGCTCCCTTCCCCTCCACGTCAGCCACCACGATCAGCAGCTGTTCCTTTTCCCCGTTCCGTTGCGGAAGAAAATCGTAGTAGTCTCCCCCAACCATTTGCGACGGCTTGTGCGAGACGGCGATCGCCAATCCTGGAAAATCCGGCGGAGCATCCGGCAGCAAGCCCGCTTGAATTTCCCGCGCCAGGGCCAAGTCGCGCTCGAGTTTCTCCTTCTCGATCCGTTCGCGGTGGAATTGCGCCTTCTCCAGCGCCAGAGCCACATGCGTCGAAAGCGCGTCCAGAAATGCCTCGTCTTCCCGCGTGAACGGCTCCGGCTTGTTCAGGAGCTGCAAGACACCGGAAACCTCTCCCGCTTCGTTGCGGATCGGCAGGCACAAGAGCCGCCGCGTCGTAAAGCCCAGCCGCCGGTCGACTTCCGGCTCAAATCGCGGATCGTCATACGCGTTTTCCAGGCGCACTGATTTCCCATGGTGCGCCACCCATCCGGCAATTCCTTTGTCCGCCGGCAGCCGAATGACTTGCTGCTCGAGACCCAGCCCGACCAGCGACCAGATTTCATTACGCTCGCGGTCCACCAGAAATACTGTGCCGCGTTCGGCTTTCGTCTGGCGGGTCGCGATTTGCAAAATGATGTGGATCAGCTCGCCCAGGTCCAGCGTCGAATTCAGCCGCTTCGTTGCCTCCACAATGCTGGACATTTCCTCGAGCGCCCCGCGCCGCTCCGCTAGCGCCAAGGCGAGGGCGGCGAATCGCGAAAGCAGCCTGAGCTGTTCGCGCAATTCGGCGGAAAGCGGCTGCGCCCCTCGTGCCTCCAGAATGCGCATCCGGTAATCGTCGCTTCCGAGCGGCCCGGTCCAAACCGCGGGGTCCTTTGAACCGTCCGTCAAGGGAATGCCAGCAATTTGCGCCGTCACCACGGGAGGAACCGCACCCGCCTGCGCCCAAACTGAAGGTGTGCCGTCGTCAATGCGCCACAGCCGGGCTCCGGTGACGCCTGGCTGCTCCATCGCGGCCTGCGTCACGCGCGCGGCCAGTTCATTAGCCGGAACGCGGCCTTCGAGAAGCCGCAGACTCTGCGTCAATGCGGAAGAAAAACCGGGAAAGATGGAGCGCGAAGAAGGTTCGCTCATGGCAAGAGGCCCGCTGCGCCAGAAACGAGGCCGGAGCAAAGACTAACAGGTGTGCGATGGGTTGGAAAGGGCCTGTGCGAAGCTGTTGGCGGGCTGCCTAGGGCGTGCGCGCGGACAGGCTGCGCTCTTCCCACTGCTGGCTGAGCCTCCTAATGGTTTCGCGCATCCGAACCGCCAGTGCGGCGATGGTCTCAAGCCGTTGCAAGCCTCCGTGAGGCATGCGCTCGTCGCTCTTGCGGCGAAGTTCCGCGAGCAGCAACTCGGCGTTCCCGAGAATGCCCGTGAGCGGATTGTTCAGCTCGTGCCGCAAGATTTCCCCGAAATCCTCTTCACTCCCATCCGCATTTTTGTTGTCTACATGCTCTCGCAGAAATTCGGCGCTTATCCCCATATGCCGCGCTTGATCCAAACGCCTCCTCACCAGGCTCGCCGCTTCGGGCAGGTATTTTCCGTTCGTCCCGACGTACTCCGCGGCGCCGGCGGCAATGAGCGCGCTCAGCTCGGTCGGTCTTCTCTCCGGCCCCAGCACGACAACGGGGGCGTACGCCGCGAGGGACGAAACCACTGCGTCCAACCTCGGCACCTTGATTCGCGGATCTTCAGCTTGGCATCCTGCCGACGCTTCCTCCAGCACGATGACCGTCGGCGCGGAGTCTTCCACAATGCGCCTTGCAGCATCCACGCTGCTCACGGAAGACACCCGAAGTCCCTCTTCCTGCGCTTGCAGTTCCCTGCGAGCCTCCGCGCAGAGCATCGCGTCGTCACTGATCAGCAATACCGTCTGTCCCTGTGCGCTCATTCTTTTACCCCTTAGTTGCTGCGTTTTTCCTCTCCGCAGGAGGGCTCGCCACGTGTTTCGCCTCTGCCAGGACGCGCTCGACTTTTTCGGTGAGCTCTTCCATGCGAAACGGCTTGGCCACGTAAGGCAGCCTGTTTTTTTCCAAGAACTGCCTGGTCTGGGCGGCCAGGGTGTCTCCTGTCACGAAAAGAAATCGGTCTTTCAAGGGGTTTCCGGCCAGCACCAGCGAACGGTAAAAGTGCGGCCCGTCAAGTCCTGGCATCTTCATGTCGCAAATTACCAGATCAAACTCCGCCGAAGCCGCCCGCTCGGGCGCGCGCCGCCCGTCGGGCAGCACTTCCACCTCGAAGCCTTCGTCGCGCAGCACATCTGCAATCAATTGCGCCACGGTGGGCTCGTCCTCCACCACGAGAACGCGCCGTGCAACTCCCTCCGTACCGTGGCGATGTAACTCCCCCCCGGAAGCCGTTAATCCGGCATTTTCCCTCGATCCCAATGGGATTCTGCGCTCCCCGGATTCCCATCGCGCGCTAGACCCCGGGGTGGCTGCGGGAAGTTCGATGGAAAACACAGCGCCGGTTCCCGGCTGGCTCTGGACATAGACTTGTCCGCCGTGCTCCCGCACGATGCCTAGAACAATCGAAAGACCCAATCCCGTCCCCATGCCCTCAGCCTTGGTCGTGAAAAAGGGATCAAAAATGCGCGCTTGCACCGCCTCCGGTATCCCGGGGCCTGTGTCGCTAACCACCACCCTTAGGCGCTGCATTCCCGCCCTTTCGCTCTTTAGCCGGATCGTTCCCCCTCCACCTTGTGCCTCCAGTGCCTGCCTGGCATTGCCGATAAGGTTCATCAGCACCTGCTGCAACTGGCCCGCATCTCCCTGCACGGGCGGAAGCAGTGGGTCCAGGTCCATCTCCACTCGGATTTTCTCTGCCTCCATGCTCATCCGCTGAAGCTCCACGGTTCGCTGGATCAGCTGGTTAAGCGCAATCGGGCGGCGCTCTTGCGGTGTTTCGCGCGCCGAAAGCAGCATCCTCCGCAGGATTGTTCCAGCTCTCTCCGCTTCCGAGAAAATGCGGTGCACCTCTTCTGCCAGTCCCAGTGCATCCTGTCTCAGGAGCAGCCTTTGTGCGTACCCTGTGATGCTCGTCAAGGGATTGCTCAATTCGTGCGCCACTCCGCTGGCCACCTGGCCCAACGCAGCGAGCTTTTCCGTTTGCAGCAAGCGGGTCTGAAAAATTCGCTGGGCCGTCAAGTCCTTGTAGATTTCGAGGCGTCCCAGCCTTTTCCCATTGCCATCCCAGATCGGCCGCGAAACACGCTCCAGGACTCGCGAGGCCGGCCGCGTCAAGTGAACTTCCTCGCGCGCTCCCGCGTCCTGATTGTGCGCCATCTCTCTCCAGCGTTCTCCAAAACGCTCCGGGTCCGGCGCGCAGCAAGCGAGCCGGAGGATTAGGCCCTCCAGCGTTCCCATCTTGTCGGCTTCATCCGGGGCCAGCCCCGCCATTTGGGCAAACCTCAGGTTCAGCGCGCGGATTCTTTCGTCCGCATCGAACAGGATCACGCCCTGATCGAGCCATTCCACAAGGGTCAAAAGTTCCGTCGCTTCCCGGTTCTCCTGTTTCCATTCCGCGGTCCCGGAGGTTTCTATGGTGAACAGCGCGGAATTTCCCGTCGAAACTCGCTCCGCCCGCAGCCGTACCCGTTTCCCGTTGCGAAGCTCCGTTTCCAGAATCGCAGGCGCGATGTCCTTTTTCTCCATCCACAGCTTTCGGAACCACTCTTCCCCCGCCGCACGATCCCGCGCCCGAATCCAATCGGTGAAGCGCGCGTCTTCTTCGCCCTCCTGGTTCCCTCCAAGAGCCGTCCCGGCGGCAAGGTTTTTCCGCAGAATGCTTCCCCGGCGGTCCACCATCGCCAAAGCCACCGGGCTCGCTTCGAGCAGCGCCTGGATTTCCGATTCCCGGACGGATTCCTCCTCGCGATCGCGCAGAACGCTAAGAGCGGAGGCTGCCAGAAGCGCCCGAAATTCGAGACGTTCCAGCATAGCCAGCGAAACGCACCGAGGTTTGAAACCCGCCACGATAACGCCCAGCGTTTCTTCGCCGGCGCGGAGAGGGATCGCCACGACTCGCGCGACCTCTGTTTTCGACCAGGGCGCCGCGAGTTCTCCTCCCGCGGTTCGGCCCGTTTCCAGCGCGGTCCGCCATACGCCGGCCAGCGGTTCGTTTTCCGCAGCGCCCTGCCACGCCGCCTCGCCGGACTTCCACCAGAATTCCACCTTCTCCGCCGCCCCTTTCAGCGTTTCTTCGCGTCCCATCCATCGTCCGATTGCGGCGAATACCGCGCCGGGGCCCGCCGCGCTCTTGGCGCTCGCCGTGCAGCTCTCAACGAGCGAGGCCAGCACACTTTCTGGCGTTTTCCCTTCGAGGAGTTCCGTCGAGATATGCCGCGCGAGGGTCACATCCGCCTGGCGCTGCCGGACAGCCTGGTGCTCGTGCTCGTGAGAAAGCACCAGCGAGAGTTCGGCGGCTGCTTCCTCCATTTCTGCACGGGGAAGGTTCGCCGCCTTCGCACGCGAACCCGCCATCAGAATGCCCTGCAATCTTCCGGTGGAGAGAACCGGAACCCACAGCACCGTGCGCAGTTCCGCCAAAGGCCCCAGAAGCGGGCTCTGGGAATTGCCGCCAACTTCCTGGACTACACTCTCTCCGGTCAGGAGCAAATCCCGCGGCAGCGGAAAGTGGGGCGCTAATTGCCTCCACTCTCTCGGCGTCGCATCGGAATCGCTATCCCATACTGATCCCTGGAAAACTTCCTGCGCCCCGTTCTCACCATCCCCTTGCTTGGCGATCCATGCGCCCAGCCGGTTCGCTGCGGTCACCCGCGCCAGAGAAACGATGACTTCGCGCACAATCTCTTCACGGGGAAGTCCAAGGACCGCCGCGCGCGCCACACCCCGCGGCTGCGATGAACTCACTTTCCTCTTCCACATCTCCATCTGCGGACTCTTTCGCTCGCGCTTCGCCCTTGCCGGTTCGCCGCGCAGGGCGTTTCCCTGCCGTGAACCCATTGCAGAAGCAGGCCCAACCTTGTCCCTGATAACTATTGCTGGATCAATGAGTTACGTAGGAAGATAAAGGGGTGGGAGGGGTGCCGAAATTCCATGTCGAGATTTGCGCCACTCATGCAGCCCATTGTGGGCATTCGGAAAGGTACATAGGCAACTCTGCTGGGCTGTCTTTCGCCCTGATGACTCTTCTTCTCAGGGTTCAGTTTTCTGGCTGTTCGACGCGATACTGCTTGAGCTTGCGGTAGAGGGTAGTCTTGCCGATCCCGAGCATTCGCGCGGCTGCCAGCTTGTCGCCGCTGGTCTCGCGCAGAGTGCGCAGGATCGCGCGCCGCTCCAGTTCCTCGAGCGGCAGCAGTTCATCCTTCTGTGGCGCGCGTTCGCTCGTGGGATATTGCAGATTGGAAGGCAAATCGGCCACCTGCACGATGGGGCCGGACCCCAGCGCCAAGGCGCGCTCGATGGCGTTCTCCAGTTCGCGCACGTTCCCCGGCCAATCGTAGGCCACCAGCCGCCGCATGGCGTCGTCCGAAATGGTCCGCACCGGTCCCCGCGATTCGGAAAATTTCTCGAGAAACGCCGTCACCAGCAATGGAATATCACTCTTGCGGTCGCGCAGCGGCGGTAGCTTGATCTGCACGACGTTCAACCGGAAGTACAGGTCCTGCCGGAAACTCCCGCTGCGGATGGCGTTTTCCAGATCGCGGTTTGTCGCCGCGATGATGCGCACGTCAATTGACCGGCGGTCGGTCGAGCCCACCGGCTTGATCTCCCGTTCCTGCAGAGCGCGCAGCAACTTGGCCTGCAAGTCCACCGGCATGTCTCCGATTTCGTCCAGGAAAAGCGTTCCGCCATGCGCCGACTCGAGAAGCCCTTGCTTTGCCTGCATTGCTCCCGTAAATGCGCCTTTCACATAGCCGAACAGCTCCGATTCGATCAGGGTCGGCACCAGCGCGGAGCAGTCCACCGGCACGAACGGCCGGTCTTTCCGCGGCCCCGAATAATGAATGCTCTTGGCCACCAGCTCTTTGCCCGTTCCGCTTTCCCCCAGGATCAGAACCGGGTACTCGTGCTGGCTGACTTTCTCCGTCATCTTGTAGACACGTTCCATCTTCGCGGACATGCCGATCATCAATCCGAATCCCGGCCTCGTGCGCAGCTGCTCGCGCAGCAGCCGGTTCTCCTGCTGGAGCTCCACGGCGTGCATCACGCGTTCCAGCCTTGTGCGTAACTCCTCCACGCGAAACGGCTTGGTCACGTAATCCATCGCTCCCATGCGTGTCGCTTCCACCGCCGAATCAATCGTTCCGTACTGCGTCAGGACCACCACCGCGACTTCCGGATGCAAGTCGTGCGCTTTTCGCAACAGTTCCAGCCCGCTAGTCTCCGGCAGCTTCAGATCCGTCAGCATGATGTCAATCGCAGATTGCTCCAGCACCTCAAGTGCGTCCTCCGCCGTGGCCACCGTCGCCACCTTCAGGCCACTCTGCTGCGCCACCGCCACGCACAGCTCCCGCGTGGTCTGCTCATCATCCACGACCAGAAGATTCATCGGCGCGATTTCTCGCGGTGCTGTCGCCTCTTCCACCATGCCTGGCGGCTCCATCTCCCTTTCAAGTGTCTCTTATTGGTTCAGCACCTGCCGTTCCATTCGCGGAACACACGTGTTCCTCTGATTCTTCAACAAGTTACACATATTATCACGTCTATAATAGTTTTATATCGGGAAAGTTGATCGCCACGCCCGGGATCCCAAGTCGCGCTTCAGGTCACCCCTAAGTCTCTTTGTCTAGCAGACATACAGAAATGGGAATCGGGCCTGTGCCATTCTGGGAACTGTCCCGTAGCGGGCCTGTTGGTATCCCTGCTATGGGACCCAATGCAGCAATCCCTCGCTCCGCGATCCGAGGAAGAATCCTCCGGTTCCATCCGGCGCTACTCCGACCGTGCTCCCCGTTTCCTGCGAGCCATCCACGCGCGCCCAGCTCTTGCCCCCGTCGCTCGAAACGTAGAATCCGCCTGTAGCGGTCGCAATTCCCAGATTGTCTCCAGATCGCACGGCAGGGCTGGCCCCCACCGCAGGGAGTCCCGATTGCACCAACTTCCACTTCGTTCCGAGTCTGGCCTGTACATCAAAAACCCCATGGCTTCCCCCGATGAGCAGCGGATCCTCGCCAGCGTTTCCGTGCTGCTCGAGCCAAAGAAGCCGGCCCGCTTCCGCCGGCGCCTCCCGAACCGTCGCCGTCTCGCCGCGCGTGCCCAGGCACTCCAATTTCGCTTCAGCCAGCGCGCAGACCTTGTCCCCAGGCAGCACGTCCTCGATTTTTCCGCCTAGGGCTCTGGGGTCCACACGGCGAGCGATTGTGCCGCGCACGTCTCCGGTCCAGAGCCCCTCCGAAGTAGCAAGGTAAAAACTCGTTCCGTCCTCGCGAATTCGAATCACTTGCGGTTCCTTTCGAACTGCGCGCGTCACGCTCTTCTGCGTTCGCTTGCGCCCCTGGAACGTTTCCATGAACCTCACGGGTTCCCAGCGGGCCCTATTCGCGTCATACCGCGCCGCGCCCGATGTTTCGAACGTCGCCCACCAGCCTTTTTCGCCGCCAAAGAGTTCGGCAATTTTTCCCTTCGGCAAGCCGCCCGCCAGAATCCCCCAGCTCTTTCCTCCATCGCGCGTCTCCAGCAATTGCCCCGGCATGCCGGCAATCCGAACCAACAAATGCCCCGGTGCAAACGGGTCTGCCGCAAACGCCGACAGGATCGGATGCGCAAATCCCCGGTTCGCTGCAAAAAAAGTCTTCCCTTGGTCGTCGCTCGCTAGCACTCCTTGCGCCTCTGTGCCGATCAGCAGCCGTCCCTTTCCCATGGACGGCAGCACCGCGACCGCATTGATGATCCATTCGCGCGGCGTCACGCGCAGCCAATTCTCTCCCCGGTCGTGCGTTGTCCACAGCCCCTCGGTCGTGGCCGCAAAAAGCTCTTGGGGTCGAGCGGGATTCTGCACGATCTCCTGCGTGCGCCGCGATGAAAACGGAATCCCCTGCAGCTTCACCCACTGTTCGCCGCCGTTTTCGCTGCGATAGATTCCGGAGCAGGCGCTTGCGAAGATCGTCCCGGGAATTTCCAGATCAATGCGTAAGCTCATCACGTCCGAATCGTCAATCATCCCTGCGGGAATCGCCTTCCAGGTTTTTCCGCCATCTTCCGTTTTCCACGGCAGGTGATACGTCCCGGCGTAGATCACCCGGTCATCGCGCGGATCCATGGCAACCGAATCTACGTTTCGCAATTCCGGATCTCCCGCTGGCGAAATGCGCTCCCAAGTTCTCCCGGAGTTCTCTGTTCGAAACACTCCCGTCAGAGTTCCGGCAATCAATTCTTCGGGTTTCGCAAGATCCTGCTCGATCGCGCGCACGGCTTCCCCCGGCAATCCATCCGCCTGCCACGTTCGCCCGCCGTCGTCGGTTCGAAACACTCCTCCTCCCGCCGCCGGATCGAGGTACCACACCGCCGCATACAGCCGCTGCGGAATGGCGTGATCCGCGATCAACGCCTGCACCACCCCATCGCGGCGGAGCCCTGCGCGCCCGCGCAATTCCCAGTGAATCCCCGCGTCCGCAGTCGCAAACACGTGTCCGTCCGCCGTTCCCAGATACACAGTGCCGTCCACGGCCGTGGCCATCGAAAGCACGTCGCCCCCTTCAGGCCCGAGCCGTTTCCAGTGCTGCCCTCGTGCAGGCATTGCGAAGCACAATGCCAGGCCAAGAAGCGCAGCCACTTTGATCAGCCGTGCATTGCTCATCTGCGCTCTCTCGAATAATTCAAGCTGCAAAAAACGCGGGCTCCCCGATTTCATCCGGAGAGCCCGCTGGCATTCATTTCTTCCTGCATCCGGTTTCCTTTCCCGCTCCTTCTTACGCGCTTGCGGGAAATGGGCCACCGGTCGCCTTGCTTAGTACGTCGCGCCCTGCGGGACCAGCACGAAGTCCACGCGGCGGTTGGCCTTTTCCTCGCCTTTTTCTTTCGAGGCTTCCCCAACCCTCGTGGAAATGCGCGACTCGTCCACGCCTTTCTCGACGATGTACTTCTTCGCCAGTTCCGCGCGCGTAGCCGCCAGCTTTTCCGCTTTCGGCTCCTTCGGATCCGCGTACCCGACGATCACGAGCTTGGCATTCGGGTCATTGTTCAGGCGCAGGGCCACGTCGTCTCCCACGCGCTTGCACGCATTATCAAAGCGCGACGCGCCCAGCTTGGTGTAGCCGCAGTCGCCCACCTTGGCCGCTTGCGGCGGAGGCGGCGGTTGCTCCACGTCCACGTTGGTTGTCGCGTCGGCGCTTCCTCCCCGGCCATCGCTTACCGAGCATTTCACCGCGTAGCTTCCCGGCTGCAGTCCCGTGGAATCGAACTCCACCTTCGGTCCGCTTCCCACGATCTGGCCGCCATTTGTGCTGTAGCTGTAGGTCAACGGATCGCCGTCCGGATCGCTCGCCGTGGCCGTAATCCCCGTGCGTTCTCCGGGCAGGATCGGGCTCCGGTCGGTCGCGCAGGAGATGACCGGAGGATGGTTGGGCTTCTCGCTCACGGTAAGATCCACCGCGCAGGAAGCCGTCCCTCCCTTGCCATCATCCACTTTGACAGTCACGGTGTATGCGCCGACGGCTACTCCCGCCGAGTTCCACCTCGCTTCGGGACCCGTGCCCTCGACTGTGCCTCCATTCGCCGTATACGTATAGGTGAGCGCGTCGTTATCCGGGTCGCTGGCGTTTACGTGCACCGCCACCACATCGTTCGATCCGGCGAACACGGACGTGGGATTCGCTGAGCACGCCGCCACCGGCGGACGGTTCACCGGAGGAGGCGGCGCAGGGAATCCCCACCGGAAGACGATGCCGGTTCCCGCGCGAAAGTCGTTCTGCCGCGCCGTAGGATTGATGAAGGCGCCCGAAAAGCTCGTCATGACGTAATCCAGCTGTGCGACCCGCCATGCGATGTTCTTTGTGAAAGTAATATCCACCCCGCCTCCCGCAGCCAGCGCAAATGCGTTCTGGCTTTGGCTGCCGGTCGCATCGGAAGACGCGTGCATCCCGCCAACCAGAAATTCCGCGAAAGGAACGAAATAATTGAACCTCCGCAGATTCAGCCGGGGGCCGAACAGGTAGCTCATGAAACTTCCCGAAGTGGAGTTTCCCGGCACATTTCTGTTGCCGGAATTGTAGCCACCGAACTCGCCTACCAGTCCCAGGTACCGGGTGGCGTTGTACGTAAACGAACCCGTGGCTCCGTTGTTTCCGTAGGAATTGAACGGATCGCCTGGATGAAAGTCGAAGTATTGGTACATGGCCGACGCTTCGTATTTCGGCCACATCTTTCCCGGAGCTTCCTCATCGGGCGCCGATTTTCCGGCGGGAAACGGAAACAGCCGCGGCGTCGCTGGAAAGACGTCCGCGAAACCCGTTCCCGGAGCCGTTCGCAAAGAGCTCCCTAACTCTGCTGCATTTCCCGGATTCGCATCCGCTACTTCCGTTTTCTCGGTTGTTGTTTTGCCCGCATCCTTGTCGGTTTGCTGGGCTGAAAGCGGAAGGGCACACAAAATCCCCATCGCCGCAATTGCACACCACTTACGCATGTTCTTCCTCCCCACACTTGCGACTAGAGACCGCAAACTCCCGAATCCACCCGACGATCGCCTGTTTCCCGTTTTGAGATTCGCGCCAGACTCTCCACGGCCCGTACCTTCCACCCTCCACGGGGCGGCCACCAGGTGTTCTGCTCCTCTCCTCTGACTCCGCCGTTGCAGCGGAAGAGAGTGAGCGCATCAACAAAGCGCGATGAAAGTAGCCTATTGCATCCCCGCCGTCCGTGGCAAGTTCTTCCTTCCGCGCCACCGGAGCCGCCGGTTTGCTCCCGCAAGCGAGTGCGTATATCATCCGCCCACGATGAAATTCACAGTCTTCGTCGCTTTTGCCTGCATGGCCTCACCGGTTTTCGCGCAAACATCTTCGTCCTCTAGCGAAGTAACCGCAGTTTATCCCGAAGCTCATGCGCTCTACGTGGACATTCACGAACATCCCGAACTCTCCGGCCAGGAGACTCAAACGGCCGCGAAACTCGCCGCGCATCTTCGCGAACTCGGCTATGAAGTGACTGAACACGTCGGCGGCACGGGCGTGGTCGCCGTGATGAAGAATGGCGCCGGTCCCACGATCATGCTCCGCACCGAACTCGATGCGCTTCCTGTGGAAGAAAAAACCGGACTGCCGTACGCCAGCAAAGTCCATGTGAAGGATCCCACTGGCCGCGAAATCGCCGTAATGCACGCCTGCGGGCACGATCTGCACATGGCCGCTCTCATCGGCACTGCGGCAATTATGGCTCACTCGAAAGATACTTGGCATGGCACGCTTGTCCTGATTGGCCAGCCCGCGGAAGAAACCATCGGCGGCGCATCCGGCATGCTCAAGGATGGCTTCCTCACGCGTTTTCCCAAGCCCGATGCTGGCGTCGCTCTCCACGTCGGCAACGAACTGCCCGCGGGAACCGTGGGCGTCGGCTCCGGTCCTCGTTACTCGAACTCCGATTCCCTGCGCATCACCATTTACGGCAAAGGCGGCCACGGAGCCGCGCCGCAAACCACCATTGACCCCATCGTCATCGGCGCGCAAGTCGTGGTGGCCCTGCAAACGATCGTTTCACGGGAGATCGCACCCGGCGATCCCGCGGTCATCACGGTCGGAACCTTTCAGGCCGGCACCAAGAACAACATCATTCCCGATGAAGCCGTCCTCGGCCTCACCGTCCGCAGCTATTCGCCCGAAGTTCGCAAGCACCTTCTCGCCTCCATCACCCGCATCGTCAACGCCGAAGCTCAAGCCGCGGGCGCGCCTCGCCCTCCCACGATTGATCACTATGAGTCCACTGATGCGGTCTACGACGATCCGGTTCTCGCGCAGCGGCTCACCGGCGTCTTAGATAACACGCTCGGCAAAAGCAACGTCGTCGAAATACCCCCGATCATGGCTTCCGAAGACTACTCCGAGTTCATCAAGGCCGGCATTCCTTCGTTCTACTTCGCTCTCGGCGGCGCCGATCCCGCGAGACTCGCCGAAGCGGAATCCACCGGCGTTCCTCTGCCCTCCAACCATTCGCCGTTCTTCGCTCCGGACGTTGAGCCCGCTCTCCGCACCGCCATCACTTCGGAAGTCGCCGTCCTCCGCAATCTTCTGTCCGGCTCCGCCGCCTCCCTTCGGCAATCCCTCGCCTCCGAATCCCGCAACTAAACCGGTTCGTAGGTGGGCCATTCGTGGCTGCACGATAGGGAAGTCAGACGAATGTGGCTTGGAGAGAGTGTGGCCGCAAGATTCTCGTATCCCGTGCCGAAGTATTTCTTCGCGACGGCCAGAGGCACTTAGAGTTGGTATGTCAGAATCCGCTATGCGCAAAGTCAGGTGTGTGTGTACAACGAAAACGAGTTGGAAATCCATACGGCCTGAGTTGGGAGGTGGGACAACCTTAGCGCGCCAAAACCTCCAGGATGGCCTCCCCCTTCGGGTTTGACTTTTGCAAGCGTGGGCCGCTCTGCGCCTCGCTTTGCAATGGTGCGGAAGACGGTTCGCGCGCGGTTCCACTCATCCTCCTCGCGTCCAGACTGAATCGCAGGCAATCCAACGAGAGCGGAATTAGGGAAGTCTCTCCGCCTTGCTGGACGCAACATTTCTCCATCGTTTGCGGAAGTCTTTTCCTTCAGCGTTCAGGGCAGGCGCACATCCAGGGCGTAAATCTCCTGGCTACTGATATCACGCACGAACAGGGGGGAGCCATCGGGGGCAACCGTGCTCCAGGTGCCCCATCGGCCAATGAATTGGCGCACATTTTTCAGGCTGGCCACGGACTCGGATTGATGTTGGTTGACTCCGATGCGCCAATACTCATTGTCACTGTCGTAATAGATATACTTGCCGTTCACCGACCAAGCGGGATACGAAATTTGCTTGTCCGGCGACTCTACCCATTTCGACCAGGCTCGTGACGCCAGGTCGTACCGAAACAGTGTCTTGTAATCGGAAGTCAACGCCGCGATGTAGCGGCCGTCCGGTGACCACCGCGGGCTGAACAAATTGTCCGAACCTGGCAGCACGCTCAGATGGCCCGTCTGGAGATCGAATAACTGGATGTTGACCGCCTCGGTCGAGGCAAGCTCGGAGAGCCGTCCGAAGACCAACTGTTTCCCGTCTGGCGACCAGTCAGCGTCGATTTCGTTGCGCCGTTCGGGGAGGAGTTCACGCGCTGTTCCTCCTTGCGAGGGCACGAGGAAAATCTTCCACGGCTTTCCCGGCTCAGCGGCCGCAAAAGCGATGGTGCTCCCATCCGGGGACCAGCGCGGCAGGAACGCCACTTTTGGAGCAAACGTAAGTTGCACTCGTTCGCTGCCATCCGGACGGCTGCGCCACAGCGTCTCATCTGGATAGAGAACCCACGCCACATACTGGCCGTCCCGGGAGAACGAGACTTCTCCCACGGGAGGTCCGCTGTAGACGGGTATGAACTGCCGTGACGCTGAGTCGTATTTGACCAGTTCCGTGCGTTGCAGCGTTCCAAAGGCGAAGACGCGCTTGCCATCCAGGCTGGGAAGTGGATTTTCGAAGGAGACCGGGCCGGTGGTCAGTTGAATGGGCCGGGGCGTACCCTCGGCGAACCAGCCTGTCGCATCGCGGAGAGCCCAAAGATTCGAAATTCTTCCTATGCGCTGGAAAATGTAATAGCGGCCATCAGCAGTCCAGCGGCCACAGCATTCGGTTGGCGGATTGCTCCAGCCTGGCAACAGCGGATGCACGCCCGAGCCATCCACCCGCGCCTCCCAAAGCGAAGAGGTGTTTTGGGTTGGGTCGCTCAGCGTGTAACGCAGGCGCCGCCCATCTGGTGAGAATCGCACATCGGATGGAATCCCGGATACGCTCAGGAGCTTGCGCGCACCGCTACCGTCCGCGTTGGCGAGAAAAATGTCCTTGCCATTCACGAAAACAAGTTTGCTGCCGTCCTGCGACCAATCGCCTTCCCTGGCAACGAGGTCTCCAAGGCCCTGGGGAGAACCAGCGGGAAGAGGCAAGGACCAAAGTTTCAATTCCATACTCTTCTCTGTGAATCCTGTAGCGAGCAGATTGGTGCGGTCGGGCGAGATCGCATGTACTCTTACCACGGGAAACGGGAAAGGAATCTCCGAGGCATCTCCTCCTGCGACCGAGATTTGGAAGATTCCCATTTTGTAGTTTCCCGCTTCCGTGAAGTAAAGCCGCGAGCCATCGGAAACGAGACTGTCCTTTTTGGCTACGCCGGCGCGGGTGAGTTCCGTGGTCGCCAGAACTCTCGGCTCCCCAGTGCTTCCAAACCGTGTAAGCAGCAGCCACGCCGACAGGACCAGAACGACGAAAATTGCTGTGGCTATCCCTGCGAGCGGCCGGCTGCGCTGCCATCCACGCCCCGCTACCGCGGCAATTTTGTCAGACTCCGTATCGCGCTTGAGCCGTTTCAATTCCGCGCCCACCTCGGCGGCGCTCTGATACCGGACTTCGCGATTCTTCTCGAGACAGGTCGTAATGATGCGATCCAGTTGTGGTGACAATCCGTGGTTGAGCTGCGAAGGAGGCGGGGGATTGTGGTTCAGAATGCCATCAAAGATGGCTGCGCTTGTCTCTCCGGGAAACGGCAATGAGCCGGTAGCGGCTTCGTAGAGCACGACTCCAAAAGAAAATAGATCGCTGCGCGCATCTACATCTTTCCCGAGTGCTTGCTCGGGAGACATGTAGGCCACCGTGCCCAGTGTCGAACCAGTGGTCGTGAGCCGGTCTTGGCTCAGAGTCGTTCCCGTGTCCGAGGCGACGCCCTCCAAACCCGGCTTCGCCAGGCCGAAATCGAGCAGTTTGGCATGCCCGCGGTTCGTCACGAAGATGTTGCCCGGTTTCAGATCGCGGTGGGTAATGCCCTTGCAGTGCGCCGCGTCGAGCGCATCCGCCACTTCGATGGCCAGATTCACGAGTCGCTCGGTTTCCATTGGCTGCCCGTGCAAGATTTGCCGTAGCGTGCGCCCTTCAAGGTATTCCATGACGATGAACGGACGCCCCTCGTGGTCGCCGATCTCGTAAATGGTGCAAATGTTGGCGTGATTGATCGCCGAGGCCGTCCGGGCTTCGCGCCGGAAGCGCTCGAAGACTATATCGTCGTGGGCCAGTTCATCGGGCAGGAATTTGATCGCGACAAGGCGGTGCAGCAGCGTATCCTCGGCCTTGTACACGACCCCCATCCCACCGCTGCCCAGATGTTCCAGGATGCGGTAGTGCGATACGTACTCTTGGATGAGGGGCTGGGCGACTGACATAGTTGTCCCCTCCCTCTCCCTGAATCCTGCACAGGCTGATGACAGAGGACAGTGTCTGCAATCACCATCGCGCGTGACCTCCCTCACGCAAGCCGATGGTGGGTGGAACCACTCCCCTCCTAGACGGCACCCGGGATCCCGCTCTTACGAGAGCAAGGAAAGGCTTCTCCCACGAACCGGCCCTCACGAACCAGCGCGACTTTTTGGTCAGCGAGCCTTTTCAACCTCAGATGCTCTGCCGTTCAAACTCCTCGCCTCACTCGGTTCGAATGGCACCTCTATATCTATTAGCATACGTATTATAATAGTGATGGTGTTTTGGCTCAGTTCCCGCCTTTGCCCCACTTGCACTGTCAAACCCTTCCGGGCACTCCCGACCTGCCGCCGCTCCTCTTTCACCCCTCCTGCCATCCAACGCATCAACTCCCAATCTGTCTCCTTTCCTTTCTTGATTTTGCGCACTCTTCCGTAAGAACGCCGGGGGTGGCTTTGGTGCGTCCGAGCAAAAATCCCATCCTTTCAGGTTTCTCTCTACCGACCCGCAAACGCAGAAGCGCGCCCGCTCTCCTGCCTCCCTTTCCGATACACTGTTCGGGAAATGAACAACCTTCACATTCTTGACCTGAACTGGACCGAAAGGCCGCGCTCGATTGGCGCTGTGCTCCTGGAATCGGCGGGCAAACGTGCGCTCATTGATCCTGGGCCGGAATCCACGCTTCCCATGCTGCGAAAGCAGCTTGCGGCGCATGGAGTGGAGATTAGCGGCCTCGACGCGATTCTGCTCACGCACATTCATCTGGACCATGCGGGAGCGACGGGCTCGCTCGTTCGGGAAAATCCGCGGCTTGCGGTTTACGTGCACGAAAAAGGCGCGCCGCACATGGCCGATCCCGCGAAGCTGCTCTCCAGCGCGGGCAGGCTCTACGGCGAGGCAATGCAGAAGCTCTATGGTGAATTTATTCCTGTCCCTGCGGCAAATTTGAAAACGCTTCAGGGCGGCGAAACGATCCAAACCGGCGAGCGGCCGCTGCAAGTTCTCTACACGCCGGGCCATGCTTCGCATCATGTGACTTACTGGGACGAACAGGAAAAAATTGCGTTCGTCGGAGATACCGCAGGGATCTGCGTAGAAGGCGATAACTTCATTTTGCCCGCGGTTCCTCCGCCCGATATTGATATTGCGGCCTGGAATCACTCGCTCGATGCCATCGAGGCGCTGCACCCCAAGCGGCTGTTTTTGACGCACTTCGGTTTTGTGGACAATCCAACTGAGCACATTGCGCGATACCGCCAAAGGCTCGACGATTGGGTTTCGCTGGCCCGGCGCCTCTTGAACGATGGCCTGGACGAGGCAGGCGCTTCGCAAAAGTTCGTCGAGGAGACCGCTGCGGAAATCCGGCGCGCGCACACGGGCGCGGAGGCGGAGCACTACATCTTCAATGGAGGTCTGTTTCTGTCCTGGCTCGGCTTGGCGCGCTATATCCGTAAACGTGAAGCGTTGAAGTGACTCTTTGGCGATCAAGGGATTGCTGGCGCGTGACCAGCAAATAACGGCGCGGTTATTCGGAAGGATCGGCGGCCGGGGCTTCCGCTTGTTGAGCGGGGGCATCGGCGGGAGATTCCGCGGGCGAAGGGGCCGCGAGCGCTTCGAGACGGGCGGAGAGAGATTCGACGAGAAGGTCCACGAGTTTGCGGGCGCTGCTGCCGTCGGGATCTTTATCGGGATTGTATTGGGCAACGTCCAGGCCCAGGAGATTCTTGTTGCGCACAATTTCGATAAAGGAAGAACGAACATCGTCGAATTTGAGTCCGCCGGAGCCGGGAACATTCACCGCGGGAAACTCTTCCTGCGCGATCACGTCGGTGTCGAGGTGGAGAACGAAATCACGGGTGTCCGCGTGGAGATGCGAGAGCGCGTCTTTCGCGGAGGCTGCGCCGCCCCTGAACTGAATGTCCGCGGCATAGACGGCACGCATGGGAGAGCGGATGAGAAATTCCTGTTCAGGCGGATCGAGGCGCTCGATCCCGAAAAGCAGAATGTCGGGCTCGCGAACGAGCGGCGTTTCGCCCCAAAAGCGCACAAGTTCCGGAGCGCCACGGCCGAGGATGCTGGCGACGACCATGCCATCAATGCGGCCGGAAGGAGTGCTCGCGGGAGTGTTGAGATCGGCGTCGCGGTCCATCCAGAGAAGATTGAGATGCTTGTGATAGCGGCGCAAACCGGCAAGAAGACCGATGACCTGAGCGCAGTCGCCGCCGAGAACGAGAATCAGCGCGCCGCTTTTGGCCGCGAGTTCCGCGCGGGTGCGGAGATCGTTCAGACCGGCGACGATTTCCGAGAGATTGCGCGCGCGGCGATGTTCGTCATCATCGGCAAACAGGCGAGACGCGCAATCGCCGTGGTCAATAACTTCGTATCCGGCGCTTTGGAGACGTTCCACGAGGCCGGCGGCGCGCAGAGCGGCAGGCGCTTTTTCGGTGCCCAGCAGAAATGCCGCCGCGCTCGAAGGCGCGCCGATCAAGGCAATCTTCTTCGGTTGACGGACGATTTTGACCGCCAAGTCGCTCTCCTGAATGAGACGTAAGCCGGCGCCGCCGCGGGTAGCGCCGGGCCCCTGCTTCCCCGTTTGTTTTCGTGCTCGCGGCGGTTGCCAATTTCCAGCCGCACATCAAAAATGTTTGAGCCGCGCGATATTCCTAACGGCGCGGGGCCGGCGCGATGGTCGCAAGCTCCGGAGGAAGCGTAAAGCGCACATCCTCGCGGATCAAATCGAGATCGCGCTGGTCGGTATACCCAAATTCGGCGAGGCGCTCGCTGACCTGCTCGACCAGAACTTCCGGAGCGGAAGCGCCAGCAGTCAGGCCTACGCTTTTTACGCCATCGAGCCACGCGGGATCAATGTCCGAAGCCGAATCAATCAGTTCGGCTTTGACGCCGCGGCGCTGGGCGACTTCGACGAGGCGATTGGAATTGGAACTGTTCTGCGAGCCAACAACGAGGATCAAATCCACGTCCTGTGCGACCTGTTCGACGGCTTCCTGACGATTTTGCGTGGCGTAGCAGATGTCGTCGCTCTTGGGGCCGACGATTTTGGGGAATTTCTGGCGGAGGCGGGCGACGATTTCCTGCGTGTCGTAAAGGCTCAAGGTCGTCTGCGTGAGGAACGCGAGTTTTTCGGGATTGGAAACTTCGAGGGCGTCTACGGCTTCGACGGAATCCACAACGATGGTGCGGTCGGGAGCTTCGCCGGATGTGCCGACGATTTCCTGATGATCCTTGTGTCCGATCAGGATGATGGTGCGATCCTCGCGGGCGAATTTCAGTGCCTCAAAATGGACTTTGGTGACGAGTGGGCAGGTGGCGTCAATAATCTTCAGAGAGCGCGATTTGGCCTCATCACGAACGACAGGGGGAACACCGTGGGCGCTGAAAACGAGAACGGCGCCATGGGGCACTTCGGAAATGGATTCGACGAAAATGGCGCCGCGGCGGCGGAGCTGCTCGACGACGTAGGTGTTGTGGACGATTTCGTGATGCACGTAGACGGGCGCGCCATAGGCTTCGAGGGCGAGTTCGACAATGTCCACGGCACGAACCACACCGGCGCAAAAGCCGCGGGGCCTGACTCTCAAGAGAACTTTTCCGGTTGACTGTGTCGGCGTCATATTCCTATGTTGCTGAATTCAGAAGACTCTATCATAACCCAGGCGAAGAAACAGGCGGAGGGATATTTGGCGGAGTGGCAGGTTTACGGGTGGTGGATAGTTCGGAGATGCCCACTCATCTTAAGTTCAAGGACGCACAATACTAGACAACCGGACTGCCGGGGCAGACGAGCGGGCGCAATGCAAGAAGGCTTGCCGCATCATGGCTCAGATCGCGATAGTGACGATTACCCGACGTTGCCCTACAGGACAGTACCCAAGAGCGCCAAGTCGTGGCTAGAATTGGAGGCAAGGATATCGGAGGCGTGGAGTGAGTACCCTTCCCTCAGCGCGGCCGGAAAACCGGCGGCGTAGCGAACGTGTGATGCTGCAGATTCCCGTCACAGTGGTGGCGGAGACCGATGACCGCCAGGAGGAACGCGAGGAAACGCATACGCTGGTGGTGAATGCGCACGGCGGACTGATCAAGCTGAAGATGGAAGTGGTGGTAGGGCAGCCGATCGTGCTGATCAACCCGAAATCTGGCGCGGAAGAAGGCGCGCGGGTGGTTCGTGTGGACAATCCTCCGGGCGGCCACACCGCGGTGGCGTTCGAGTTTGACCGGCCGGCGCCGCACTTCTGGCCGGTGGTTTTCCCTCCGCCGGACTGGAGCACGCCCAAGACCTGAGTTTCGCTGACGACGATTTCTTTTTTCGCAAATCCTCCGTTATCCTGTCTGCCCCATGGAATCGCGCGCTCGCCAGCCATCTTCGCTGCGCCGTTATCTTCTTCCCGGTAGCGTGATTGCGCTGGCCTATTTTTTGCTGCTGATGCTGACGTCCACGCGGTACGGATATTTCCGCGACGCACTGTATTACCTGGCTTGTTCGCATCATCTGGCATGGGGTTACGTGGACCAGCCGCCGCTCATCGTTTTCGTGGCCTGGGCGGTGAGGCACACGATTGGGACCTCCCTGCCCGCGCTGCTTTTTTTGCCGGCGCTGGCGGGCGCCGCGCGGATCGTGTTCACGGGATATTTTGCGCGGGAGTTGGGCGCTGGAAGATTTGGCTGCGCCTTGGCGGCGACGCTTTCAGCGGCTCCGGGCGTTTGGCATGTGGTTGACCACCAGCTCGCCATGAACGCATTCGAACCACTATTCTGGACGGGTTGCGCGTTCGTGATCCTGCGCATGATCCAGACGGACCAGCCAAAATTGTGGCTGTGGTTCGGGCTGCTTGCTGGATTCGGACTGGAAAATAAATATTCGATGGCGGCATTTGCGCTGTGCCTACTGGCCGCGATGCTCCTCACACCGGCAAGAAAGTTCCTCTTCTCGCCCTGGATTCTGGCGGGCGGTGGAGTGGCGCTGCTGATTTTTCTGCCGAATCTTTTGTGGAATATCCAGCACCACTGGCCATTCTTGGAATTGATGCACAACATCCGGCAATCGGGGCGCGACATCGTGCTCTCCCCAGCGGCGTTTTTGTGGCAACAGATTCTGATCATGGGGCTGACTGGATTTCCGGTGTGGATCTGCGGGTTGATTTGGTACTTGTTCGCAAAGGAGGCGAAGCCTTACCGCGTGTTCGGATGGACTTTTCTATTCACGGTCGGATTTTTCCTGGTGATGCATGGGAAGAATTACTATTCGGCTCCTGTTTATCCGTTGATTTTTGCGGCGGCGGGAGTCGCGGTGGAGCGTTTCATTGGACGAGTGGCGGTGCGGCGGGCAAGTCTGGCGCGGACGTTCCTGAAACCTGCCGCGTTCGTCCTGCCGCTGGCGGGCGTGGCGCTGCTGCTCCCGGTTACGCTGCCGGTTCTTCCGGTGGACGCGTATTTGCGCTACCAATCGCATTTGCCATTCACGATTCCGCGCTCGGAACACAGCCACATGGGGGCGGCGCTTCCGCAATTTTATGCGGACGAGTTCGGTTGGACTGAGATGGTGGAGGCGGCGGCGCAGGCATACCATTCGCTTTCGCCGGCTCAGCAGGCCCGGACAGCGATTTTTGGAAACGACTATGGGCAAGCCGCGGCGATTGATTTTTTCGGTCCGCGCTATGGATTGCCCAAAGCCATCAGCGGGCATCAGAGCTATTTTCTCTGGGGGCCGCGCAACTATACGGGAGAGACCGTCATCGTACTTGGTGGAGATTACGAGAGCACTCGAAGCCATTTCGCGTCGTGCCAGGTTGTGCCTACCGCTGAAAACCTCTACGCGCTGGAGCGTAAGCCCGTTCTGCTGTGCTTCGGTTTGAAGGAAAATCTGCGGACTATTTGGCCCAAACTGAAGCACTGGGATTAGCAAAGATGCCCACTTCCGCGGTTATCCAGCCGAAGTTGTCATTTGCAAACTTTTTCTGAGGGGCGGGGTTCAATGAGTGTGTAGAGGACCGCTCATGAAAAACAGCATAGTCTTGCGATTCGCAAAATACGGCGCTCTGGCCTTGATTCTCGCGGGAGGGGTGGCGCTGGCGGGATGCAACGATCACATTACGGTGCAACGCGATCCCAGCATCCCGCTGCAACGAGGGCAGACCTGGGCTTGGCGGCCCGCGCCGTCAGAAATGGCCGCCCGGCCCGATGACCCGGTGATTTCCCGCGACATCCTTCTGCCGCAGCAGACGGCAGAGACACAGATCGTGCGGGAGCGGCTGAAGTCCGCATTTGAGCAAACGCTGACATCCAAAGGATTCGTACAGGTGAAGGACCCGGCCAAAGCGGACTTCGTAGCAGATTTCAATGTGGGAGTGCGGAGACGCCGTGCAAGAGTGGCGACGCCCGTTTATCCGCCTGCGGTGGTTTGCGGGTATTACGGTTGCTGGCAATCGTGGGGCTACTGGGGCCCGGCGGGGTACGTCGTGCGAAACGTCCAGTTCCATGAAGGAACGCTGGTTTTCTCCTTCTCGAAGGCGAACGATAACCGCCTGGCGTTTCGGGCCATCAGCCAGAGAGTCGTGACACCGGAAAGCTTTTCGCCGGACCAAGTGAGAGATGCCGTCAAGCACCTGCTGAAAGATCTGAAACCGAAGAAATAGCAGACCCCGTATCAGTGTGGCTTTTGCGGGCGCCGAGTGGCCAGCCAATGGCGGTTGAGCTTGCCCAGGCGGGGCGATGCGTCTATCTTCGTTGCACTATGACCAACACGAAAAAGGTAGTTCTCGTCACCGGCGCAAGCGCGGGGTTCGGCCGGCTTTTTACGGAAACTCTGGCGCGGCATCAATACACGGTTTTTTCGGCGATGCGCAATCTGAGCGGCAAGAATGCGGCCGCTGCGCGCGAGCTTCAGCAATTGGCTGATCGCGAGGCGCTGGACATCCAAAGCGTGGAGCTGGATGTCACTCAGGACGCATCCTGCGAACAGTGTGTTAAGGAGGTCATCCGGCGCGCGGGACGCCTTGACGTGCTATTGAACAATGCGGGGATCGCTTACCTGGGATTGGCGGAGTCCTTTACCCTGGCGCAAGCGCACCGGATTTTCGAGACGAATTTTTTCGGTGTGCTGAGGATGGTTCGTGCCGTGCTTCCCCGCATGCATCAGCAACACAGCGGTTTGCTGATGCAGGTGAGCAGCGGGGCGGGCCGCGCGGTCCTTCCCGGCATGGGGCTTTACTGCGCCAGCAAATTTGCGCTGGAGGCGCTGACCGAAGCGCTGCGCTACGAGCTGGCATCTTCCGGAATCGATTCGGTGAGCCTGGAGCCGGGCGCTTATCGCACCGCCATTCTGGGCAAGATTGAAGCGGGAGAGGACGGCGCGCGCAATGCGCCATACGGCCGCGCCCAGGAAGTGCCCGGCATGATCGGCGCTATGCTTAATCAAGCTGCCGCCGATCCGCAGGAAGTGGCCGATGCGGTGCTGCAAATCATCGAGACGCCTCTCGGGAGGCGCGAATTACGTTATCGCGTGGGGAAAGGCGCCTCTGGCGTGGAGGCGATCAACGCCGTGACCAAAGAACAGCAGGAGCAAATGCTCACACTCTTCGGAGTAGCCGACTTCACGAAGTTTCCTGCGGAAGATGCCGCCAAGGCCTAGGCGCTCTGCTCAATCTTATATCGTGGAAGCAACCTTGCCTCGCGAGGCTGTTCCTCTTATCCTCGTGCTCCTATGATCTTGAATGACCGGTGCGCACTGATTACCGGATCGGGCCGGGGGATTGGGCGGGCCATCGCACACCGCTTCGCCAGAGAAGGCGCGTCTGTCTTTTCAACCGCAAGAAGCGAAGCCGAACTCGCGGCCGTGGCCGCTGAAATCAGGAAGCAGGGCGGCCGCGCTGCGTTCCTCGGGGCGGACCTTGCGAAGGAAGAAGATTGCGCGCGGATGGTGGCTGCGGCGCGCGAAAGCTTCGGGAAAATAGACATTCTGGTGAACAACGGCGGACACTATGGGCCGGTTGTACCCGTCGAGGAATACCCTCTCGAAGAATTTGACCGCGTCATGGCTGTGCATCTCCGCGCGGCGTTCCAACTGATGCAGCTTGTGCTGCCGGAAATGTACGCGCGAAAGAGCGGAGTGATTCTGAATATTTCCAGCCTTTCGGCGAAGGCGGCTTTTTCCTGGGGATCGGGCTACGCAGCAGCGAAGGCGGGGTTGCTCGGGTTGACTCGCTATGCGGCGGCAGAGGCGGCGCGTAAGGGGGTGCGGATCAACGCCATTTGCCCCGGACCGGTCACGGAAACCACTATGTCCAAGGAGTTAGGGGCGGTATTGGCGAGAAGGCTGCAAGTCAGCCCCGAAACGCAGCTCGAAGGATTCCTTAACACGATTCTGCAGGGCCGCGGGCAGACCGCCGACGAGATCGCCAGCGTAGCGCTGTTCCTCTGCTCCGATCAGTCCAGCGCCATGACCGGGCAATCCATCAACGTGGACGGCGGCGCGGCGTTCTACTGACCGGGGACTCCGGAAGGCGCCTGAAATGTGCAAGCTGGCGTTGCGCCAGAACCAGACTGTCACTATACTTCCTAAATTCCCGTAGCTCTTCGCACGCATACGTGCTCGGAGCGGGCCAGGGCGTCCACCGGTTCGCGTCCTCTCGGAAACGCGGCCGCTTTGGCGCGCTCTCAATCGCATCCCTGAGTTTTAGAGGTGGAGCACAAAATTGAGTTACACCACCCTAATTGATTCGCCGCGCAAGTTTTCCGGCGTGGAATCGCGCCGCAGCAGCCGCATCGAGTATCCCGTAGCGATCCTAATTTCCGGCCAGGACGGATTCGGCCAGGAATTCCTGGAACGAACCGCGCCGGTCAGCCTGAATCTCCATGGATGCCGCTATCCCTCCCGCCACGATTGCCACATTGGCTCCTGGGTGACGCTGCAAATCGGCGAAGCCGCGCTGGGAGAACCGCTGCGCACGGTTCGCGCGCAAGTGAAATCCGTGCACATGCCGCGCACGGTTCGCGAGCTTTACCACGTCGGCGTGGAACTCGAGGCGCCAGCAAACGTGTGGAACATTCCTTCGCCGCCCGAAGACTGGCTCCGCGCCTTCGAGGGGCAAACTTCGACTTCATCTTCCTCTTTAAGTTCCAGTTCCTCAGCCGCCACGGGCACGGCGCGCGCGCCGCGCATGATTGACATGCCTTCGCCGATTCGCCAGCCGGAGCCGCAGGCTGTGCCGATGTCCATTGACTCTGGGGCCACGTCCATCGAAGAAATCGGCACTTCGGCAAAGAGCGCTCCGGTGCTGCAAATGCCGCAAGCCGGAGAAGCTTCGCGCCCCGGCCGCGTGGTGGTTACTCCGGACCAGCTTGTCTCCGCCGTGCAAGGGAAACTGCAACAAGCGGCCGAAGCCGCGGTGAAAGCCGCGCTTGCCCAACACCTTGCTCCGGCGCTCGCCAAAGCGCTGACCTCGATTGACGATGCGCGGCAGTCGGCTCTGAACATCGTTTCGGAGACCTCTTCGCAGCATCGCAGTTCCCTGGTGCACACTTCGCGCGAAGAGTTGCTGGCCCGGTTGGAAGACCGCCTGGATGAAGCGCGCTCGCGCTGGGACTCGCAAATGGACGGCTTCCGTATCCGCGCCGAGGAAATTGCCCAGCGCATTGACCGCCAGGCGACGCAGGCGCGCAGCGACCTGACCCACGCAAAAGAAATTGCCGAAAATGCCATTCGAGATATGGAGCCGCAGCTTGCCGCGATGGTGGCGGAGTCTCTGGGGCAAGCCACGGAAGAATTCGACCGCGGCGCCGCGCAAACTACCGAGCGCCAGATGGTGCGGCTCAATGAGAGCGCGCAAAGCGTGCTGCGCGAAACACTATCTCATCTTCAAGCGAACGTATCCGAGGCGCGCGCCACGGTGCACACGGCCGCGCGCGAAGCCCTGGACGAATTCCAAAGGCAGGCAGACGTGCACGCGGGTCTGGCGATGCAGGACACGACGCAGCGCATCACGACTTCGCTGGCCGCGCTGGATGCGCAGCATCGCAGCGCTTGTGATGCGCGCCGCCAATCGCTCGAAGCCGATGTCCATCGCACCGCCGATCAGTTAACAGAGCAGTTCCGGCAGAGCCTGCGCGCGTTTTTCTATTCCTGCCTGGTCGCCGCGGTTGGCGCGGTGGAGCAGCATTCCAAAACCACAGCCGAGGGCTTATCGCTGGATAACCAGAAGTTCGCCCCGCCCGAATTCTGAACTGATCCGAGTGCGGATGTGTTAGATTGTGCGCTCTCCCGATCCGTCTGCGCGTGTTGCCGTGCGTTTGCGCGTGCGAATGAGAGGACCTATGCAATGCCCCGTCTGTGGACAAGACTACGGACTGACGCATCACTGCGCCGGGATTGCTCCGATGACAGTTCCCGAGGAGACCGCGCCGCCGCCCGGGCTGCGCTTTGACCCGGTCCACTATTTCCTGGAAGCGTTCCGGATTCTGCGATGGGACGACGCGGCCGTTCGCCGCGCTTCGCGAGACGACAATTCGCTGTTGTATGGCTTCGTGATTCTGGCTTTGGCTCCGGCGTTTCCGCTGGGACTCATGACTCTGCGCAACATCGGCCTGGGCCATCCGGTGCCGTGGACGCTGATCGCCATCCAGTATGTTTTCATTCTGGTTTTTTCGTTCATCTGGATCGTATTGCAAATCGGGTTGGCGCATGTGCTGGCCAAAGCGCTCTTTGGCGCGAGGGGAACTTACGCTGCGCTCTTGCGTGCGTTCCTGCTGGGACAACTCTACCAGTGGCTGGCGGTTGTGCCGATCGTCGGCGGACTTCTCTCCGGTATCGCCGGGATTGCCGTCCTGATGCTGGTCTTCGAAGAGGTGGACGGAATCGAACGAATGAAAGCGTTTGGGCTCGCCGCGGGGATCGGCGTTTTTTTCTGGATCCTGTCAATGTGGATTGCAATGAGCCGGATGCATCCGATTCGCTAGCCAGACTTCGCCGGCATTCCCCGCGCGCAGACTACGATTGCTCTTCCGTTTTTCCAGAGCGAATGAAGCCATGGTATGCGTGTGGCCGGATGGCGCCTTAGTGCGGCCAGGGAATAGGGTGGCGGGGTGACATTGCCCCGGAGCCGGGTGGATGTGACAATAGGTCTATGAGAAAACCATTTATTCTTGGAAGTGCACTTCTGGCGGCTGGTTTACTGCCCTTCGGATATGCGAACGCACAGCAGACGGCTCCGAGCGCGCAAAGCTCTACCACGCAGAAGGCGCCCGCGACAACGGCTCATAAATCCACGGCGGCATCTGGACATGCAGCCGCAAAGAAAACCGCGGGGCCTCTCGTCCTGAAGACGGACAAGGAGAAGGCCAGCTACGCCATCGGAATGAGCATCGGGAAGGGTCTGCACAGGGATGCCGTGGATGTGGATCCGGTAATCCTCGAGCGCGGGCTGAAAGACGCGATCGCCGGTGGAAAAACGCTGCTGACGGATCAGGAAGCCCAAGAAGCATTGACTTCGCTCCAGGCGGAAATCCATAAGAGGCAGGAAGCGCTGCGCGCGGAGGCGGCTGAGACGAACAAGAAAGAAGGCGAAGCTTTTCTTGCCGCCAACAAAACAAAGGAAGGCGTTGTAGCGCTGCCCAGCGGCCTGCAATACAAAATCCTGCAACAGGGTACGGGTGCAAAGCCAACGGGGGGCGACACGGTCGTCTGCAATTATCGAGGTACCCTGATCAATGGCAAGGAATTTGACAGCTCCTACAAGCGCGGCGAGCCCGTGACTTTTCCCGTGGGCCAGGTCATCAAAGGCTGGACGGAAGCTCTGCAGCTCATGCCTGTCGGATCAAAGTGGCAGCTTTTCATCCCCGCCGAACTTGCGTATGGCGACCGCGGCGCTGGCCCGGATATTGGCCCTGACGCCACGATTATTTTTGAGGTTGAGCTGCTTTCAATCAAAGAAAAGGCTGCGGAGAAGCCAGCAGCGCCTTGATCTTGAGCGCCTACTCCTGTTTGATCGAAATTCTCAGCGGGCCGAATAGGCGCACACGGATTTTCCCGGACCTCTAGTTCATCTGGTTTTTGTAAACGACGCCGCCTTTCATCACGAATTTCACGCGCTCAAGTACGCTGATATCCTTCAGCGGATCGCCGTTCACTGCCACGATGTCGGCCCACTTCCCCCGTTCGATCGTTCCCATTTTGTCGCTCCAGCCGAGCAGTTCCGCCGCTTCTGAAGTGCCGGAGCGGATCGCTTCCATCGGGGTCATTCCGTAATCTACGTAGTATCTGAATTCTTCGGCTTCGTTCACATCTTTCCAATCGAAACCGCCGGCATCCGTTCCGAGGACGATTTTCACGTGCTTTTTGAGTGCTTCCTGAAAGGCCGCTTTCTCCGTGTTCACCATTCTGACCCAATTTCCGCCGCGTCCGGGGGCTACATAGGCGACTACGGTGATGGTCGGCACCCAATAGACGCCGCGCTGAACCATTTCGTCCATCTCCGCTTCCGTCAGCCCAACGCCGTGCTCGATCGTGTCCACGCCGGCGCGCAAGGCCGCCGCAATGCCGTCGCTACCGATCGCGTGGGAAGCCACTTTCTTGCCAATGCGATGCGCTTCGTCCACGATGGCCTTGGCCTCTTCGTCCGTGAAATTCACTTTGCTGTGTAGCACTCCATCGGAAGTGAAATTGTAGCCCCGGTCAGAGTAATACTTGATCCAGTCGGCTCCATACATCGCCTGTTCGCGCACGGCTTTGCGCGCGCCTTCCACGCCGTCCACATACTCGACGCCCGTGGGCAGCTTCAATTCCCAGGAATAGCCGAGGAGCGGATACATACCGGTCGGCGCCATCGCGCGTGTGGCCACCTGCATGCGCGGCCCGGGCACTTCGCCGTTGGCGATGGCCGTTTTCACGTCCACGTCCGCGTACATTGCGCCTTCCGTTTCAAGGTCGCGCAAAGTCGTAAAGCCGTGGTCCAGCGCGATCCGCGCATTGCGTGCCGCAAGGATGGCGCGGTAGGGGATCGAATATTTCAGCAGTTGCTTATCGTAGTCGGCCGCTGTCACATCGCCGTTTAGCAGCACGTGCGTGTGCGCGTCCACAAAACCTGGTAGCACGGTCGCTTTGGAGAGATCAATGACTTCCGCGCCGGAAGGGACGGCTCCGCCGGGCGTCACCGAAACAATCGTGTCGCCTTGAACGACGATCAGGGCGTTTTCGATCGGCTTCTCGCTTTTCCCGTCAATCAGGCGACCGGCGCGGATGGCGATTTCCTTGGTGTGCTCCGGTTGGGTGCTGTTTGTCTGCGCTTTCGTCAGACTGGAGCCCACGGCGAGGATCGGCAGCACGCATAAGATCATCCAAAATTTCGCTCTGTTCATGATTCCCCCTTCATTCCTAAGATCCAGCCACGCTGCACTCGGGCGTAACTCTACCTGAATGACCGCCTTGGAGCCACAAGAGCCCGCAAGGTCAAATTTCTACAAGACTTCCAGTCGTCTTGCCCCTAGCTTGGTGGATGCCAGGAAGGGCAGATTGCTTCAGGAGCCCGGCGGCCTCCCGGCGCAACTCACCGTTTGACCGGCGTGGGAACGCTGTTCGCCGATTTGTCACGGCGGGCGGTAATATGCTGTTGATAGATTCTTAATGGAACTTGCGTATAGTAGAGGGGACAAGAACGAGCCCGGGCCCCCCGTAGCCCGGATGATCCTCTGCCGCGGTTTTATGCGGTCTCGTCGCAACCTTTAACTTAATGGAGCATCTTTTTTCGCATGCCGCCAGCCGATCTCTCTTCCCTGAAAATCCATGATCACGCCAGATCCGGCGCTGGTGGAAAGTTCTGGCGCATCTTCTCTGCCTCGCTTGGGGTATTGGTCCTCCTCGCGGGCGGAGTCTTCGCTCTCCGCGGCAAGGCAGCAGTGGTGGAAGTCGCTGCCGCACGTGCACCCAGCGGTCCCCAGGCACAGACCCTGTTAAATGCCAGCGGCTATGTGACGCCGCGCCGGCGGGCGACTGTGGCCGCAAAAATTACCGGCCGGGTCACCGGAGTCTTTTTCGACGAGGGGATGTACGTCAACAAGGGCCAACTGCTGGCAACCTTGGACGAATCCGACGCCAAGCGGGCGCTGGACGCGGCTCTCGCCAACGTTGCCGCAGCCAAGGCCGCTCTTCCCGATCTTCAGGTGCAGCTCCAGTATGCAGAAATCGAGCTACATCGCGCCCAGGAACTTCGCGAAGAGAAAGTGCAAAGCGAGGAGTTTCTGGACACCGCGCGCACAAATGTAAAGAGCCTCCAAGCCAAGATCGAACTGGCCAAGGAGCAAGTGGATGCCTCGCAGGCGATGGTAGGCGAGGCACAGCAGGGCGTGGATAACTGCGTCATCCAGGCGCCATTTAGCGGAATCATCGTATCCAAGGATGCGCAGGTTGGCGAAATGGTCTCTCCGATTTCCGCTGGCGGAGGCTTTACGCGCACCGGTATCGCCACCATCGTGGACATGAATTCCAATGAAATCGAGGTGGACGTCAATGAGGCGTACATCGCGCGGGTCAAACCGGGACAGAAAGTCATTGCGACGCTTGACGCGTATCCCGATTGGCAGATTCCCAGCCATGTCAGAACGATCATTCCCACCGCGGACCGTCAGAAGGCGACGGTCAAGGTGCGCATCTCGTTCGACAAGCTCGATCCCAGAATTCTTCCCGACATGGGCGTGAAAGTAGCTTTTCTGAATGAAGAAGAATCCAAGAAGGCCAAGGGGAATTCCGGCGCGCCCGTGGCCAAAGCCATCATTCCTCAATCGGCGGTTCATACTGACGGAAACACGTCTTATGTCTTTGAGGTGCGTGACGGAAAGGCCGAGCGCCGCGCCGTCAGCCTTGGCACCCAGATCGGCACCGACGTGGAAGTGATCGCCGGCGTGGATTCGGGCGACCAGCTTGTGGTGCGGGGTCCGGAAAATTTGCGGGATGGTCAGAAGGTCGAAATTCGCCAATAGGAGAGAAGCATGGTTAGCGTCAACAACAACGGTGCATCTTCAGCGCTGATTCAGGTGCGCGGCCTCAACAAGACCTACCGCCGCGCAGGCGAACAGATTCAGGTTCTGCAGGGCTTGAATCTTGACGTGGACAAGGGCGACTTCGTGGCGTTCATGGGCCCGAGCGGCTCGGGCAAGACCACTCTGCTCAACCTACTCGGTGGCCTGGACGTTCCCACGGCGGGGACCATCTCCGTTGCCGGCGACGAAATCACGCACATGTCCGCGAGCAAGCTCACGGATTGGCGCGCCCGCCATGTGGGCTTCATCTTTCAAATGTACAACCTGATCCCAGTTCTCACGGCTTATCAGAACGTGGAGCTTCCTTTGTTGCTCACCAAGCTCTCCAAGGCGGAGCGGCGCAGCCACGTCGAAACGGCTCTTGCCATCGTGAATCTGGCGGACCGGATGGACCATTATCCACGACAGCTCTCCGGAGGGCAGGAGCAACGCGTCACCATTGCCCGCGCGATCGTCTCTGACCCGACCTTTCTCCTCTGCGATGAGCCCACCGGTGACCTGGACCGGAAGAGCGCCGATGAAATCATGGCGCTGATCGAGGAGCTTGTAGGTAAGCACGGCAAAACGGTCCTGATGGTGACACACGACCCCGTGGTCGCCGCGCGCGCCCACAGCACGCTTCATCTTGAAAAGGGCGTTCTTGTCGAAGCTTCGAAGACGCGTCCAAGCGTCATGGCAGGAGGCGTCGCATGAAATTCAACAGATTCATCCTCGCCAATCTCTTTCGCAAGAAGGTGCGATTGCTTCTTACCTTGGGCTCTTTCGCCGTGGCGCTTTTCCTCTTCGCCTTTCTTGCGGTCGTCCGCGGCGCATTCATCGGAAATGCCGAGCTGGCCAGCGCCAATCGCCTCGTCACCATCAACCGCACGTCCATCATCAACCTTATCCCCCTCTCCTATATGGACAAAATCGAGGGCATTCCCGGCGTGAAATACGTCACTCACAACAACTGGTTCGGAGGCATCTACCAGGATGAGAAGAATTTTTTCCCACAGTTCGTGATTGATCCGGACACTCAGCGGCAGGTCTTCCCGGAGCTCGTCGTTCCAGACGATCAGTGGACCAATTTTCTTAAGGACCGCCAGGGAGCGATCGCGGGCGCAAAAACCGCCAAGCGCTTTGGCTGGAAAATCGGCGATCGCATTCCCATCAAGACAACTCTGTATGGCGGCGGCGCCTGGGAATTCAACCTCGACGGCATTTATCACGGCACGCGCCCGCAGGACGACGAGACTCAATTCTGGTTCCAGTGGGACTACTTCGAAGAGAAAATCCCCGAGCGCGTAAAAGGCCAGATCGGCTGGTACGTGATTCGCATTGATAAACCCGACGACGCTCCCCGCATCGCCAAGGCCATTGACGCCCAGTTTGACAACTCCCCCAACGAGACGAAGACGGAAGCGGAGTCGGCTTTCGCGGCCAACTGGGTCAAGCAGTTCGGCAACATCCAGTTTTTGATCGTCTCCATCGGCGCGGTCGTTTTCTTCACGCTCCTGCTCGTCACGGGAAACACCATGGCCATCTCCGTCCGGGAGCGCACTTCCGAACTTGCGGTCCTCAAGGCTATCGGCTTTTCCGACCGCAGGATTTTGTTCTTCGTTATCGCGGAGTCCCTTGTGATTGCGCTGTTTGGTGGCCTTCTGGGTCTCGGCCTGGCGATAGCCGCGATGCCCGTCCTCCAGGTTGGCCTCTCCAGCGTACTGCCGAATCTCGTCCTTCCCGGATCGGTTCTTGTACTCGGCTTGGCGGTTGCTGTCGTCGTCGGCATCGCCAGCGGCCTGCTTCCCGGGATTGGCGCGATGCGTATGCGTGTGGTCAATGGTCTGAGGAGGGTCTGACGTGGCCATCCCTCTCATTTATAACGTTCGCAGCGTCAAGGCGCGCTGGACTTCCGCGATCGTCGCCGTTCTTGGCATTGCTGGAACCGTGGGTGTTTTCATCGCCATGCTCTCTCTCGCACACGGTTTCCGAGCCACTCTTGTCAACTCCGGCTCCAGGGACAATGCTCTCGTCCTCCGCGCCGGCGCTCCTTCCGAGATGATGGGAGCCGTCACTCTCGATTCCGTGAAGATTGTTGACGATGCGCCCGGCGTAGCTCGCGACGCTCACGGCGCTCCCTTGGTCACTCAGGAAGTCGTCGGTGTCATGCCGTTTCCGCTCATCTCCAACGGCGCTGACGCCAACGTTCAGGTCCGCGGCGTCTCCCCGAATGTTCTCGAAGTCCGCCGTGGCGTGAAAATCGTGCAAGGCCGCATGTTCCAGTCCGGTCTCGCGGAACTTGTCGTCGGCCAGAATGCCGCTAAAACTTACGAAGGTGTGATCGTGGGCCAGAACGGCACAAAGCACTACGTCCCGCTTGCAGTCGGCAACACTGTGGATTTTGGCGGCGGTCGCTGGAAGATCGTCGGCACCTTCGACGCGGGCGGCTCCGCGTTCGATTCCGAGATCTGGTGTGACGCTCCGGTTCTCAACGAAGTCCTCAAGCGTCCCGATAACCTCTTTCAATCGGTCACCGCCCATCTGACTTCCCCCACCGCTTTCGACAAATTTAAGGACGCCCTCACGACCGACCCGCGCATGAACGTGGACGTCACCCGCGAGATTGACTACTACTCGAAACAATCGCGCGTCATGACTACGTTGATCACGGTTCTTGGCGGACTGGTGGCGGGGATTATGGCCATTGGCGCCATCTTTGGTGCCCTCAACACCATGTATTCTGCCGTCGCGGAACGTGGCCGCGAAATCGGCACCATGCGCGCCCTCGGTTTCGCGGGAGGCGCGGTCGTCTTCTCGTTCCTCGTGGAAGCTCTGCTGATTTCACTAATCGGAGGGCTGGTTGGCTGCATAGCCGTTCTCCCCTTGGACGGCTATGCCACAAACACGATGAACTTCCAAACCTTCTCCAACATCGCATTCGCGTTTAAGATCACCCCGGCGCTACTCGTGGAAGGAGTCACGTTCGCGCTCGTTATGGGTGCCCTCGGCGGCCTGCCGCCGGCCATTCGCGCGGCCAGCCGCCCTGTCGCCACTGCTCTTCGCTCACTCTGAACAGATACACTCGACTGAAGGTTGCAATCACGAGAAATCCACCGCGACTCGTGCCAGATGGGGTTTCGCTCGCTTCAAAGTCGAGCGCGAAAATCGCTTATACCTTGGCCAGAAGGTTGTAAAGCCAGGCGAATACCGCCCCACCAACCAGTCCATCCACAAGGCCATCCAGCGCTCCCATCAATGCGTCTCCGATGCTCCGAGCCCCGTGGAACCACGGATAGCATGAGCTCACAACCTGGAGAAAGCTCGCCCCATACTCCGGGCGCGCCAGATGTATCAATCCCACAAATAGGATCCCTCCCGCCCACACCAATGCACATGCAACCGCAAATCCCTTGATAGAAAGTCGCATGGTACCTCCTGTCGTTACCGCTCAACTTTCACCCATCAACAGGCAGCAGTCCTTTGTCTTTTTCAGGGGCTCTAGATCAGGCTCGCGGTCCCCGCGACCATTTCGGAATTCCTTGCTCGTTTCTCAGGGTCAGTACTTTGCCGCCCTTGGTGATCTCTCGAGCGATTAGCGCTTCGCCCTCACCATACTTCACCTTAGATCCAGTCACTTGGACCGTGTCACCCTTTTCAAAAGTGAATCCTTTATCCTTCACATACTGCGTGGGCCCTACCAGAACCGTGTAACTCGCGCTCTCCGTCTTCAGCACTAAATGGAGCCCCATGTGGCCCATCTGACCCATCTGTCCCATGCTCCCCATTTGCTGCATGTGGCCAGGTTGCATCATCCCTTCTTGCACTTCTTCAACGGTCCCCTTCACGGTTACTTCTGTAGCGGGATCGTACTTCGGCATCTGGCGGCCCTGCCCAGAACCCATCTGTGCCAGAACGACAGGCACTGCCAGTAGAGTCGCGACTCCAAAACCCACAGACGAATGAAAGCTTATTTTTCGCTTCATCACGCACACTCCTGAACGAATTCTGGCCTCCCGTGAATCAGGATGCAAGCGTTTGCAGAACTGTTCGCTGAATTGCGATCAGGAAAGAAAAAGGCCAGCCGGTGAATCAAGCCGGTTGGCCTTCTTCTTGAATCTACTTCTGCGAAGCGTCCGTTGCACCTGAAGGAGGCAGGTTCACGATGCTTCGCGTGTGCTCTGGCAAAAGCCAGAAACTCGTAAAACACGTGTTAGCGGGCCGGCTCGGAACCTGTCCTGCGCACCCGGATTGGCCGCCGAACGAAGTCTTCCACGGCGCCGGCTCCACGCCGCGCCAGATTGACCAAAGGATGGTTGCTCTCCGCTACCCTCTCCACGGCAACTTCCCAAGTTTTCTGCGCCATGTATAGGCTGACAATCACGAATGCAATCGCCGCAAATACCAACGCGAACAGTGCGAACGCAGCAAGCAGCTCGCGCACGAAGTACAATTGGAATGCAGCTATCACGCCCAAAAACCACCACATCCATTTCCGGCCTTTGTCCTTGTCCTTGTTCTTCATCCCTTGCCTCTATTCGTCTCCCCGACCCTGCTCTGCTACGGTTCCCCTTCCGTTGTGTCACTGGTGATTAGATGCATCACCCTGTTCTTTCGGTCCATTCCCCTTGCACCTGCCCCATTAGACAGTAGGGGAGGTCTATTTGGCGATGGTACAGAGGGCACATTTTTGTCCTTAAACCAAACTCCTAGTACCCGTCCAACTTGCTCTTAATTTTCGTATCGTAGACAAAATAAATGCTTTATTAACATTTAGAGTGTCCATCATGAATTCGCTCGGATTTCGCTGTACTGCCTGTGGAAAACCTGCCCCTTCGGACAGGGTGTCCTGCCTCCAATTGGACCTCAACACCATCAAAACTCGCTCTTCTCTGCCAACTGGACCTGTGTTCTAATCCCGCCCAGCCGGGTCATCTGCAAAATGGAGATGCTGGTCGTCCTTCTGGTCCTCCTGGTGATTGGCGGCCCCGTCGCTGCCATCATCGCCCTGGTTCGTGTGCGCTCGCTTGAACAAAAGCTGCCCGCGCTGAATGCACAAGAACTGACCGCCCGCCTTTACAACCTGGAGCAGCGCCTCGCCGCCCTGGAAAAGAAATGGTCCTCGGTGGGGGTCATTCCTCAGCCGCCTTCGCCGCCGCAGGAGCGACCGGCCGTTACACCGCCTCCTCCTGTTGTGCCGCCGAGCGCTCCTTCGTTACAATCTCCCTCGTCGCCACCATCTGTTCCTCCGCCAGCTCCCCCCAAAACAACTCAACCTGCCACTCCCGCCCCAGGGGTGATCGCTGCGCCTCCCCTTCACGTTTCCTATTCCGCGAAGGGGTCTTCCCTGGATCTGGAAACCCGCATTGCCGGCCGCTGGTTCAACCGCATCGGGATCGTCGCCATCCTATTTGCGGTTTCCTACTTCCTGAAGCTGGCGTTCGACAACAACTGGATCGGCCCTTCGGGCCGGGTGGCCATCGGCATTCTCCTGGGAGCCCTCATGCTTCCCTGGAGCCAGTGGCTACTTGGCCGCGGGTACGCGTACTTCTCCGAGGGCATCGCCGGCCTGGGAGAAGCTACGCTGTACGTCTCCGTATGGGCTGGCTGCCAGTATTACTCCCTATTTAGCCGCGACATAGGCTTCTGGGCAATGATCCTGATCACAGCCTTGATGGCCGCGGTCGCGCTCGGCCGCAATTCGCAGCGCATCGCGCTTCTCTCTTTGATCGGCGGATTTCTTACCCCCCTTCTTGTCAGCTCCGGAAAAGACGAGCAAGTCGTCCTCTTCACCTATCTGCTCATACTCGGTGCTGGCCTTCTGGTCATCGGCGCGCGGAAAAACTGGATCACCCTTGCGCCGCTATCCTTTCTGTTTTCAGAACTTTACTACTGGGGTTGGACTAGCGAGTTCTACCACCGTACGCGGCCGCTTGAACGCACTGTGGTCTTCGCGAGCCTCTTCTTCCTCGTTTACGCGGCCCTCCCCGTCATTCGTGCCTTGAACGGGATTCTGGGCGAGCTGGACATTGTCGTGCATCTGCTGAACGCCTTCGCCTATCTCGCCGCTCTCTATACGCTCCTATGGCCCAAGGACCGCTGGCCGCTGACCTTGTTCGTTCTAGCACTCGCCGCAGCGCATCTCGTTGTGGCCCGCCTGATGCCTGCACCGGGGACAGGAAAGTCACCCCTCGCCCGCTTCTTATTTGCGGGTCTGGCTCTTACCTTCGCCACGCTGGCGATCCCCATCCGCCTCGACGGCAAATGGATCACGCTTGCGTTCGCCGTGGAAGGCGCGATCCTCGTCTGGAGCGGATTTCGTGCCGCCACTAATTTCCTTCGCCAAGCGGGATACTTGCTCCTCGCCATTGCGGCTCTACGGGTCGTCTTTCTTCCTCCGCCCGCCGGCCAGTTCCTTTGGAACGAGCGTTTCGCCGCTTACCTGGTGATGATTGCCTGCTTCGGCATTTCGCTGTGGGCTGCGGGCGAACACGTTCCTGCCGTCGGCGAAGGTGAGCGCGCCGAAATCGCCATTTTCGCCGTTTTGATCAACGTCTATGCCCTCATCGCGCTGTCCTTGGAGTTGTGGGACTTCTACGGCCACGCCGCCTCGGGCTTGCAAGCCGATTTCGCGCAGCACCTGGCGCTATCTGCCCTGTGGACTCTTTATGCTTCCGCGCTTATTTTCCTCGGTGTGCAGCGCCGCTCCGCGCTCTTGCGTTGGCAGGCCCTCGTGCTCTTTGGCGTCACGGTGGTGAAAGTTTTCATTTACGATCTTTCCTTCCTCGAACGCGTGTATCGGATTCTTTCCTTCCTCATCCTCGGCACTGTCCTGCTGATCGTTTCCTTCCTGTATCAGCGCAAAGTCGCGCGGGAGCGCTCCGGCTCATGATTCGCCGCTCTCCTCTTCTTCTTGTCGCGCTTACATTCGCCGCGCTTTCTTTGCTGGCCACGGATCTCCCCGGAAGGTGGCGCGCATGGCGCTATTCCCGCGCGGTGCTGGTCGAGTCGGTCCCGGCGCCGTCGCCCACAGAGGTCTTTCTCCCGTGGGTGCTGATTTCACATTGCAGCGCGAACTGCGCCGACCTTCGCCTGTTGGACGATCGCGGGCAGGAAGTGCCTTTCGAACTCTCGGTGGACCGCGGCGACTTTCATTCTGAAACCTACGGTACGAAGCTCGTCGAGAACAGCTTTGTTAACGGCCAGTACACGCAACTGATTGCCGACGCCGGAAAGAAGCCTCCGCTCTATGACCAGGTTGGCATTGATACCGACAAGGGTGATTTTATTGTCTGGGCCGAAGTGGCCTTGAGTGATGACGCAAGAACCTGGCGCGTTGTTGTGCCGCGCGCGCCTATCGCGCGTTTTCGCTCCCGTTCCGTGGACGGCACCCAGACCATTCCGTTTCAGGGGCTCAATTCACGGTACATCCGCATCCGTATATTCGAGCCGGAAACGCAATTTCCGGTCAGCGGAGTCCGGGTTGTCTATCAAGTCTCGCGCGCGGCGCAGCGCAGCGAGATCCCCGCCAATTTCTCGCCCGTCGCAGTTCCCTCTCCAGGCGAAAGCGCTTGGCTCGCCGATTTGAACTCGGGTTCTCTGCCCGTCTCTCAGGTCTGCTTCTCCACCAACACCCAGGAATTCTACCGTGCCGTCCGGGTATCTGAGAGTACGGACGGGAAGCAGTGGTCGTATGTTTCTTCGGGAACGATTTACCGTTATGCGCAAGGCGATCAAGTACGCGAGTCTCTCCAGTTGGATTTCCCTGAGACGTATGGAATGTCTCATTTTCGTGTGGAAGTTGTGGACGGCGACGATCAACCACTTTCGAACGTCGTGATGGAGTTATGCGGAATTCAGCGAAAGATATTATTTGTTCAGCAGCCTGGACGCGCGTACCGGGTACTTTACGGCAATGAAAAGGCTCGCGCGCCGCAGTACGACCTGAAGTATTACCTGGCTTCAGGACCGGAAAAAACCGTTTACAAGGCTTTCCCTCTCGGCCATGAAGAAATCACTGCGAACTATGCCGATCCGCGGCCGTTCACCGAGCGGCACCCGATTCTCCTCTGGCTGGCGCTCGCCATCGCTGTCGTTCTGCTCGGCTACACCGCCATGCGCACGCTGCGCTCGCCTGCGTCGGCATCCAAATAATGTTTCCCCGTTTGGCTATGCTTGGTCTTAGAAAACGCCTTTTCCGAAGGAAAGCCGGAATCCCGTCGAGAGCAACACGTCATTCGATTTCTTTCCCGGAGCGGGATCGCTGATGTAGTAATCGCTAAAAGTCGTCTGCCAGCTCAGCCAGCTTTTGATTTTCGTCGCTGCGGTCGTGTCGAACGTATAGCGGTACTGGCCGGTATCGCTGAGGTTCGGATAGAAAGCGAACCGTTCGCTCCACGATAGTTTGGGGCCGAGCGAAGTCGCCAGCTCCTCGCCTCCTAAAGCTTCTCCGCTCTTCCGGCTCGTGCTGGCCGGATTTGCGGGATCGAGCGGCACCGAATAGTACTCTTGCATGAACGTTCCGCCGCCAAAGAAGTCGAATTGTGTCTTCTTGTTTTTGACCGCGTAATAGCCGAAGCCGCCGCCGATGGTATTGCGCAAGTTTAGGTTTTGGAATTCGTCGTAATCAAAATCGGTGAGCGCGAATACGAACGCCTTGTCGGAGACGTTCAAATCCCCGCGGATGCCGCCGCGGATCGCGTGTGCGGTGGTGCGGCCGGGAGGCGTCGTGTCATCCGTCGCGTAGATCGCCGTGGTGTACACGCTGATCTTGTCACGCTTGGTGACGCGCGCGGCCTTCGCCGCGAGATTGTAGGTGAGCGTGGCGGAGTTGCCGCGCGTCAGGCTCAGCCCCGTGTCCAGCACCCCGCTCCAGAAATCCGTCA
>DATJAD010000016.1:0-18579 GCA_035516615.1 Candidatus Acidiferrum sp.
CCAAACCAGCGGGGGTCCTCTTGCTGAGTCCAGGTCACCAGTGAGAGCCTTGTGCCCGCAGGATATTCATGCCGCGCGTGCGTTCTCGCATAGCTCACGGCAAGGTCGTTGCCATACAGCGTGGACATAGTTGAATTCTTCTTGTCGATCGTGGAAGTTATCACCTTCCACTGAAGAGGATTCGCTGGCAGGTCCCCCGTGAGAGACGCGCTCAGGTTGGCGGTCGCGGTGATTTTAGATTCATGCCCGGAGCACCCCAATAGGCCGAGCGAAACTAGCACTCCGAGAGAAGCCAAACCCCTGCCCGTCAAACTCATAGTTGTCCTCGAATCGGCTCGGTGAAAACGTGATCCGTCCTGCTCAAGGGACGATGGCATCCGACACACTCGCGAGTGAAATTCTTGTCCTTTCCATAAGGCTTCAGGCCGGTTCCGCGCCATCTTGCCCATCCCCAGCCCAAAGTGTGCGCATATTTCTTGCTGTCGCGGATCATGAATTCCACCTGGTAAAATGCGCCCGTCTGGACCATGCCGTCCTGGTCTGGTTCCTGTAGCCACGCCACTTTAGCGAAGGCCGTACCATCCGGCCACGGATTGATGTGATTTTCCGCGATCGCCTTGACGGCCACATCGTTCCCGAGAACCTCCCTCATGCTGTGATTATCGAATCGGTCTGTGCTACTGATTGCTTTCCAATTCTTGTATTCAGGCATAAAAGAGATGCCGTTCGGCGCGGGCGCCACAGCAGGGGACGCGCCGCTTTCTTTAATCCAATGGTCATACTCAGCGTCGGCGGCGCTGGCGTCCGAAGCGGTAGCCGGCTCGTTCAAAACGCCCGCGCTGAGATATTTTTTCAAAATTTCCAACTGCTCCGGCGAGAGCGCGGATTCGGGATGTAACCGCTGGTAGGCTGGCAAGGGCATCGCACCCAATTCGATCTGACTTATGGCTTCGAAAAGGATGGCTCGCTGTTGCGCTACCGGCAGTTTCCCGGCTTCCGAAAAATTCAGGTGTTTTCGTCCTTCCCTCACGTCCTGAATCACAAGCCAATACGCGGGTACAGGCTCGTCAAACCACGACAGCCTCGTTTGATTGGAATGGCAGTTATAGCAAGAGGTCTTGAGGATCTGCCGTACTTCTGGTGGCGCCTGGATCTCCGCCGTCACGGGAGAGTTCCCTAGCCGGGGCCGGACGAACTGGAGGAGTACAAAGAGGAGACCCAGCGCCAAAATGAACTGAAGCAATCTTTTCCATCGAAATAGCGGCCCCATTGCCATTCCGCACCCTTCTTCTCTTCCGCCTCGCTGTCAGGCTGACATCCGCTCCCAGAGGGCGGCTCCCTTTCGGTGAGCTTTTGAGTCGCTCGCGGTCCGCGCGGTTACATGAATTCTTTGTCCGGAGGCGTTCCGTTGAAGCCAAAGTATATGGCGATTCGTCCGTGTCCGTGGATTCTTCAGTCCGTCCTGCCATACTAGGCTCCCCTGAACGCAGTTTCCAATTGGACAGCAGGCTCTGGACACTCGGTTGACGCAGCGAACTGTGTTGGATAGCGTCATAAAGTACATCCAGCGGGATTGGCGAAATCGCCGCCACCTGGCGGGAATCGGCACCTGAACTCCTCCCAAAGGCAGAGGCGCAGTGACACATCCGATCATCACTCTGACGACCGACTTCGGCACGAACGACCATCTGGTCGCCACCATGAAAGGCGTCATCCTCAAGATCAATCCGGATGTCACGATTGTGGATATCACGCATCATGTGGCCCCCTATGACCTGCTGGACGGAGCGCTGACGATTGGCTCAGCGTACAAATATTTTCCGCCGAGAACGATCCACGTCGTCATCGTCGATCCCGGAGTGGGAACGGAACGCCGACCGCTGCTCGTTAGCGGCGAAAACCAGTATTTCATTGCTCCCGACAACGGCGTGCTCTCCCTTGTCTACGAGCGCGAGCACACTGCCGTCGTGCGGCACGTGACGGCAGAGCATTATTATCTGCAGCCTGTCAGCAATACGTTTCATGGACGGGACATTTTCTCGCCGGTGGCGGCGTGGCTCTCCAAAGGCTGGCAGACGGCCAGCATGGGCGAGGAAATCACCGACTACAAGAAATTCGCTCTGCCAAAACCAAAACAGGTGGATGGAGTCGTAAAGGGCATCGTCATGCGCATTGATGGTTTTGGGAATCTCGTTACCAATTTCCGTGCAGCGGACTTGCCTGCCACAGCTCAGGAAAAGGGCGAAATTCAGCTTCAGGTCGGAAATCATGCGGTGACCCGCCTTGTGGACACTTTTGCAAGAGGAAACGCGGGCGAGCCCGTTGCGTTTGTCGGTTCAAATGGTTATGTCGAGATTGCGGTGAACAAAGGCAGCGCTGCAAAAACCCTGGGTTTGGGGCGCGGCACGCCCGTCGTGCTCGCTACTCCGTAGCCGCCGCTTCCCACCGCTCATTACCTGGCTCATGATTAACTCGCTTTTTGGCCAGGTTACATCCATCCTTGCCTGGGTTTCTTTCTCCCCCCTACCGAGTCGCCTCGAAGGCAGCGATTTGCGCGCGCGTGCGTGGATCGAGCCAATCCCGCCAAGCATCTCCCAGCAAATTGAACGCAAGAACGGCGGTCATGAGTGCGAGCGCTGGAAACACCACCATGTGCGGAGCATCGAAAAGGTGGCTGCGAGCGTCATTCAACATCGCTCCCCAACTCGGCAGCGGCGCTAGAACTCCCAAACCAAGAAAGCTGAGCGTGGATTCCGCCAGAATGGCGCCAGCGATACCGATCGTCGCCTGTATCAGCACGGGCTGAAGAATATTCGGAAGCAGGTGCCGCACAATGATGCGCGAATGCGACGCTCCCAGTGATCTCGCGGCCAGCACAAACTCCAGTTCCTTGACCTTCAAAACCTGCGCGCGCGCCAGCCGCGCATATCCGGCCCATCCTGTAATGATGAGAGCGAGAATCACTTTGCCGATTCCGGGTCCAAAGAAAGCTGCAAACGCGATCGCCAGAAGAATTCCCGGAAACGACAAAAAAGCGTTGATCAGCAAAAGATTGACGATGCGGTCGAGCCACCCGCCAAAATAACCCGCCAGCGTGCCGACGGCAAGCCCCGTCAAGCCGCATCCGCAGACCACACACACCGCAACAAAAAGAGAGACGCGTGCTCCGTAGAGCGTTCGCGAGAAAACGTCGCGCCCGAGTTCGTCCGTGCCCATCCAGTGTGCAAAAGATGGAGATTCCAGCCGCGCAGGAAGATTTTGCGCGGCGGGATTTGCGGGAGCCAGCCAGGGAGCGAGAAGAGCCGCCAGGATAAGCAGAATAGCCGCCACAAATCCGATGCGAGCCAGAATGCTCTGCCGAAGAAACGACCGCAGCCCGGAAAGCCGTGCATTCGTGCCCTGAGTGATGGCAGTCCCCGTTGCGGCAAGGCTATTGCTCATGAGAGGCGCACCCGCGGATCAATAAAAGAGTAAAGAACATCGGTCAAGAGATTGACGAGGACGAAAGAGACGGCGATCACCAGGATGCAGCCCTGAAGCAAAGGATAATCGCGCGCGGAAATCGCCTGCACAGTAAGGCGGCCGATGCCCGGCCAGGAAAATATGGTTTCCGTTACGATTGTTCCGGCAAGCAAAGTGCCGAACTGAAGCCCGAGAATTGTGATGATGGGAATGAGAGCGTTCCGAAGAGCATGGCGGAGAAGCACGGCCCGCGTGGAAAGCCCTTTTGCGCGAGCGGTGCGGACATAATCAGACGAGAGCTCCTCAAGCATCGAGGCCCTCACCATTCGCGTAAGGATTGCGGCCAGCGCCGCACCAAGCGTCGCAGCAGGGAGAATAAAGCTGTCAGGGCCCGATCGGCCGGAAACAGGCAAAACTCCGATCTCAATGGAAAAAAGCAGGATGAGAAGCGGTCCAAGTGCGAAGTTGGGAATCGCAAGGCCGAAGAGAGTGAAAAGTCCAACAGCTTGGTCGGCAGCGCGACCTTTTCGGCGCGCGGCAATAATGCCTGCGGGTGTTGCAATTGCAATGCAAACGAGCAGTGCGAGAAACGCGAGTTCCATCGTAGCCGGATAGCGCTCGAAGATGATGCGGCGAACGGGCGCCTGAAACTTGAGGGATTCCCCTAAATTTCCACTGGCGAGGTCGCGCAGGTAATGCCAATACTGAACCCGCAAAGGCTGGTCGAGTCCCAGGGAATGCCGAAGCTGTTCGGCGGCGCCCGCTGCCGCGCCCTCTCCCAACATTTGCTCCACGGGATCCCCGGGCACGATGTGAATCAACAGAAAAACGAGTGTGAGCACTAGCCAGAGCGCCGGAAGAGTCAGAACGAATCGTTTGAGGAGGTGACGCACCATGGGAATTCACGAGTTTGGCGCGACGGAATCCGATTCTCGCGCCGAGGTTGCCTGACTGGAACGGATTTTGCCGTTGCTCGCCGCCCCCGGCAAACGCTGCACCTTGACGCGCGCCACGCGCCGGCCGTCCATTTCCACAACCGCGAACCGGAAATCGCCGTAATCGAAACTCTCGCCGCCGCGCGGAATAAAACCCAGCTGATCGAGAACAAATCCGCCAACCGTCGCGTAGGCAGGATCATCGGGCAACGTGATGTTGTACTGGGCGTCCAGATCGCGCACGTTGAGCCCGGCATCGAAGATGATCGCGCCATCGGCGAGCGTGAGCGGCCGTTCAATCACGTCGAACTCGTCGTGTATTTCGCCAACCATTTGCTCCAGTATGTCCTCCATCGTGACGAGGCCGAGAATGCTCCCAAACTCGTCCACGACGACGGCCATCCCCACTCGGTGAGTCCGCAGCTCAACCAGCAACTCACTCGCCGGCTTGGTTTCCGGTACGATGAGCACCTCGCGCAGAACTCGTCGCAGGTCAAACGGGGGAATCGCCAGCCCTTCTTCCAGCCGCCGGTCGCGGTCCATCAGCACCCACATCATGTCCTTGATATGCACGAATCCGAGGATGTGATCGGGAGTTCCACGATACACTGGGATGCGCGACCTTTGCGTCGTGGCAAACACGCGCGTCACCTCATCGAGCGAAGCCTCAATGGGAAGTATGTGCATATCCGGCCGCGGCACCATAATCTCCCGCACTTGGACTTGGCCCAATTCAATTGCGCTCAGGATGAATTTTTCCTCGCCCGGCGCCAGGAGCCCGCGCTCGCGCGCCTGCTGAATTTGAATTTGCAGTTCCTCCGTCGAATGCGCCACGCCGTGCCCGTGCGGCGCGGTTACGCCTAGCGCTTTGACCACCGCGCTCGAGATCCCATCCAGAAAATCTATAGCCCACCGGAATGTACTGAGGAACCAGCGAAACGGGCGCGCAATCAGCAGCGCCACGCGTTCGGCTCGGGCGAGACTGATCGTTTTCGGAACGAGCTCACCCATCACCACGTGCAACGCGCTGAGCAGCGCGAACGCCACTGCGAGCGCGGAGGCATGGACCAGCAGCGCCGTGTGCGTGCTGTGCCTCTCCGGCCACATGGACCCAAAAAAGTTGGCTAGAGCAGACTCTCCAAGAGCGCCAATCGAGAGGCTGGTGATCGTTATGCCCAGTTGCACGCCGGAAACGACGCGGTGCAAATCTCCCAGCAATGCTTCAACGATGCGGGCACGCGCGTTGCCCCCGGCCACCAGTTGCCGCACACGCGAAAGCCGCACCGCGACAAGCGAAAACTCCGCGGCCGCAAAAAAGCCGTTGAGCGCAACCAGCGCGACGACGCCCAGCAATCGAATCGCGAACATTGTTTCGGAAGTTCCATCCAGCATTGTATCAGCAGTCGCACGCCAGCAAGGCGAGGTTGCGCCACAGCGGAGCGTCCTCTACACTCATTTTTCGGCGAGGCGAGTGGGAGAAATCGTGCGAACGACCCTGCGTGTTTTGGGATGGCTGATTACCGTCGTGGTTTTTCTCATCGGCACGCTCGCTTGGTGGATTGTGTACCGTCCGCTCCCGCAGGTGGATGGTTCCATCAAAATTCCCGGGCTGCAGAAGGAAGTCACCGTCGAGCGCGATATCTGGGGAGTGCCGCACATCCGCGCCGGCTCCTTGCAGGACATGGCCGAAGCGCAAGGTTACGTCATGGCCCAGGACCGCCTCTGGCAGATGGATTTGCTGCGCCGTGCTGCGCGGGGCCAATTGTCAGAAATCGTCGGCCCGAAAGCTCTCCCGGTTGACAGGAGATTCCGGCTGCTGCGCTTCGGTCCCGCGGCCGATCGCGATGTTGCCCTGCTCCCGCCCGACCCCAAACGCGCCATCGAAGCTTACGCGACCGGCGTCAACCGTTTCATCGAAACGCACTTAAGCAACCTGCCACTCGAATTCACCCTCCTGCACTACAAGCCTCAGCCCTGGAAACCTTCGGACTCTCTGGTCATCGCCGCGTACATGTACGAGACGCTCACCGACACTTGGGAGCGCGAACTGGATCGCGCCAAAGTCACCCAGCGCGTCAGCCCGCAGCGCGCTCATGATCTCTTCTCCCCGGAAGCGGAAATGGATCATTTCGTCATCGGCGATCCCGATGTCGTGGACGACGGTTGGCAAAGAAGCCGTGCCAAATCTCAAGAGGATGACGACGATGACGACATCGAGCCGGACTCTGTCCTAAAGGCCGAGGCGTCGCTAGATCCGCTAGCTGATTGCCCCGATTTCACCTGTGCTCTCGCCGATTCCCTCGTCTCCTGGGTGGGTCAGTCGCAACGCGATATTCGCAGTGGCCTGGGCAGCAACGACTGGGTTGTCAGCGGCGACCACACCGCCACCGGCAAGCCGCTCCTCGCCAACGACACTCACCTCGAGCTTTCCATTCCCCCCATTTGGTATGAAATCCATCTCACCGCTCCCGGCTGGAATGTGAAAGGCCTCACTCTTCCCGGAGCCCCCTTCGTCATCATCGGACACAACGATCGCATCGCCTGGGGCTTCACCAACAATGGCGCCGATGTGCAGGACCTCTACATAGAGACGCTCAATCACTCCGACGAAGACGAATATCTCGTCCACGGAGCCTGGGTCAAAGCCCAGATTGACGATGAAGTGATCCACGTCAAGGGCCAGCCCGATCAACACATGAAGATCATGGTCACTCGGCATGGCCCCGTCGTGCATCGCGAAGGCAATCAAGCCTACGCTCTTCGTTGGACCGCGACCGAACCGGGAGGCCTCGCGAACACCTACAACCTTATGGGCAAAGCTCAAGACTGGAAGCAGTTTTGCGCCGTGATGAAAGACATCTGGGGACCGGCTCAAAACGCCGTCTACGCGGATGTGCAAGGGAACATCGGCTACCTCATGGCGGCTCGCGTTCCTATCCGGAAGCAAGGCCATGGCGAAGTGCCTGTGCCCGGCGACACCGACGATTACGAATGGACCGGCTACATCCCCTTCGACAAGCTGCCACAAGCTCTCGATCCCGCAAGCGGACTGATCGTGACCGCAAACGCCCGCGTCGTCGGCCCGCTCTACAAGGAGTATCTAACCGACCGTTGGGAAGAACCGTATCGCACGGCTAGAATTTGGGATTTGCTGCACGACAAGCACGACCTTCGCCCCTCCGACATGATGAACGTCCAAACCGATACCTACAGCTATCCGGATGTGTTTCTTGCCGAACAGTTGGTAGCTGCGGCCAAGGCCTTTCAGCCCAAAGATCCGCGCACACAAAACCTGATCTCTCTCGCCAAAGATTGGAACGGCATGGCCGACGCCGATTCGACCGTAGTTCCCTTTCTCGAAGTCGCGCGTCATGAAGCCCTGCGGCTGATCCTCGAACCCTATCTTGGTAAGGACACAGCTTTGTACCGCTGGAGGAGCGTAACCTTTCTCCAGCGCATCCTGACCGACCGGCCGCGGACCTGGCTCCCGGGAGCTTACAAAAATTACGATGAACTGCTGGTCGCTGCCGCCGACACCGCCGTCGCGCGACTGCAGAAGGAAACGGGCGAAGCGAAGATCAAGGACTGGCCCTGGAAGCGTTTCGATTCTCTCGAAATGCTTCACCCGCTCGGACGCGAAGGCATTCTCAAAACTCTACTTAGCATCAGCGGCAAGCCACAGTCCGGAACTGCTTTTAGCCCACGCGCCGCCAATCCTCGTCATGGTCCCGCCATGCGCTTTGTCGCCAACCTGGCCGATTGGGATGATTCCCTCATGCTGATTCCCGCGGGCCAAAGCGGCCAATGGGGCAGTAGCCATTACACCGATCAGTTCTCCTACTGGTACCACGGTCGGCCCATTCTCGATCCCTTTACCGATACCGCCGAAGCGAACACGCAAAAGCATATTTTGAAACTTGAACCTGGGAACTGAGCAATTCCAACGCGAGAATGCCTGAACTTCCGGAAGTCGAAGCCATCGCCCGCGCCTTGCGGCCCCTCGTCCAAGGCCAGAGGATTCGTTGCGTTCACGTTTTCCATCCCATCTCCACGAAACCCCAAAGCCCGGCGCACCTCGCGCGGTTCGCACAAGGCCGGGTCATCCGCACCGTAAAGCGCTACGGAAAGTATCTGCTCTTGGAGCTCGATCGCGGACTGATCACCATGCACTTCCGCCTGGATGGCCAACTCATCTGGTTCTCGAACTCCCGCGAATTGTTGCGGCGCGCAAACCAAGTTGCAAAAGGCGTCCACGTGGATTTTGCCCTCGAACTGGATCGGGGCGTGCTCGCTTTCGCCGACGACCGCCACTTTGGACGCGTCCACGCTTGGGGTTCTCCAGAAGAATGCCCGGGCCTGAAAGTTCTCGGCGTGGATGCTCTCGCGCCCGAATTCACTTCGGGCGCCTTCGCGAAACTCTTGGACGAATCCAAGCGTCCACTGAAGGAATTTCTCCTGGATCAATCCCGCGTCGCGGGCATCGGCAACATCTATTCTTGCGAAGCACTCTGGCGCGCAAGGCTCGATCCCCGCCGCCGCGCCCGCTCGCTCAAGCATCGAGAAGCCTCCCGCCTCCACAAAGCGATTGTGTCCGTTCTCCAGGCTGCCCTAAAATGCTGTCTGCACCCCCCGCCCGATTTTCGCAACGCGGACTGGTGGTTTCAGGGAGTGGAAGAGCTTTTGCGCGTGTACAGCCGCGAACGAAAATCCTGCCGCCGCTGCGGTAAGCCGGCCCGGCGCATTCAGCACGGCGGCCGCTCGACTTACTTTTGCGCGGGTTGCCAGAAATAGCTAAATTGAATTGACGGACAAAACGAGTGAATACTCCTTCAGCCAAAAAACCAGAACCTCAGAAAAAACCTGATTTTGAGCGTTCTCTGGCGCGTCTCGAGGAAGTCGTGCGGCGCCTGGAAAGCCCTCAGCTCTCTCTCGACGATGCCATGAAACTTTTTGAAGAGGGCGTTGCCCTTTCGCGCGAATGCCAGAAGCAGCTCGAAGAAGCCGAAGGAAAAGTCGAAATTCTCCTCAAGAAGGCGGACGGAAAACTTTCCGCCGAGCCTTTCGAACCTGAAGGCGAGGGCGATTCGTGAACGCTTCGCTTCCCCGCGCGCTGGCGGATTCCTTTCCCCAATGAAGCTCCCCGATTTCTTTGAAGAAGATTTGGCCTCCGTTGATGCCGCACTTCAGCGATTGCTGCCAGCGGCCGAAACCCGCCCCGCCTCCATCCATGAAGCCATGCGGTACTGCGTTTTCGCTGGCGGAAAGCGCCTTCGTCCAATCCTTTGCCTGGAAACAGCTCGCATCTTCTCCTCAGACGTCGCGCCCGCGCTGCATCCCGCTTGTGCCATTGAATTCATTCATACCTATTCGCTGATTCACGATGATCTCCCCGCCCTCGACAACGATGATTTGCGCCGTGGCAAGCCCACCTGCCACAAACAATTCGGCGAAGCCATCGCGATTCTCGCCGGCGATGCGCTTCTCACGCTGGCATTCGAAACCATCGCTGCCACCCCTGTGGATGCGGGGCGTCGCGTAAAAATGCTTACGGAGATTTCATCGGCGGCAGGGACCGTGAATGGCATGGTCGGCGGACAGGTCGCCGACCTGGAAGCCGAGGGTAAGAGCGTTGGACCGGAAACGTTGGAGTACATCCACCGCTCGAAAACCGCTGCTTTGATTCGCGCGTCCATCTCCGCTGGCGCGCTCTGCATGGGCGCCGCGGACTCCGATGTCGTGCGCTTACGCCGCTTTGGCGAAACGATCGGCTGGGCCTTTCAGGTAACGGACGACATTCTCGACGTGGAAGAATCCTCTGCCGCGCTCGGAAAGACCGCTGGAAAGGACGTGGAGCAGCAGAAAGCCACGTATCCTTCCCTCTACGGCCTGGAACGTTCTCACCAGATCGCGGACCAACTTTCGGCCCAAGCGATTGCCGAGCTGAAGGCCTACGGTGACAATGCATCTCGCCTTCACGAAATCGCTCGGTATCTGGTTCACCGGCGCTCTTGATCCGTGAATATCTCTGCAGCCGCGAAACTCTGTTCGAACACTCTATGAAATCCAAGTCCGCCAGAATCCGCCTCGATCTTCTTCTCGTCGAGCGCGGCCTCGCCGAATCCCGCCAAAAAGCGCAAGCCATGATTCTTGCCGGAGAAGTCCAGGTGAATGGCGCACGAGCCGCGAAAGCGGGCTCAACGGTTTCCCCCGAAGCTCTTCTGGAAGTCACCAGCCGTCTGCAAAAGTACGCGAGTCGCGGCGGTCTCAAGCTGGAAGGCGCGTTCGAGGATTTTAGGTTGCGCGTTGAAGGCAAAGTCTGCCTCGATGTCGGCTCTTCGACGGGCGGCTTCACCGATTGCTTGCTTCAACACGGCGCAGCGCGCGTCTACGCCGTGGACGTGAACACGGCCCAACTCGCCTGGAAATTGCATGGGGATTCCCGAATCGTGCGCATCGAGAAAAATGCGCGCGAATTGCTCCCTGTGGATCTTCGCGAAACCGTGGACGCAGTCGTCGCCGATGTCTCCTTCATCTCTGTGACCAAGGTGCTGCCTCCCGCAGTCGCCGTGGCGAAGCCCGGCGCGGATTTCCTCGTCCTCATCAAGCCCCAATTCGAGCTGCGTCGCGAAGATGTCGGTCGCGGCGGCATTGTGAAAGATCCCATGCTCCACGAAAGCGCCATCGCAAGCGTCCGCGCTGCCGTCGAGACATTGGGCCTCACTTGCCTCGGAGTCAAACCCAGCCGCTTACCCGGTGCCGAGGGAAACCAGGAGTATTTTCTGCACGCGCGCAAACAAGCCTAAGATAGAATTCGATCAAGCCATGCCTCCCCACACCGTCCGCACCATCGGCATTGTCACTCGTCCCCGGCCTGCTGACGTTCCTGGTATCGTTCTTCCATTGCAAGCCTGGCTCGCCGAACGCGGCGTAAAATCCCTTTGCGACAGCGAAACGGCAAAGACTCTGGGCAACCCTGCGGCCGGCCTCAGCCGCGAACAACTGGCAGCACAATCCGACATGATCCTTGTGCTCGGCGGTGACGGCACTCTTCTATCTGCGGCGCGAGAAGCTGCTTCCCGGTGCATTCCCATTCTCCCTATCAACCTCGGAAGTCTCGGTTTTCTCACCAGTTTCACTCTCGAAGAGCTCTACCCGGCGCTTGAAGATACGCTCGCTGGCCGGTTGACCGCGAGCGAGCGGACCATGCTGCTCGCCACGCTTTGCCGGGGAGATTCTGTCGTGGACGAGCAGAGCGTCCTGAATGACGTGGTCATCAATAAGAGCGCCTTGGCGCGCATGATCGAGTTGCGTCTCTCCATTGATGGGAGTTTTGTCTGTCGTTACCGTTCGGACGGTCTAATTGTCGCCACTCCCACCGGCTCGACCGCCTATTCCCTCTCCGCTGGCGGGCCCATCGTTCATCCCGCTGTCGAGTCGTTCATCATCACTCCGATCTGTCCGCACACCCTGAGCGACCGGCCCTTGGTCGTCCGCGATTCCTGTCTGGTTGAACTGTGTGTTCTCGGAGATGCCGAGTCCATCTATCTGACATTGGACGGGCAAAAAGGAGTTCCGATGGAGAGCGGCGATCGCGTGCGCATCACTCGCTCCTCCGGATGCCTTAAGCTGATTCAGCCACCGCGAAAATCCTATTATGAAATTCTGCGCAGCAAACTCAAATGGGGCGACGTCTGAACTTCCCCATTTTCTCCATCCGCACCAGCCTGGAATAAAAATCAGGCAAGTACATCCCCGCGGATGAGATCGCGCTCCGTCTCGCGCCGCCGGATCAGCCGCGCGCTGCCCCTGTCGACCAGCACTTCGGCTGGCCGCGTCCTTGCGTTGTAATTCGATGCCAGCGACATTCCGTATGCTCCGGCCGTCCAAACCGCCAGTATCTCGCCGGGTTCTACCTCTCCGATGGGCCAATCATGCAGGAAACAATCCCCCGTCTCGCACACCGGTCCTGCAATGTCTGCGCGATTTACACCGTAGTCCTTGCCGCGCTGGCGCAAAACCCTCGTAATCGGATGCGTCGCTCCGTACAATGTCGGCCTCATCAGGTCGTTCATCGCCGCATCCACAATCACGAATCTCTTCCCCCTAATCTCTTTCGTGTACAACACTCGGGTCAACAACACTCCCGCCGAAGCGATGATTGAGCGCCCCGGCTCTAGCAGCAGATGAATTCCGAGCGGCCGCACCATGCGCGCCGCCATGCGCGCATATTCCCCGCGCTTCATCGGCCGCTCGTCCGTGTACCGCACACCTAGTCCTCCGCCGATATCGAGGTAACTCAGCGAAATTCCTTCACGCCGCAGCTCCCGGCTGTATCCCGCTAGTCGGCTGAATGCCCGTTCGAACGGGCCGCGCGAAATGATCTGCGATCCGATGTGTGCGCTGATTCCCTGCCAACGAATGCCTCGCGAATCGCGGTGTTTCAGATAAAGTTTGTGCGCCGCGCTCCAATCCAATCCGAATTTGTGCTGATGATGTCCTGTCGAAATGTGCGGATGGCCGCCCGCCTGCACGTCGGGATTTACTCGAACGGAAACGCTCGGCGCGCCCGCCCCTCGACGCTGCTCTCGTTCAGCCTCTCCGAGCAAAACCTCCAGCTCCGCTTCTGATTCCACATTGAAAAGCAAGATTCCTCGTTCGCCTTTTCGGTTTCCGCCGCGGTAACGCAGTGCTTCCCGAATTTCTTCTCGCGATTTGCCCACTCCGGAAAAAACAATTCGCTCTCCGGGGACTCTCAAATGTTCCAGGCTCGCCAGCTCTCCGACGGACACAATGTCGAACCCGCTTCCCAGTTTCGCCAGATGTTGCAGCAGCGTCAGATTCCGGTTCGATTTCATCGCGAAACAAATCGTATGCGGCACGCGCCGGAGTCCGTCGCTCAGTTCCCGAAACGCTGTCGCAATTGCAGACGCGCTATATAGATACACGGGCGTGCCGAATTCCTCGGCGGCCCGTGCCAGCGGCACATCCTCGCAATACACTCCCTCCGCGCCCTTGCCCGTTCGACGCCACGCAAATTCCGGCGTGAACTCGGCCGGGTCCACATAGCGATATTTTTTGGAAGTTTTGGAGGGTGTCGCGCTCATCGGACCTTAAGTACAACCAGAGTTCGGTCGTCCGCCAGCGGCGCATTTTGCGCAAACCAGTCCACTTCGCGCAAAATCAAATCGGAAAGTTCCGTGGCGTTCAATTCGTGGTGCTGTTCGACCAGCTTCCGGAGCCGCTCCGTCCCGAAAAATTGTCCTTCGCTGTTCGAGGACTCCGCAATGCCATCCGAATGAAACACCACAACGTTCCCGGTTTCCAGCGTCGCACTCCATTCGTCGTATCGAACATCATCGAATATCCCCAGCGGAAATCCCGTCAGCTCGATCTTCCCGCAACGCCCATCCTTGTACAGCAGCGGTTGCGATTGTCCCGCGTTGGCTACTCGAAACTTCTTCCGCCCTTTTTGCCAAGTTGCGAAGCACGCCGTCATGAACCGCCCTTCGATTCGCCGCTCGCCAATGTGCTCGTTCATCTGCCGCAGCATCTCCGCGGGTTGCAACTTCTGTGGCGCCAGGCTGCGCATGATGCCGATGGCCACCGCGCCGTACAGCGCCGCCGCCGTTCCCTTCCCGCTCACGTCTGCAAGCGCCACGCCAAGTTGTTGCGGTCCGTACCGCAGAAACTCATACAGATCTCCGCACACTTCCCGCGCGGAAATGTACCGCGCCGCCATATCCAATTCAAAATCCTCGCTCGGCACCGGACGCAGCAGCGCGCCTTGAATACGCTTCGCCGCGTTCAGATCTCGTTCCAGCCTCGCTTCGTCTCGCGCAACCTGCTCGTACAGCCTCGCATTCTCCAACGAAACGGCCAGATTCGCCGCAAGGATCGAAAGCGTTTGCACATGCTCCTCTCGAAACGCATTCAGCTGCGGACTCTCCAGATCGAGCACTCCAACCACCCTGCCTTTGTGCAACATCGGTATCGCCAGTTCCGACCGCGTCTCCGGATTCACCAGCAAATATCTCGGATCGGCTGTCACGTCCGGCACCATCACCGGCTCTTTCAACGTCGCCGCCGCTCCGACGATCCCTTCGCTCGCCGCCACGCGCAATTTCCCTTGCACCCGCTGCCCGTGCTTCACATCCAGGCGGTGCCGGAATATCTTCTGCTCTTCGTCGTACAGCATGATGCTCAGGATCTGGTAATCAATCACACGCTGCGTCAGTTCCGCCGCGCTCCTCAGAAGTTGCTCCACGTCCAGTATCGAACTCATCTCCCTGCTCACTTCATTCAGCAGCAGCAGTGTGTCCGCCTGCGCGCGCACTCGTTCGAACAGCCGCGCATTCTCGATCGCGATCGCCAGTCGTGTCGCCAGCAATGTCAGAATGCTCTGTTGTTCCGGCGTGAAATAATCCGGCTGATTGCTCTGAATATCCAGCACGCCGATGCACTTCCCTTGCAGCATCAGCGGCACGGCCAGCTCGGACCGCACGCTCTCGATCGCGTTGATATAGTGCGTCGCCTTCGATACGTCTCCCACGCGCACCGGCTGTCCCGTCACCGCAGCAGTTCCGGTAATTCCCTCGCCCACCGGAACTCGCAGATTTTCCGCCAGCGCCCGAGGATATCCGATGGAAAATCGGTGTTTCAGGTATTGCCCATCTTCTTCAATCAGGAGCACTCCGAAAATTTCGTAATCAATGTGCCTCTTGATCAGTGCCGCCGAACGCGCCAGCACTTCATCCAGGTTTAGCGAAGCGTTGACTTCTTGCCCAATCTCCGCCAGCGTGCGCAGCACTTCTGCTGGAACCATTGTTTCGGTTGCGGTCGCTCCGGCGGCAGCTTGTGGGTCCAAGGAATTCATCGAGTCGCGTCATTATAGCAGGGCCGCGAATGAACAGCAGTTAACAGCGCGCGGCATTCCTCGCGCCCTTCACGCCCGTGGCTCGACCAAATTCCCTGCCTATTTCTGGCTGGAAGTCGAACTCGTGAACGACAAGATCCCCACGTCAGGCAGGTTCCGGTAGCGCTCCGCATAATCCAGCCCGTACCCCACTACGAACTCGTTCGGAATCGTAAATCCCACATAATCGGCGTGTACCGCGGCAATTCTGCGCTCGGGCTTCTCTAATAGCGCCGCAATCCGCAAATGCTTCGGCTTCCGCTGTTCCAGAATTCGCAGCAGATATTGCAGCGTCAATCCCGTATCCAGAATGTCTTCCACCACGATCACCGATTTCCCCTCAATACTCGCATCCAGGTCCTTATTCAGCTTCACCTGCCCCGAAGATCTCGCTTCTTTCCCGTAACTCGATACCGCAATGAAGTCAAACGTCACTTCCCCGCCGATCTCCCGCGACAAATCCGCAAGAAACAACACCGCTCCTTTCAGCACTCCCACCAGAATCAGCGGCTCTCCCGGAAAATCTCGTCGGATCTGCTTGCCCATTTCTCCGATGCGTTTCCGGATCTGCGCCCGCGTCAGCAGCATGCGCACGCTTTCTCCCGCATACAGCGAGATTCTCTTTTTTTTCGGAACTGTTGTCCTCGCTTTTCGTTCCATGCGTCTCCCCCCGCGGAAGCGTGACTCTAGCGCAGCCTGTGACTCGCCGCAAGTTGCGGTTGTTACCGGGCGTTTTCCATGTTTTAACGCAACCGCAATAACAATCCGTTAGCCTCCTCGCATCTTGCAAACGGGAAAACGGGTTCGCTCCCAGGCTTTCATCAAACCGCTCCGGGCGTTCCAGGTTTTCCACAGCTGGGGATTTGTGCGGTCCTTGCTGATGTGATAGGTATAGAGCCAAAGAATTTATGGGCCTTGGATAGTTTTTATCAAGTTCCGTTGGCGGGTGTGCGCCACACTGAACTTTCTCTTATTCCTCTTCATCCCGGAGGGACGGCGGAAATCCGTTTTGATTTTGAATCTTGATTTGTTTTCCAGGAGGAAGATTTATGAAGCGCAGTCGCAGGTCGTCGTGGTGTTTCAGTTGTTTGGTTATGCTCGTCGGAGTTTTAATCCTGGGGGGAGTTGCCCATGCCCAGTCCACCACCGACGGCGCCATCAGCGGCACAGTCATGGATTCCACGGGCGCTGTCGTCCCCAACGCCACCATTACCGTCAAGAACAATGGAACCAATTTTTCTCAGTCCGTCACAACCGATGAATCGGGCTTCTTCCGCGTCCTGAAGCTTCAACCCACTTCCTACACCGTCACCATCCAGGCGCAGGGCTTTGCCCTCTACACCGCCAAGGACGTGGTCGTCCAGGTTGGTACCACCACAGACGTTTCTCCCAAGTTGAGCGTGGCCTCCGCAGGCGCCACCGTCGTTGTCAGTTCCGAGGCTCCCCAGGTCAACACCACCTCGCCCGATTTTTCGCCTATCGTCAACCAGACCTCCATCAGCAATCTTCCGATTAACGGTGGCCGCTGGTCGGATTTCGCGCTTCTCACTCCCGGCGTCGTCAATGACTCCAACGGCTTCGGCCTCTTGAGCTTTCGCGGAATCAGCACTCTCTTGAACAATAACACCGTGGACGGCGCTGACAACAATCAGGCTTTCTTCTCCGAAGAGCGCGGCCGCACTCGCATCGGCTACTCCACTCCGAAGGCCGCCGTCCAGGAATTCCAGGTCAATACTTCCAACTACTCCGCCGAATATGGCCGCGCCGCGGGCGCCGTCGTCAACACCGTCACCAAGAGCGGCACCAACGACCTCCACGGAGAAGTTTATTTCTACGATCGCGACAATGCTTGGGGCGCCACCAATCCTTTCACCACTCTGACTGCTCAGACCTCTCCCGGCGTTTACACCACCACTCCTTACAATCCCCCGGACGTCCGCAAGATCTACGGCTTCGGCATCGGCGGCCGCATCATTAAGGACAAGCTCTTTTGGTTCTTCGCTTTCGATCGCTACGACCACAATTTCCCTGGCAATTCGAAAGCCTCCAATCCGAACGCATTTTTCGCCGCCCCCGCCTCGGACCTCAGCACTCACGGCGGCTCCTGCGCCACTCTTGATACTTCATCTTTTTCCGATAAGAACCAGCTTGCCGCCACTCAAGGCGCATGCACCCTCTTTAACAACCTGGCTCTTGCAGACTATGCGACTGCCGTTCAAGACTACAACAGCGGTTTGAATGGCCTCCTCTCGGAGACCGGAACCGTGCCTCGCAAAGGCCAGTCCACCCTTTTCTTCCCCAAAATTGACTGGCAGATCAATGCCAAAAACCACGCCAGCTTTGAGGTCAATCGCATGCGCTGGATTTCCCCTGCTGGAATCCAGACAAACTCCAGCGCAACTTACGGCGTCGCCAGTTTCGGCAATGACTACGTTCGCGAGACCTGGGGCGTCGCCAAACTCTTCACCATCCTCACCAACTCGCTTTCCAATGAAGCTCGCTTCCAATATGGCCGCGATTTCGAATTCGAGTACGCTCAGGCTCCCACTGCCTACGAGCAGGCCAACTTCCTGACTTCTCCAAACTTCCCTAGCTATACCAATCCCCTGGGCCTTCCTCCAGACGTTTTCATCTCCAACGGCTTCGATATGGGCGTGCCCACGTTCCTGCAGCGCCCTGCCTTCCCGGATGAGCGCCGTACGCAGTTCGCGGATACCGTCACTTGGACCCAGGGCAAGCATGATTTTAAGTTTGGAATCGACTTCGCTCACACCAACGATCTCAGCGAAAACCTTCGCTATCAATATGGCTCGTTTTCCTACACTACCATCGGCAACTATCTTTCCGACCTGTACGAACCAAATCAATGCGGAGCGGCTCACACCACTCCCTGCTTTTCCAGCTATCAGCAGGCATTCGGGCCGCTCGGGTTCACGTTGAATACGGACGACATCGCATTTTTCGCGGAGGACGCTTGGCGGGTCCTTCCCCGGCTGACCTTGAACCTTGGCGTCCGTTTCGAATATGAAAACCTTCCCAGACCCATTTTGCCGAATCCCGCCGTTCCCAACACCACCAGGTTGCCCAACGATACGAATAACTGGGGGCCGCGCGTCGGTTTTGCCTGGGACATCTTCGGCGACGGCAAGACTTCTCTTCGCGGCGGCTACGGCATCTATTACGGCCGCATCATCAACTCCGCGATCTACAATGCCCTTACGAACACGGGCGTTTCAGGTGGCCAGTTCTCCTATCGCTTCAATGCCACCA
>DATJAD010000017.1:0-18065 GCA_035516615.1 Candidatus Acidiferrum sp.
CCGTTTTGTCCTTCGAGTAGCACAGTGTTTCCAGGTTGCACCCCACGCATCTCGGCTTTCGCGCGGCGCACACTCTCCGTCCGTGCCAGATCAGCTGGTGCGAGAATTTGATCCACTTTTCCTTGGGTATGATCTGCATCAAATCCTGTTCAATCTTTTTCGGATCTTCGTTTCGCGTGAGGTCCAGCCGGTTTGTAAGTCGTTGTACGTGGGTGTCCACAACGATTCCGCTCGCGATTCCGTAAGCTGTTCCCAGTACCACGTTCGCGGTTTTCCGCGCCACCCCCGGCAAGGTGAGCATTTTTTCCATCGTTCGCGGCACTTCACCGCCGAATTTCTCCACGATCTCCTTGCTGGCTCCCATCACGGACTTCGTCTTGTTCCTGAAAAAACCCGTGGGCCGGATCTCCTGCTCGAGCACTTTCGGATCCGCGTAAGCAAAATCCTTCGGTCCGCGGTATTTCTGATAGAGCGTCGCGGTCACCTGATTCACGCGCACATCGGTGCACTGCGCCGAAAGGATCGTCGAGATCAGGAGTTGGAAAGCGTTCTCATGTTTCAACTCACATTCCGCCGCCGGGTAAGCTTCGTCCAGTTTTTGTAGAATCGCGGCCACCCGCTTCGGGTTCGTCCCAGCGGCTCTCGTGACACCTTTGGCGGGCGGGGATTCTCCGGTTCTCGCTGCTTTGTGCTCCGCGAGCCTCCTCTTGGCGGTTTTTTGTTTCGTTTTCGATTTTGCCATGCGCGGAACTATAGCACCTTCGGCAACGCCGCGAGGAGCCGCCGAAACGCCTTTCCTCTGTGGCTGTATTTGTTTTTCTCTTCCGTTGAGAGCTCCGCAAACGTCTTCTTCAGATGCGGAAAGTAGAACACCGGGTCGTATCCAAAACCGCTCTCTCCGTAAGCGGCTTCCAGGATGCATCCATCCACACGGTCCGAAACGATTGTTCCCGCGCGCCCGTGTTTGGCCAATGCGATTACGCAAACAAAATGAGCGGTGCGCTCCGGCCCTTTCTTTCCGCTCATTTCTCGCAAAAGCTTCTCTATACGTTCGCCGTTCGTGGCTTTATCCCCTGCATACCGCGCCGACTTCACCCCCGGCGCTCCGCCCATCGACGGCACCACCAATCCTGAGTCGTCGGCGAGCACAGGTTCGTTCGAGAGTCTAGAAAAATGCAACGCCTTGCCAACCGCATTTTCTCCAAACGTCGGCGCATCCTCCGCGAACGAAGCCATCCCTTCGATCCCCGGCAACAGCTCGAGCGAAACCTCCGCCTTGGCCTCTTGCGCCAATGCGCGATACTCTCGCAGTTTTCCCTCGTTTGTCGAAGCGAGGTAAATTTTCCTGGGCACGGTCATCTTCTCGGTGATTTGCTTCTGGCGCGGTGGGTGCTTGCTCGGTGCTCCCTTTGCGCCGTGCGGATCGTTCTCTATCTTCCCCGCGCCAGATATTTCGGCGGCAGCACCGTTCGTTGCACTTCCGTAATCCTTCGGATTCCAGCCGCCGCGAGCGCCAGCAAATCCTGCATCTCCCCGCCCGAAAACGGCCGCCCTTCCGCCGTCGCCTGAATTTCTACGAAATCCCCTCGTCCGGTCATGACCACGTTCATGTCCACCTCTGCCCGCGAATCTTCTTCGTACGCCAGGTCCAGCAACGCCCGGTCGTCCACAATGCCCACGCTCGTGGCCGCCACCGAATCAATCAGTGGCGAACGCTTCAAGATTCCTGCCGCCACCAGCCGCTCCATCGCCAGGGCCATCGCCACAAACGCACCGGTAATCGAAGCCGTCCGCGTTCCGCCGTCCGCTTGGATCACGTCGCAGTCCAGCCACACCGTCCTTTCGCCCATCGCTTCCTGGTCCGTGATCGCGCGCAGCGATCTGCCGATTAATCTCTGAATCTCCAGAGTACGGCCGCTCTGTTTGCCGCGCGCCGCCTCTCTCGGCGTCCGTTCCTCAGTTGCGCGAGGCAACATCCCATATTCGCTTGTCACCCAGCCCTTGCCCGCGCCCTTCAAGAAACCCGGCACGCCGTCATCTACCGTGGCCGTGCAGATCACGCGTGTCTTTCCCAGCTCAATCAGCACGCTGCCTTCCGCCGTGGAAATATAGTCCGGCGTGATCACCAGCGGCCTCATCTGGTCTGCCCCGCGTCCGTCTGCTCTCACTCTTCCTCCTGCATCCTGCAAGGGCCCAAGGTTGGAATGGTCCAACCCGATTCCCATTAAGCATCGCCGATGGCGTTGCGGTCCGCCGCGTCAGTTTGCCCGTCCCGTTCCCTGCGTGTCAACTCGCGCGGCCGGCCTGGTCACTGTTTGATCGTATTATCCCGAGCGCTTCCGAAGGAAACGGTCGGGCTCCCCGCCCTTTACGGGTGGGGAGCAGCCGTTGTCTGTGGAGTAGCCTTGCCCGCGGGATTTGCAGGCGTCGCGGCCGCCGGTTGGGCCGAAGGGACAGCTGTTGCCGGTGCCGCCGCAGCCTTCGTGTCCACCACGAATGTCTGCGTCAAATCCACATGCCCCGCCAGCGTATCCATTTCCTGGCCATGAATCAGGATTTTCAGCCTCTTCACTTGCGGCACATTCGCCTCGAGCGTCCGCGCAATCGAATCCACCGCCAATTGTTCGCTTTGAATCCCGGAGGGCGTCGAGGTCGCCAGCGCTTCCGAAAAGTCCGCGATCCCTGTCCCGTCCGGCAGAAGGTAAAACGCCAGCAAAACCGCGTCCGGTGGCAGCGTCCGCAGATCCGCATCTACCGGCCCGGCCACCAGCGTATTGAGCACTTGTTTCGCGCGCATTGCTGGATCGTTCGAAAGCGGAAGATCCACAGTCACCGGAGCCAAACCGCTATCGTTCTCGTCCGCTGCCCAAAAAAGAGTCGTCTTCACACGCGGATTTGCGGCGTTCTCTTCGACTGGTTCCGTCAGCTCCTGCCGAACACGCTCCTCTGAAGGCTGCGGATTCTGCTCTTTCTTTACCCTGCGCCGCAAAAAGGGAAAATAAATGGCCGCAATCAGCACCGCCGCCGAGAGCGCCGCAATCAGCCAAACGCGCCATCTTGGGCTCACGGCTGCGCTCCCGTTTGTCCCGGCGTCACATAAAGCGGACGGAATGCCGCCACGCCGCGCGCAATCGCATCAGCGACTCCCGGCATCATTCGGTCGAGATCTCCCCGATCCTGCACCGCTACGCTCGAGAGTTCGACGGCAATGGCCGGCGCCGCCGTCGTCCGCAATTGGCGTACGGCCGCCGCCAGAGCGTTATCGGGAGAACCGTGAAAATAAAGCGCGAGCTGTCCCTGCACCGCGTCGCCCAATTGGCGGCTCAGCGCGAGATACGGTCCCTGCGCTTGATTCCATGGGATCAACCCCGAAGCATCCGGCGCGGCGGGCATGTCCGTCATCACGTACGTTCGAACCGTCCCCGGCAATCCGGTCGAAGCGATATGCAGCGAGACAAAGACCGCGCCGGTCTGCGCATTCGCCATCGCCGAGCGGTCGTCCAGTGATGGATCGTCGTTTCCACTCCGCGTTTGGATTACCTGGAATCCCTGGGTTTCCAGCGAACGCCGCACCTGCTCGGCGAGTTCCAGCACTAGGTCGCTCTCTCTCACGCCACCGGTTCCGCGCGCTCCCGGATCGGTTCCGCCATGCGCGGGATCGAGCACCACGACGTTCAAGCCTTGCCGCGGAGGAGCAGGGGGAAGGTATTGCGGTACAGCAGGTGGCGAAGTCGTCGTCGGTTGCTGCACCGTTTGTCCGGGCGCATTCAGTGCGGGCGCTTGCTGCGGCGTCGCGGTCGTTTGAGGTGAAGTTTGTTGAGCGGAGGACTGCGCCGGTGCTAGCTGCCTCAGCGGTTGCGAGCCCGGCTTCGCCGCCGCGCCGCTGAGCACCAACGGAGCGATTGCACTCGAGAAGATCAGAAGTGGCCGGGAAGGGAATTGGCTCCTGTTGCCCACACCATGCAGAATAGCAAATCTGGCGGGCCCATGCTCTCGCTGCGCTTGCTCTTCGCCGCCTAAATCGAACGGCCCCGACTCGGCCGGGGCCGTCTGGTATTCCTCGGATTATATTCCGCGTTTCAAGATGGCTGCTGCTGTTGCTGCCGCTGCGCGCGCCGTTCCCGCATCTCCTCGCGCAATTGCCGCCGCTGGTCGGGAGTCAGAACGCTATGCACTTGGTGCATTGTCGCACGGTGAATCGCCTTGATCTTTGCCTGCCGGTCCGCATCGGAGAGGGAAGTATCCCCTTGAAGAGCATCCACCTGTGACCTGGCATCCTCATGAATCTTCTTGATCTGCGCCTTTTGGTCATCTGTCAAATTCAGCCCTTGCAACATTCCGCGTCCGCGCATCCCTGGCGCATTCGCCGGAGCACCGTTTGGCGCAGCCTGCTGTGAGGGCTGCTGGGCGGGCGGAGTTGCCTGCTCCTGCCCATTATCTTGCGGCGCTTGGGCCATCACCGCAGCCGGCACCGCCCCTAAAAATAACGCTCCCGTCATCAGCACAAACGCGCGCACCCCTGCTTGCATCTTCATCGCCTTCCTCTTTCCGGAGACTTATGTCTCCCCTCGACTCTTTTCATTAAACACACCCCCGCGCGCAAAGTCGCAACAAAACGCACTCATAGCCTCTTCCTTTATTCCAGTATTAGCCTGCCAGCCACCTGAACGTGCGATCCAATTCCGATGTAGGTGAGCAGCATTGCTGTGCCCGAATTGCTCAGCGAACTCCAATCTTCTCCAGGTTCGCCTTCGCGAGCAGCTCGTTCACTCGCGTTAGATCGCTTGATTGAATTTCCCGCCATCTTGCCACCGCTCCCGAAGCGGCAGCCTCCCATTTCACTGCTGCAGTTTCGGCGTCCGCAGTCGGCGCTGCATCGGCACTTTCCACCGAAAAAAGCAGTTTCCTCAATCCGGATGCTGCTTCCGGCAACGACGCCTTACCCCCTTCAGGAAGCCCGCTCCCGAACACTCCGAACTCTCCTGCTCCCGCGTGTTTGCGGTCCTCCAGCTTTTGCTGGAGCTTCTCCAATGTCTCCAACAATTCCGCATTGCCGTTCGCCGCTTTTCGCCGTGCTTCAATCTCCTCGCGCAATTTTCTTTCCGCTTGCAGGGCAGTGGACACCTCTCCCAGTTTCCCAGCAATTCCACTCGCAACCTCGAACTGTTTCTCCAATCCCGCTTGCGGAGTCTTCACACGCGGATCCATCTTCACGGTCAGAGGTTCCTCGAGGCTCTTGCCATCCACCGTCAGCCTTACTCGATAGTTTCCCGGTGGCGCCCAGACTCCCGCCGGCCTGCCGAAAAACCCAGTCGCTCCTTTCGTCACCCCGTAGCGCAAATCCCAATAAAACCGGTGCCTTCCAGCTTCCGCCGCCAAGGGTTGCGGCTCGTTCACCCATTCCATCGGATATGGGACGCTCTTCGGATCGGTCTTCTTCATTTCGTCGTCGCTTGCGTATCGCCGCACCAGCTTTCCCGTCGCATCTACTATCTCCAGTTGAACGGCTCCCGCCGGTTTCTCTTTCAAGTAGTAGTCAATCGCCGCCCCCGTCGGCGCATTCTCATAAGTCGGCTCGTCGAATGGCACCGGTGTCCCCTCATCCGTTCCCGGCCGCATTCTGTAGGCGATTTGCGGTTTGAAGAGCCACGCTTCCTTCCCGGTAATCTCTGGCTTCATTTGCCGCAGCGGCGTTGCATCATCCAGAATCCACAGCGCCCTCCCAAACGTCGCAATCACCAAATCATCTCCATGCACCACCAGATCCCGCACGGATACCGTCGGCATGTTCAGTTGCAGCGATTCCCAATCGTCCCCGTCGTTAAACGAAACATAGACGCCCGTCTCCGTGCACGCATATAACAACCCTCTCCGTTCCGGGTCTTCTCTGACACAGTTCAAGAAGCTCCCGTCCGGAATTCCGTGATTCACCTCCGTCCACGTCTTCCCTAAATCGCGCGTCTTGTATAAATACGGCCGGTCGTCATCCAACCGGTGCCGGTCCACCGCCGCATAGGCCTCGCCCGCTTCAAAATGCGACGCCTCGATGTGCGTCACCTTGCTCCACGCCGTGATCTCGGGCGGCGTGACGTTCTTCCACGTCTTTCCTCCATCTCGAGTCAGTTGAATCAATCCATCGTCTGTCCCCGTCCAGATCTCTCCCGCGCGCACGTACGATGGCGCAATCGTATAAATAATCCCGCGCCTCTTTTCCGAGGGCGCATCCGCCGCCGTCGCTGCATCCAGATTCGCGGGAGCACCTGGATCTTCCCGCGTCAAATCCGGGCTGATCTCCTGCCACGAATTTCCGCCGTCCGCCGTGCGAAACAGCACTTGCGATCCGAAGTACAACACCCGCTTGTCCAGGGGAGAAAACACCAGCGGCATGGTCCACGTCGTCCGGAAATCTCCTTGATGCGCGAGCGACGGCGGCACCTCTAAATTCTGCCCATTGTCCAAAGCTTCCCGCGACACCGTTCCGCCAAAAATCACTCCGGGATGCATCGGATCGGGCGCGATGTAACCATTTTCCCCGCCTGCGTCCATCGGCTTCCAGTCGTGAAAATTCAGTTTCCGGTAATTGCTCCGGCTGGGCGTCGCCAGCGCGCCGCTGTCCTGCTGCGCCCCGTAAACCCAGTACGGAAACCGGTCATCTGTGATCACATGATAAAACTGCCCTGTCGGCTGGTTGTACCACGAGCTCCATGTCTCTCCGCCATTGCCCGTCACCACTACTCCTTGATCGCTGCTTACGATCATGCGCCTCGGTTCCGCGGGATCAATCCACATTTCGTGGTAATCGTCGCCGCCCGGCGCACCCTTGAACGCCGTGAACGTTTTTCCGCCATCCGTGGACTTGTATGTGGACGTGTCCATCACATAGACCGTGTCCTCGTGCTTGGGATCCACGCTCAGCTCTCCGAAGTACCATCCCCGCTCCCAGATTCTCCGGTCGTCGCTCTCAAGCGCCCAGCTCCCCCCTCCATCGTCGGACCGGTACAGCCCTCCCTCCTTCGCATCCACGATCAAATAGATTCTTCTTGGATTGCTCGGCGCATACGCGATCCCGACTCTCCCAAGGCCTTCCGAGGGCAGCCCGTGCCCGCTGATTTCATCCCAGTGCGCTCCTCCGTCGTTAGAACGGTAGAGGCCCGTCCCAGGCCCCTTGGATGGGGCATAGATGCTCCACGGCGGTCTTCTCGTCTGCAGCAGCGCCGCGTAAATCGTCTTCGGATTTCCCGGCTCAAATGCCAGATCAATCGCGCCCGTATTCTCGTCGCGGTACAGAATCTTCTTCCAGCTCTTCCCGCCGTCTTCTGTTTCGAACACCCCGCGTTGCGCATTTGCCGCGTAAGCATGCCCCAGCGCCGCCACGTACACGTGCTCCGCATTTTGCGGATCAATCAAGATTCGCCCGATGTGCCTGGTATCCTGCAATCCGATGTGCGTCCACGTTTTCCCTCCGTCGCTCGATCGGTACATCCCATCCCCGGACGACAGCGACGATCTCAAATCCGGCTCTCCTGTTCCTACATAGATGATCTCCGGATTCATCGGTGCCACCGCAATCGCTCCGATGGAAGCCACCTTCTCTGCATCAAAAATCGGTTTCCATGTGCGCCCGGCATCGTCCGTTCGCCACACTCCGCCTTCGACCGCACCGAAGTAATACACATCCGGCTGTCCTGGCACTCCCGCAACCGCTACGCATCTGCCCGCACGTCCCGGTCCGATCATCCGCCAGCGTAGCCCTCCAAAAGACTCCTGCTCGGAACCCGGCCCCGCATTCTGCGCGGAAAAGAGCGGAAGGCTCATCAGGACAACAATCAGCAAAGAAACCGAAATGGCAGCGAACCGGAATCTATTCATCAGGAACCCCCGGATGGGATGACAAGCAGAACAGACTACAGGAGAACGCCGCGCCACCGCCAAAAAAATCGCCCGGCTCAGGCAAGCCGGGCAGCAAATTGGTTGTAGAAAAAACTCTTCTAGTCGGCCTCTGCCATTTCCATATCGCGAATCGCCGGCCGCACCGCCGCGCGCCTGCGCAATCCGGCCGTCGCAAAATACAGTCCAAATCCCGCGGAGATAATCAGTCCTCCGAACACCAGGCCATTCATTCCCAGGATCGTCTCGCTTCCGCTCTTCACCAGCGCCAAGCTCATCAGCGCCATGGGAAAAGCACCGGCCAGGATGGCCCCCGGCAGTCCTCCCGGCACTCGAAATTCCCTCTTCAATTCCGGCTCCCGAATCCTCAGCACCACTAGCGTGATGAATTCCAGCGAAAGGCTCGCCCCATACAGCATAATATCAATTGTTACGAGCCTCTGAAATCCCAGCCCCAGGCAAGCCGCCCAGCACGTTGCACAAACAATGATCGCCACCCACGGCGCCTTCGTCTTGCGGCTGACCTTCCCAAACACCTTCGGCAGCATCCCGTCCCAGGACATCGCCAGCGGCAATCTCGAATAGCTCATTACCAACGCGTTGAACATTCCGAACGCGCTCATCATCCCACCCGTCACCAGCAAAACCCGTAGCCACTCGAATCCGTAAATCTTCCCGCCTATCATTCCCGCGATCCCCGCCCACGATCCGTCTTCGGCAAATCGCGAAGCCGGAATCCCCGTGACATAAACCGCCAGGAACGGCAAGACGTAAGTCAGCGAAACCAGTACCACCGCGGCGATCATCGCCTTGGGATACGTCCGCTGCGGCCGCTCTACTTCCTGGGCGATCGTCGAAGCGTTATCCCAGCCCATGTAATTCCACATGGCTACCAGCACGCCGGCAAGCAATCCAAGTCCAGTGGTCGCCGAAGCCGCTTGGGGCGCCGCGAACGCTCCCGCCTTTAGCGGCGAGAGCACCACCACCAGCGCGAATGGCGCCGAGAGCAGAAAGAACAGCCACAGCGACGTCAGCCCCACCACGCGAATCCCCGCCAAGTTCAACACCGCGCAAGCCACCACCACAAACAATCCAGCCATTACCCCGTGACTCCCGATCCCAAACCATGGCGCCACCTGCGCGAGATAAAAAACAAAAAGCGTCGGGTAAATCGCCATATCGAAAATGCTCGCCGCCAGCGAAAGCCACGCTTCCTGGAATCCCCAGAAATTCCCCATCCCGCGCCGCACCCACGCATAGTAGCCGCCTTCCTGCGGCAGCGCGCTGGAAAGTTCTCCTATCATGAACGCCGTCGGCAAACTCCACAGCACCGGCAAGAACAGCAAAATCAAAATTCCGCGCCCATACCCCGCGCCATGAACGATCTCTTCCGTGCCGTACGTTCCCCCCGACACCATGAAAAACGTCGCGGCCACCAGCGGCCAGAGCGTCAGCTTTGCCGTTTTCTTTCTCGCTTGGGGAATTGCAGGGGCAGGTAAGTGGGCGGGAACTGATATGCTGCTCAATTTTTACCGTCGTCCTCCTCGGGCGGCTCTCGCTCCTAGCGCGTCATGGAAGCGAGATGGCACCGGAAGGATACAAGGTCTGCATCTGCATGCAACTAAAAAATGCATTCTCCTGAATATTTTTTTGCCGCACCGGTGATAAACTGCGCCGTTCGCCTGCACTCATAATTTCTCGGGAGCCCTGCTTCATGAAACCTGCCCTTCGCTTGTTCGTGACTGTACTTCTTCTCGCAGCACTACCGTTGCTCCAGGCCGGGCAGTCTGCTGGTTCGACCCGGCCCATCACCATCCAGGATCTGTTCCGGATAAAACAGGTCCAGGATCCACGCATCTCTCCCGACGGCCAGTGGGTCGCCTACACCGTCACCTCGACGAAGCTCGCCGAAGACAAGACCGAGGATCGCATCTGGATGGTTCCTGCCGGAGGCGGCGACGCCGTTCCTCTCTCCGCCGAGGGCGTTTCCTCGAACCATCCTCGCTGGAGCCCGGACGGCAAATGGCTCGCCTTCCTGTCCGCCCGAAACGACGGAAAAACTCAGGTCTGGCTCCTCAATCGCCTCGGTGGCGAAGCCCAAAAGCTCACAGACACGCCTCAGGACGTTTCTAATTTCGCTTGGTCCCCCGACAGCCGGCGTCTCGTGCTTGTTCTCAAAGACCCCACACCTGAAGAGTTACAAGCGGCTAAAGACAAAAGCACGGATCAAGCCGACGACTCGGACGATTCCGCCAAGGATAAAAAGCCCAAAACGCAGAAACCCTGGGTCATTGACCGTCTCCAATTTAAAGAAGACACCATCGGCTATCTCGACCGCCGTCGCACTCACCTCTATGTTTTCGATCTCGCCTCAAAATCCCTCACCCAGGTCACCTCCGGTGACTTCGACGATTCGGACCCCGCTTGGTCTCCCGACGGCAAGCTGCTCGCCTTCGTCAGCAACCGCTCCCTCCCCGATCCTGACCGCACCTACGACACCAACGTCTGGATGGTCTCCGCGGACAACACCGACAAGGGAGCTCACATCACACAGGTCACTGCCAATCCCGGCGAAGATCGTTCCCCAGCTTGGTCCCCCGACGGCAAGGAAATCGCCTACTCCTCGCAGCTCGATCCCAAGCTGTTCCAATACGCCACCCACCACATTGCAGTCGTTCCCGTTCCGGCAATTGGTGGTCAGCCTAGCGAAGCAAGAGTCCTCACTCTGACGCTCGACCGTAACTCTTCCGATCCACGCTTCAGTCCCGATGGCAAGTCCATACTTTTCATCGCCGACGACGATGGCACGCAGAATCTTCTTCAAATTGATCCCGTCACGGGAAAAATCACCCGCCCCATCGGTGGCCGCCTTATGCTTTATTCCTTCGCGCTCTCTAAGTCAGGAGAGATCGCAGCCGACATCGTCACCCTCGACCGCCCCGACGAGGTCTACACCCTTATCAACGGGAAGCTCGATCGAGTCACCCACACCAATGATGCGCTGATGTCCCAGCTCAAGCTTTCCCAGGGCGAATATGTCAGCTTCAAGAGCAAGGACGGCACCATCGTCCACGGTTACATGTACAAGCCGCTCGATTACGTTCCCGGCAAAAGGTATCCCACACTACTCCGTCCCCACGGTGGACCTGTTTGGGCCTATTACGCGGAGTTCAGCCATCTTGCACAGCTCTTCGCCGCCAATGGCTACGTTGTCCTATTTCCCAATCCTCGGGGTTCTTCTGGCTATGGCGAACCATACTGCAAGGCCATCTGGGCGGATTGGGGCGGAAAGGATTTTCAGGACGACATGGCCTTCGTGGACTACGCCATCGCCCAGGGCGTTGCCGATCCCAATAAGCTCGGCGTCGGCGGGTGGTCATACGGAGGGATCTCCACCGACTTTATCATCGGCCAAACCAACCGGTTCAAGGCCGCCATCTCCGGCGCCGGAGCTTCCGAATTCATCAGCCTTTACGGCCACGACCAGTACCAGCGCGACTATTACATCGAACTCGGCTATCCCTGGGAGCACAAGGACATCTGGGACAAACTCGCCTACTTCTATAAAGTCCAGGACATCAGGACCCCTGCGCTCTTCATGGGCGGCAATCTCGACGTCAATGTTCCCGTCCTCGGCGGCGAACAAATGTATCAGGCCTTACGCGCTCTCAATCGCACCACCGAACTCGTCGTCTATCCCGGCGAATACCACGAATTCACCGTTCCTTCTCATCTTGAGGACCGTCTCAAGCGCTACCTCGCATGGTACAACCACTATGTCAAAGGCGATTCCGCTCCGGCCTCTTTGCCCCCGGACACCTCCAAGATTGAAATGAAGAGCGCGGACTAGTTCGACACCTTCCTCTCAAAGACAAATGCGCGCCATGATCCTTGCATGGGTGTATAAGAATAGGCATCTCTTCGTCCTTGGAGGTTCCCATGCAAGAGTCCCGACGCCGCGCACTTACAGCACTCGCGGGTGCTCTCGGTGTAATGATTGTGAAGCCCGTGACCTCTTACTCCCAGAGCCGCGGAACTCCCCAGCCGCTTCCTTCTCCCAATGCTCCGGATCCCTATGCCCCGGCTGGCCTGGATGGTCCTCCGGCCCCCAATCCTGCGGTGCAAAGGCACATTGACCAGCAGAATCAGCAACACATTCGCGACGACGTTCATCATCTCTACGCGCTAGCTTCCGAGCTCAAAGACAAGGTAGACAAGACCAACGAGACGCTCACCCTGGACGTTTCCCTCGTGAAAGAAGCCCAGGCCATCGAGAAACTCGCCAAACAAATCAAGAATCTCGCCAAGGGCTGAACCAGTCCTCCGGCACATCTACTTGAACTTCGGTTCGGAACTGACCTTCAGGTGCGCGCACAAAAAGCGCTTCGCGCGATCTTCCCCGAGTCGCGTCGTTGGCCCTGACGTTTCCGCCAACAATGCTCTTCGATTAGCGGCTCGGCGATTTTTGCAGTTCATCCAATGCGGCGAGAACCTCTTGGCTATGCGTCTGGACGTTAACGTCCAGCCACATCCTGCGGATCACGCCCTGCGGGTCAATCAGAAACGTGTGGCGCGAGGAGATTTTTGTGAACAGGAGATTCACGGACGAACCATACTTTTCCGAAACTTTTTTCTCTGTGTCGGCCAGGAGTTTGAAATGCAGCCCTTCCTTGGTGCAGAACGCCTGATGCGATTTCTCGTCCTGCACGCTGACTCCAAGAATCACCGCGCCGCGCTTCTCATAATCGGCCAGATCTCGCTGGAAATTGTGCGCTTCAATCGTGCAGCCGCTGGTGAAATCTTTGGGATAGAAATACAGGACCACCCACTTGCCGCGATAGTCGTGAAGGGAAACATTTTCGCCGTTTTCCGAGCCAAGCGTAAAATCCGGTGCAGCTGTTCCTATCGCGGGCGCCTTTCCTGACCTTCTGCTCATGGCGTAGCCTCCCAACACCAGCAGCGCCAGAATTCCGATGACCAATGCGATCGCAATCATGCGCAACTTGATCTCCCACTCTTCCTTCGCCCCGGCTGCCTGTCCAGAACTCTCCGCCGGTTAGCGTTGTAACACGCCAAACGGACGCGCGAAACAGAAAAGAGCTTTCAACCCCAATCCGACCACAGAGCAATGGCCAGTGTAAGCCCTGTATTTGCAATGTCTTATATGGCCACTTTGGGTGGCGCTCGAGGCGCCGCGATTCGGAGGAGTTTAGCTCGGCAACCCCCAATGCACCGCTAGGGCGTTGGGCTGCAAGTGGAAGGAAGAGAAAGCGTCTCGCCGGGAAGGATCAAGTCAGGATTGTGAATCTGCGGATTGAAATGAGCCAGGCAAGTCCAGGCCGCCCCGGACCCGAAATAAGATCGCGCGATAGACCACAGCGTGTCACCCGGGCGGACCGTGATGGCGCGGGACGCGTTCAAAGAAGAAGTCAGCCCCGTCGGACTTGCTCCGCGGCGGGGAACAAAAATCTCGCTGCCTTCGGGCAGAGCGCGCGGATCACTCGCGCCCGGATTAATCTCCAGTAGTTCCTGCCAGCGCGAGCCATGTCCGAGATATTCGCGCGCAAATTTCCAGTAAGTGTCTCCGCGCTTCACGGTCACTCGCTCCAGGTGCGCGACGTCAGTCGTCACAAAGGCGCGCCATGGCGAAACGCTTATCATGCGTCCGGGGAGGACCGGCCTCGGTTCGAACGGAGAAATTCTTCCTCGCGAAGCAACGCTGGACGGAACCCGCCGCGTCCGAGAGACCATAGGATCAGCTGTGGAGGTTCGCAGCCCCGGAATGATTTCAGAAAACGTCTGAGCACTGTCGCGGCGTTCCCGGGGAATTACGATCGGGCGCGACCCGCTGCTAGGTGCGATCATTCGAGAAGATCCGTTGGGAGGTGCGATCGTCGGCTTTACAACCGCGAAGGAATTCGCGGGCAGCTTCATCGGGAAACCTGACGCCGGTTCTTTCTTGAGTGCATCTTGGGCTTCTCGCGCGGCTTTCTCCCGGCGGTAACGCCGGGCGATTTCTCCCAGCGATTCGTTTCCCGCGGGCGAGCCTGCATCGAATGTCTTTTCGGGTTGCTCAGCGGAGGGCGGAAGTGAATGTTTCTTACGCGCCTCTACTTTGGCTTCGTCGGCAGGAGTAAGAATTTGCGCGCGCTTCAAATCGTCGTCCGTGTAAACGTGCTGTGGCGCGCGATGCTCCTTCGCTTTGCGCGCTTGTTCTTGCCGCGCGGCTTCTGCGACGCTCTGCGCGTGCGCGGACGTAACGAGCCAGAAGCATCCCGCGAACAAAACGATCAGCGGCACACACCACATGCGCAGCGGTCGCAGTCTTCGCGAGATGGGGCCTTTGGGGCGCATCGACTCGATTCAAAAAGTGCTTTTCTGGCCTTGGGGACCGGACCTATCGTCAAGACCCATTGTACCCCCGGAAGACGCTTACGCCACGGAACCTTTTGCGAAAAAGTACACGTGGCGGATGGGAGTCTGATTTGTAGTCTAATGGAGAGGCTCTACCTGGCGAGGTCTGGCAAGATGGCTCGTCCTCTGCTCCTGGGCTCATTTCTTTTTCTCGCGCTTCTCGCTCCGGCAGAAAATCGCGCGGCAGACCCGGGTGATTGCACCGGCACGGTCGTGGACGAAAATGGGGTACCTGTCGCTTCCGCGCGGATCACCTTTGAGAACCAAAATCATCAGTCGTTCCGAACGGAGAGCGATGGAGCCGGCCGCTTCGTACTTCGCAATCTGCCTGCGGGAGACTATAAGATCGAGGTTCGCAAGCCGGATTTTTATCTGCTCACCATTCCGTCATTCACTGTGGGGAGCGCAAGGCCAGGAGCCTCCGCCAATCAACTCACATTGGTCTTGAATCACCAGCAGGAAATTCATGAACATGTTCAAGTTACCGCGGGACCAGTTCAAATTGATCCGCGGGATACAGCGCAGCGCTCGTCGTTGACCACAGAAGATATCCGCGATATCCCCGTACCCAACAGCCACGTCCTGCAGCAGAGTCTCGTGGCGTTGCCGGAAATCGTACAGGACAACGCGGATAATTTGCACGTGGCAGGAGCGCGTTCAGGAGAAACGCAATATCTGCTCGATGGATTCGAAGTAGGTGATCCGGCCAGCGGGGCATTGACTTCGCGTTTCAATATTGACGCCACGCGCGGAGCGGAAGTCCAGACGGCGCGAATCGGAGCAGCCTATGCGCACTCGGGAGCGAACGTCTTGAGCCTCGAAACTCCCGATGGCGATGACCGCTGGCGTTTTGGAACCACCAATCCGATCCCCGGAATCAACGTTCAGGAAGGATGGCATCTGGGCAACTGGTACCCGCGCTTTCTTGTTTCCGGCCCCATCGAGCGCGGGCGCTTCTGGTTTTCGGACGCGATCAGCATCCAGCACACGTTCGCCGTCGTTAAGCAGCAGCCCGCGGGCGCGAATACTTCGGAAAATTGGGCTGGCGATAATCTTCTGCGGCTTCAATACAACATCACGCCAAAGCATATTCTGCACGCGACGCTACTCTATGATCGTGCGCATGGCGTCAACCTCGGCCTGGATGCACTCGATCCGCAATCCACCACGCTGACGGCCAATGAGCGGCGCGGCTTCGTCGCTCTGCAGGATCAGGTGTGGCTGCATGACACTCTCTTCGAACTGGGCATCGCCGCCGATAGCGGAGTGCAGGACTTCGTCCCTCAGGGCCCGCTCTCCTATGTGCTTCTGACTCAGGGCGCCAGCGGAAACTATTTTGAGCGGCTGCATCAGCGCGGCCGGCGGCTTCAGGCAGTGGGAAACGTGATCGGCGCTTCGCGGCGCTGGCATGGAAGCCATCAGCTTTCCGTAGGATTCAACGTTGCGGGACTCAGATACTCGCAATCCGCTGAACGCGGCGAAATCCAGGCCCTGCGCGCGGACAACACGCTAGCGCGGCAAACGGTCTTTACCGGCATCGCCAATCCGGCGCTCTCTGACACCCAGGCGGGCGGCTATGCACAGGACACGTGGCAATTCTCTAAGCATTTTGTATTTCAAGCCGGTTTGCGCGGAGATTGGGACAGCTTCACGCACAGCGGGATGGCGGAGCCGCGCATCTCCGGCAATTATCTGCCCTTCGGTGACGATCGGGCGAAACTTTCATTGGGTTGGGGAATCTACAATGCGCCCTTGAATCTCTCGTTGATTGCCCAGGCGTACGACCAGCAGCAGGTAGATACGTTTTACGATCCAACAGGGACGATCCCAATCCTCGGCCCCGTAGTGAGTCAATTTTCCCTACCGGCGAACGGCCTGCTGCAACCTCGCTTCACGATTTCGAGCGCCGGATGGCAGGAGAAAATCGGTGCGAATACTTACGTTGACCTGGAACTTCTGGCTCGCAATGGCGATCACGGACTTGCGTATGTTGACCAGCAGCCTTCGCAGCCTGGCGGCATTTTCCTTCTTCAGGATCATCGTAAGGATCGTTACCGCGCCGCCACCCTCTCCGTCCGCCACGTCTTCTCGGAATCCACGCAAGTTTACGCCGCGTATACAAGGTCGCGGGCACGGTCGAATCAAGTTCTGAACCCGGCTCTGGGTTCGATCTTCTACGCCCCCCAACAGTCCGCGCCGGTGCTGTGGGACGCTCCCAACCGGTTGCTTTCCTGGGGCTGGACACCCACACACATCTGGGGCTTGCAGTTGAGCTATTTTCTCGAATACCGGACGGGTTATCCATTCAGTTCCGTCAATTTGCAGCAGGAGCTGGTGGGAGCGCCCAACTCACTGAGGTTTCCCGGCTATACAAGCCTGAACCTTGGCCTCGAAAAGAAGTTCGGATTCCACGGCTATCTGTGGGCCGCGCGCATCGAGGCAGTCAATGTTCTCGGCCGTAAGAATCCAGACACGGTGGTGAACAACGTGGACGCGCCAAACTATGGAACCTTCGCTGGCGGCCAGGGCCGCGCCTTCACCCTCCGCCTCCGCTTCGTCGGCAGGAAGTGATCCGCGCGGTTCGCGCCATGGTTGGTGGAGGCGGGGGGAGTCGAACCCCCGTCCGAAAAGCGTTACGGCCCGAAGCCTACATGCTTATCTCAGTTCCGGTCGCGACTCGCTTGCGCGAATCGCTGGTTCGCCCGCCGCGCTCAGAACGAGCAAGAAACGCAGCCGGCTAGTCCGATGGTTCTCGCCCAGGCTTTACGGACCGAAAAGCTCAAGCCAGCTCACTGTGTGACGCCTCTTACCGGGCCCGTGAGCAAAGCCCGGGGAAGCGTGCGCTTAATTAATTAAGCAGCAAGTGCCAAGTTGTTATTGGCAGTTCTAGTTTCCATCCAGTTACGGGCGGGTGGCCCCCGGCATGCCTCCGGGACGCGACAACTTCCGTCGAAACCGTGTCGCCCCCTTGAGCCGTTATTTTATCACGTCCGCTTTCCCTCCCGTCTGCCGACCCCCCCAGCCTTCGCGCCCTCGCGTTTCTCGCCTTTCTTTTCCGCTCCCGTGCTTTTCAACCCCAGCAACTGCCGCGCATATTTGGGCGCATCTCCCGTGTCGTGCTTGCAGTACACGTACACATCCACGCCCGCCGCGCGCCAGCCATCGAACTTCTCCCGCCACTCCTTGAGGATCTTCGGTGTGTATTTCTCTCTCCTCAACCGAACATAGGTGAATCCCGCCGTCAGTACTTCCGAGGACGTCTCTTCATCCGTCTCCGCGATGCACAGCGCCGTCTTGTGCCGCCGCAGCAACTCGTACGTCTCCTCCGTGTGCCACGATGCGTGCCGCACTTCGAACGCAAACGAAAACGCCGGAGGCCGCAACGACAGAAACTCTTCCAACAGTGCCGCGTCGAACTTGAAATTCGGCGGAAGCTGAACGAGGATCGGTGCCAGGTGATTTCCCTCGTGCAGCACGCTGGCCACCTCCAGGAATCGTTTCAAAATGTCGCTGCAATCGCGCAGCCGTTTGAAGTGCGTAATGCGTTGGTTCGCCTTTAGGGCAAATTGAAAACCTTCCGGAACCGTGTTGGCCCATTGTGCCAGCAGGCTTTCCTTTGGCATGCGGTAAAAGCTGTAGTTGATCTCCACGGTCGAAAATTGTTTGGCATAGAAGCTCAGCATCTCCCGGTCCGGCAATTTCTCGGGATAGAAGCTGCCTTTCCATTCCTTGTACGCATATCCGGAAGTCCCCACGTGGAGCCG